>NZ_CP022187.1:0-304805 GCF_003111645.1 Parazoarcus communis
CCAGCGTGGTGCCGGCATGGGTGGTGGCAACGACGAGCGCGAACAGACCCTGAACCAGTTGCTGGTCGAGATGGACGGCTTCGAGGGGCAGGCTGGTGTGATTGTCGTTGCGGCAACCAACCGTCCCGACGTGCTCGATCCCGCACTGCTGCGTCCGGGGCGTTTCGACCGTCAGGTCGTGGTGTCCCTGCCCGATATCCGCGGTCGCGAGCAGATCCTCAAGGTCCACATGCGCAAGGTGCCGATTGCACCCGACGTCGAGCCGCAGGTGCTGGCACGTGGTACCCCCGGTTTCGCAGGTGCGGACCTGGCCAACCTGGTCAACGAGGCCGCCCTGTTTGCTGCGCGTGGCAACAAGCGTCTGGTCGATATGGATGACTTCGAGCGCGCCAAGGACAAGATCATGATGGGTGCTGAGCGTCGCTCGGTGGTGATGCCGGAAGAGGAACGCCGCAACACGGCTTACCATGAGTCCGGACACGCAGTCGTCGCCCGTTTGCTGGACAAGACCGATCCGGTGCACAAGGTCACGATCATCCCGCGTGGTCGTGCGCTCGGTGTGACGATGCAGCTGCCGACCGAAGACCGCTACAGCCAGGATCGCGAGCGCCTGCTGCAAACCATCACCGTGCTGTTCGGCGGACGGATTGCGGAAGAGATCTTCATGAAGCAGATGACGACAGGTGCGTCGAACGACTTCCAGCGTGCAACCGATCTCGCGCGCCGCATGGTGACGCAGTGGGGCATGTCGGATACGCTCGGACCCATGGTCTACGGAGAAGAAGAGGGTGAGATCTTCCTCGGTCGCCAGGTGACGACGCACCGTAACGTGTCGGAAGCCACGATGCAGAAGGTAGACGCGGAAATTCGCCGCATTGTCGATCAGCAGTACGCACTGGCGCGTCGCCTGCTGGAAGAGAACAGGGACAAGGTCGAGGGCATGACCGCCGCCCTGCTTGAGCTGGAGACGATCGACGCCGAGCAGATCAACGACATCATGGAAGGGCGCCCGCCGCGGCCGCCCAAGCCGACACCGGCGCCGAAGTCGCGTTCCTCGGACGATACGCCGGGAGCCGCGCCATCGGCTGCTGCTCCGGCGGCCTGATTCAGTCGTTACCGCAACAACAGACGGGCCGGTTTTCCGGCCCGTTTTTTTGTGCGTCGATTCCGGCGTGCAGGAGGGGGCAATGCCCAATTTGATATGTGGGCGCTTTGATCTGGATCTTTCGGTGCCCAGGATCATGGCAATCGTGAATCTGACCGCAGATTCGTTCTCGGGTGACGGGTTGCATCGTGACGTCCCGGCGGCAATCCGGCGCGCCGAGTCGGCGCTGCGCGATGGTGCCGACATCCTCGATATCGGTGCGGAGTCCACGCGTCCCGGCGCTGCGCCAGTGAGCGAGCAGCAGGAGATCGACCTGGTGGTTCCGGCGGTCGAAGCGCTCCTTGGCTTCGGGGTTCCGATATCCGTGGATACGCTCAAGCCGGCCGTCATGCGAGAGGCGATCCGTGCGGGTGCCGACATGATCAACGACGTGAATGGCTTTCGTGCGCCGGGTGCGGTCGAGGCGGTAGCGGGCGGGCGTACAGGCCTTTGTGTCATGCACATGCAGGGCGAACCACGCACCATGCAGAGCAATCCGCGGTATCAGGACGTGGTGTTCGAGGTCGCTGCATTCCTCGCCGACAGGGTTGATGTGCTCGCCACGGCGGGCGTAGCGCGTGAGCGCATCGTGCTCGATCCCGGCTTCGGTTTCGGGAAGACTGTTGAACACAACTGCATGATGTTGCGCGAGATGGCGCGTTTCGGAGAGCGCGGGTTGCCTGTGCTGGCCGGCCTGTCACGCAAGTCCATGCTGGGCGCCCTGACCGGGCGACCGGTTGAGCAGCGCGTGAGCGCCAGCGTGGCTGCCGCGCTGATCGCAGTACAGCGTGGTGCTGCGATTGTGCGGGTTCACGATGTCGCGCCGACCCGGGATGCGCTCACAGTGTGGCAGGCGGTGTCATAATCCTGCTTTTGCCGCATGGGTGGGGACAGCATGGGACGCAAGTATTTCGGCACGGACGGTGTACGTGGCTGTGTAGGTGAGTTTCCGATCACGCCAGAGTTCGTGATGCGTATCGGCTATGCTGCCGGTGTTTCCCTGGTTGCACGCGAGCACCTGCCACCGGGCGAACGTCCCGCCATTCTGATTGGCAAGGACACGCGGATCTCCGGTTACATGCTTGAGGCTGCCCTTGAGGCCGGCTTCGCTGCCGCGGGTGTGGACGTGATGCTCGCCGGGCCGATCCCCACGCCTGCGGTGGCCTACCTGACGCGGGCGCTCCGGTTGCAGGCCGGCGTGGTGCTTTCGGCTTCGCATAATCCATTCTACGACAATGGCATCAAGTTCTTCTCGGCGGGCGGCACCAAGCTTCCCGACGCGATGGAGGCGGAGATCGAGGCGCACCTTGATGAGCCCATGGGCTGTGTCGACTCGTCCCGGCTTGGCCGGGCCCGTCGGATCAATGACGCTGCAGGGCGTTACATCGAGTTCTGCAAGAGCACCTTCCCCAATGAGCTCGATTTGCGCGGGCTGCGGATTGCCCTGGATTGCGCCCATGGCGCGGCCTACAACATTGCCCCCAGCGTGTTTCATGAGCTGGGTGCGGACGTGGTCTCGGTCGGCGTCGAGCCAAACGGCCTGAACATCAACGACGGGGTGGGCGCAACCCGGCCCGAGAATCTGCGCAAGACCGTTCTTGCCCAGGGGGCCGATATCGGCATCGCGCTCGATGGCGACGGCGACCGCCTGATCATGGTCGATCGTCAGGGCGAGATCTACGATGGCGACAAGCTGATCTACGTGATCGCGGCCGCGCGCAGGGCGGCAGGGCGGCTTGACGGGGTGGTCGGAACCCTGATGAGCAATCTTGGCTTCGAGCATGCTGTTGGCCGACTTGGCGTCCCCTTCGCGCGGGCCAAGGTCGGCGACCGCTATGTCCTTGAGTTGCTGCACGAGAAGGGCTGGCAACTCGGGGGGGAGAATTCCGGGCATATCATCTGCCTCGATTGCCATTCGACCGGCGACGCCATCGTGTCTGCCCTGCAGGTGCTGGCGGCGCTCAAGCAGCGTGGGCAGACGCTGGCAGAGAGCTGCGCAGACCTGGTCTTCTATCCGCAACGCCTGATCAACGTGCGATTGCCTTCAGGCTTTGACTGGAAGGCAGATCAGGGCATCGATTCAGCGCGTGAAGCCGCCGAGCGTGAGCTTGGCGATTCCGGGCGCGTCCTGTTGCGTCCGTCGGGAACAGAGCCTTTGCTTCGGGTGATGGTAGAGGGCAGGGATGGCGAGGTGGTCGAACGACTCGCACGTCAGATAGCCGGGGCGGTGGAGCAGGCGGTTGGCTGATCGGTCGCCAGGGCGGGCCGGCTGTAATAATTGGGATGGTCCGCAAGCGATTGATTTGTAATGGATGGTGCATCTCGAAGTGTGTCATACGTCTTAATTTTTGAAGACATGAAATGTGTTTGTAACAGTCGCTTGTTACCTTAGCGGCTCAGTTACCAAACACGAGGTAGTCATGATCCGCGTATCGACCAAGCTAGTTGTCGTTGCAAGCACTGCAGCCCTTTTCTCGATGGGCGTGCAGGCTGCTGAAATCACCGGTGCCGGTGCTTCCTTTCCCGCGCCTGTGTATGCAAAGTGGGCCGATGCCTACCAGAAAGCAACCGGCAACAAGGTTAACTACCAGTCGATCGGTTCCAGCGGCGGTGTTCGCCAGATCAACGCCAAGACGGTCGACTTTGGCGCCTCCGACAAGCCCCTGACGCCGGAAGAACTGGCCAAGGGTGGTCTGCAGCAGTTTCCGACGGTGATCGGCGGCGTTGTGCCCGTTGTAAACGTCGAAGGCGTCAAGCCGGGCGACATGACCCTGACCGGTCAGGTGCTTGCCGATATCTACCAGGGCAAGATCACCAAGTGGAACGACAAGGCCATCGCTGCACTGAACCCGAAGCTTTCGCTGCCGGAGCAGGACATCGGTGTGGTTCGCCGTGCTGACGGCTCGGGCACGACCTTCATCTTCACCAACTATCTGTCCAAGGTTTCGTCGGACTGGAAAGAGAAGATTGGCGAAGGTTCGGCCGTTCAGTGGCCGGTTGGTCTGGGCGGCAAGGGCAACGAAGGCGTGTCGGCCTTCGTTCAGCGTCTTCCGGGTTCGATCGGATACGTCGAGTATTCGTACGCCAAGCAGAACAAGCTGGCTCACACCCTCCTGCAGAACAAGGAAGGTTCGGTTGTCGGTCCTACGGAAGAGGCTTTCGCAGCCGCTGCTGCCAGCGCCGACTGGAGTAAGGCCGAGTTCTATGAGATCCTGACCGACGAACCGGGCAAGGCGTCGTGGCCGATCACCGGCGCAACCTTCATCCTGATGCACAAGGCTCAAGACAAGCCGGCTCAGGCTGCTGAGGCGCTGAAGTTCTTCGAGTGGGCGTTCGCGAATGGCGCATCCATGGCTTCCGAGCTCGACTACGTTCCCCTGCCGGCCGAGACCATCAAGCTCATCAAGACGTCCTGGGGCATGATCAAGGATACGTCGGGCAAGACTGTGTATTCCGGCAAGTAACCGGAGCAGGCACGTGCTTCGCTCCAATGAGCAACCAAAGGCCGAGGAGGCCTTTGGTCTTGTTTCCGCGGGCGGTGGCGATGCTGCCGCCCTTTCGGGTATCCGTATGTCCACGAAAGAATTCAAAACGTCAGCCTGGAAGAAACTTGGCGACCGCGTGTTTGGGCTGGCGGCGCGTTCTTTCGCCATCCTGACCCTGATTCTGCTTGTCGGGATCATCCTTTCGTTGATCTATGAATCCTGGCCAAGCATCCGCGAATTCGGCATCGGCTTCGTGTTTTCGACGGACTGGGATCCGCCGATGGAGAAGTTCGGTGCCCTGATTCCGGTTTATGGCACGCTGGTCACGTCCGCAATTGCCCTTCTGATTGCGGTGCCGGTGAGCTTCGGGATCGCCCTGTTTCTCACCGAGCTCTCCCCGCTGTGGTTGCGTCGCCCCTTGGGGACTGCCATTGAGCTGCTGGCTGCCATTCCCAGCATCGTCTACGGCATGTGGGGTCTGCTGGTTTTTGCCCCCATCTTTGCCAAGTACGTGCAACCGTTTCTCAGTGCAACGCTCGGGGAGATTCCTGTCATCGGTGCACTCTTCTCGGGCCCGCCGATCGGTATTGGCCTGCTGTCCGCAGGGATCATCCTTGCGATCATGATCATCCCGTATATCGCCTCGGTGATGCGTGATGTGTTTGATGTGACTCCGCCGATGCTCAAGGAGTCCGCCTACGGTCTCGGCTGTACCACCTGGGAAGTGATGTGGGGTGTTGTGCTGCCGTACACCAAGACCGGTGTGATTGGCGGTGTGATGCTCGGTCTCGGGCGCGCGCTGGGCGAAACCATGGCCGTCACCTTCGTTATCGGTAATACGAACTTCCTCAACTCGCCATCGCTGTTTGATCCGGGCAACAGTATTACTTCAGCGCTCGCAAACGAGTTTGCCGAGGCGGACCCCGGCCTGCACACTGCGGCGCTGATGGAACTGGGTCTGATTCTGTTCGTGATCACGATGATCGTGCTGGTGATCTCAAAACTGTTGCTGCTCCGTCTCGCCAAGGGCGAGGGCGCAAAGAGTTGATAGGCAAATCATGAATCTGCTGAAACGACGCAAGCTGATCAACGCGGTTGCGCTCACGCTGTCGCTGATGGCGATGATGTTCGGACTGGTGTGGCTGATCTGGATTCTGCTCACCGTGTTCAAGCTCGGTATCTCAGGCTTGTCGCTCACGCTGTTTACCGAGATGACGCCGCCGCCCGGCGATGATGTCGGCGGTCTGCTGAATGCAATTGTGGGCAGCCTGGTGATGGTTGGTCTGGCAACGCTGCTGGGTACGCCGATCGGTATTCTGGCTGGCGTGTATCTGGCCGAGTACGGGCGCTTTACAGCGCTCGGAAAGGCTACCCGGTTCATCAACGACCTGCTGCTGTCTGCACCGTCCATCGTGATCGGTCTTTTCGTGTACGCGGTGGTGGTGGCGCAGACCGGCAACTTTTCGGGATGGTCGGGTGTGATCGCACTGGCCCTGATCGTGCTGCCCGTGGTCGTGCGCACGACGGAGAACATGCTGCAGCTGATTCCGGACACGCTCCGTGAAGCGGCCTTTGCGCTCGGTGCGCCGAAAAGCGTGGTGATTTCGAAGGTGACCTTGCGTGCGGCACGTGCTGGCGTGATGACCGGAGTGCTGCTCGCCGTTGCACGAATCGCAGGCGAGACCGCACCGCTATTGTTTACCGCGTTGTCAAATCAGTTCTGGTCGATGGACATGAGCGGTCCCGTCGCCAACCTCCCGGTTACGATTTACAAGTTCGCCATGAGCCCGTTCTCCAACTGGCAGGATCTGGCGTGGGCCGGCGTATTCCTGATTACGCTTGGTGTGCTGGTGCTGAACATTGTTGCCCGCGTGTTCCTGCGGGTGGAAAAGATCAACTAAGCCTCCTTGCGGGCCTTTCGAGATGACTATGGAAATCACCGACGCACAGATTGAGTTCAAGGATTTCAACTTCTATTACGGCAAGTTCCACGCCCTGAAGAACATCAACTTCAAAATGGCGCGCCACAAGGTCACCGCCTTCATCGGTCCCTCGGGCTGCGGGAAGTCGACGCTGCTGCGGACGATCAACCGGATGTACGACCTCTATCCGGAGCAGCGCGCAGAGGGTGGGTTGATTTTCGATGGCAAGAATCTGCTGGATTCCGGCATCGACGTCAGCGTGCTGCGTGCCAAGATTGGCATGGTGTTTCAGAAGCCGACCCCGTTTCCGATGTCGATCTACGACAACATTGCGTTCGGTGTGAAGCTGCACGAGAAGCTGTCGGTGTCCGACATGGACGACCGTGTGGAGTGGGCGCTGCGCAAGGCCGCTCTGTGGGATGAGGTCAAGACCAAGCTGCACCAGAGCGGCATGAGTCTGTCGGGTGGTCAGCAGCAGCGTCTGTGCATTGCCCGCGGCATTGCGGTCAAGCCGCAGGTCATCCTGCTGGACGAGCCGACTTCGGCACTTGACCCGATCTCCACCTCGCGTATCGAAGAGCTGATCGGCGAGCTGAAAGAAGAGTTCACCATCGTCATCGTGACCCACAACATGCAGCAGGCGGCGCGGATCTCCGATTACACCGCCTACATGTATCTGGGCGAGATGGTCGAGTTCGGCGTGACGGACGAACTCTTCCTGAAGCCGAAGAAAAAGGAAACGGAAGACTACATCACCGGCCGTTTCGGCTGAGTGAGCAAAAAAACGGAGCCTTCAGGCTCCGTTTTTTTCTTGTCCGAGCAGGGCTCCCGCCGCGTTCCGGGTACGCCCTGCGTCAGCGCTTCGACGATTCGCGGTCTCCGCGACGGGAAGGCGGATGCCGCAGTCAGGTGGTTCGGAGGGCGACGTCGAGCCGGTCGACGATTTCAGCCCAGTCGGCGTCCTCCAGCAGTTCTTCACGCAGGAAGCCTGCCTGTGAAGCATTCCAGAACGGCGCTTCGGCGAGCTTGATGTCGTGAGGCAGCGGGCGGTGGCTGTCGATGAAGGATGTAATCGACGCCTTGTCGCTCGGAAGTCCCAGTTGCTCGAACAAGTCCTTGAATTCGTGAATCGGGTTTTCCATCTCCGTCTCCTTGTTGTGCGCTTGAGTCCTTGAGGGCACTGTACGCGAAAATAACGAGAGGCCTGACCTTATTCTGGCGGATTGCGGCCCGATGTCCAGTCTGATCCGTGATGCGGTCCAGAGCGCTTGTCGGTCTGAATGCCCGCAACAGAGGCGGTTGCGGCATTTTCGTGGCGACTCGCGTCGCCAGGTGTTTTTACGGCGGATTCGCTGCCGGCCGTCGTTGCCGGCGTTTCGTGCAGGGCCGCATCCACGGGCTGTCATCGCGCCTTCGCATACCGCATGCATGTCTTGCCCGTGAGCTTTGCTCAGGTGCCGACAGCCTCGTCTGCGACATGCGACTTTGCTGCATTGCCCGCGCCGGCATATAATCCTCCGATTTATCGGACGGCTTTCTGCATGTCGAAGAAACTGGTTGCCGGCAACTGGAAACTGAATGGCAGTCTCGGTGCGAATGAGCGCCTGCTTTCAGCACTCGCTGCGCTGCCCGGTGTCGAGATGGCGGTATGTGTTCCGTATCCGTATCTTGCACAGGCGAAATCGGCCCTGCAGGGTATCGCGCTCGGTGCGCAGGATGTCAGCGAATATGCTTCTGGTGCGTTTACCGGGGAAGTCAGTGCTGCAATGCTCGTAGAGTTCGGCTGCCGCTACGTAATCGTTGGCCATTCGGAGCGACGCGCACTCTTTGCAGAGAGTGATGCAGTCGTGGGGCGTAAGGCCCTTGCGGCGCAGGCATCGGGTCTGGTGCCCATCGTTTGTGTTGGCGAAACGCTCGCCGAACGCGAGGCCGGGCAGGTGATGGATGTGGTTGGGCGCCAGCTTGCGGCGGTGCTTGAAGTCGCAGGCGCCGATGCAATGGCACGAATGGTGGTTGCGTACGAACCGGTGTGGGCGATCGGGACGGGGCTGTCGGCAACGGCGGCTCAGGTCGGTGAGGTGCATGGCGGGTTGCGCTCTTGGCTGCGCACGCACGATGTGGATGCCGATGGTGTGCGCATCCTCTATGGTGGCAGTGTCAAGCCTGACAATGCTGCCGAATTGTTTGCGGTGAACGATGTCGATGGTGGGTTGATTGGCGGCGCCTCGCTGGTGGCTGAAGATTTCATGGCCATTTGCCGTTCGGCGGTGGTTAAACAAAACTGATGCAGGTTTCTTTCAAGGTCTGTTGTGATGAGTGATGTCGTTTTTTCCCTGGTGCTGACGGTGCATGTCCTGGTTGGTCTTGGTGTGATCGGTCTGGTTCTTGTGCAGCACGGCAAAGGTGCTGATGCGGGCGCTGCTTTTGGTGGTGGATCGTCGGGCAGTCTGTTCGGATCCTCGGGTTCGGCCAACTTTCTGAGCCGCACGACGGCGGCGATGGCGACGGTGTTTTTCATCACGAGCCTGAGTCTGAGCTATCTCGCAAGCAACAAGCCTGCAGCCCCTTCCAGTGTGATGGATGGCGTCGTTCAGAGTGCGCCCGCGGAGGCTGCAGGTGACGCTGTGCCGGCCGCTCCGGAGGATGACTCCAAAGCTCAGGCAATCCCGAAGTAGGTATAAGTATCACTTTGCGCAGTGCGGAAAATATCGTATAATTCTCGCGCTGTACGAAGTAAGCCGACGTGGTGAAATTGGTAGACACGCTATCTTGAGGGGGTAGTGGCTTCGGTCGTGTGAGTTCGAGTCTCACCGTCGGCACCAGAATATAGAGAGCGCCCGCAACAGCGGGCGTTTCCATGAAGGGCAGCTAAAACAATAATGGCAGCAATAAGTTGCCAAACTCAATAGGGGTCATTGAGTCATGTTGGAAAGCTATTTTCCCGTTCTGCTGTTCATCCTTGTTGGTCTGGGTTTCGGGGTCGTTCCCGTCCTGCTGGGTCGCATCATTGCGCCCTACCGTCCCGACAGTGAGAAGCTGTCTCCGTATGAGTGCGGCTTCGAGGCGTTTGAAGACGCCCGTATGAAGTTCGATGTCCGCTACTATCTCATCGCCATTCTCTTCATTCTTTTCGATCTTGAAATCGCCTTCCTGTTTCCGTGGGCGACCGTCTTCCAGGAGTTCATCGCCGCTGGCGAGGTTGCCTGGTTCGTCTTCGGGTCGGTGATGGTCTTTCTGGCTATCCTGGTTATCGGCTACATCGTCGAGTGGAAAAACGGCGCACTCGACTGGGAGTAAGGCATGAGCATAGAGGGCGTCTTTCGCGAAGGGTTCGTGACCACTTCGCTTGATGCGGTCATCAACTGGACGCGCACCGGGTCGCTGTGGCCCATGACTTTCGGTCTGGCCTGTTGTGCAGTCGAGATGATTCATGCGGGCTGTTCGCGCTATGACCTGGATCGTTTCGGTGTGGTCTTCCGCCCCAGTCCGCGGCAGTCCGATCTGATGATCGTGGCAGGTACGCTGTGCAACAAGATGGCTCCTGCGCTGCGCAAGGTGTACGACCAGATGGCCGAGCCGCGCTGGGTGATCTCGATGGGTTCGTGCGCAAATGGCGGCGGCTACTATCACTACTCCTACTCGGTCGTGCGCGGCTGTGACCGCATCGTTCCCGTGGATGTCTATGTGCCGGGCTGTCCCCCGACGGCCGAGGCGCTGCTCTACGGCATCATCCAGCTTCAGAACAAGATCAAGCGCACCAATACGATTGCGCGCTGACGAGGCTCCAGATCATGAGTTCCAAGCTTGAACGTCTGAGCCAGTCTCTGCAGGAAGTGTTTGGCGAGAAACTGCAGTCGCTGGTTCTTGATCGCGGAGAGGTCACCATTGAGGTGTCCGCTGCCGATTATCTACACGTTGCACTTACGTTGCGTGATCACGAAAGTCTGCATTTCGAGCAGCTGCTCGATGTTTCCGGGCTTGATTACTCCACGTATGGCAATGGCGGCTGGGCCGGCAAGCGCTTCGCGTCCGCGGCGCACCTGATGTCGATTCGTCACAACTGGCGCGTGCGTCTTCGTGTTTTTGCCGAAGATGATGCTTTTCCGGTTCTCGACTCCCTGTGCGAGTTGTGGGCCAGTGCAAACTGGTTCGAGCGTGAGTCCTTCGATCTGTACGGCATCATGTATGCCGGGCATCCGGATTTGCGCCGCATCCTGACCGACTATGGTTTTGTCGGTCACCCCTTCCGCAAGGATTTCCCGATTTCCGGCTACGTCGAAATGCGTTACGACCCGGAGCAGGGCAGGGTCGTCTATCAGCCGGTCAGTATCGAACCGCGTGAAAACACACCGCGCATCGTGCGTGAGGAAAGCTACGGGGACGTAGGTCATGGCTGAGATCCGCAACTACACGATCAACTTCGGCCCGCAGCATCCGTCGGCACACGGCGTATTGCGCCTGGTGCTCGAGCTGGATGGCGAGGTGGTCGAGCGCGCTGATCCACATATCGGTCTGCTGCATCGTGGCACCGAGAAGCTGGCCGAAACCCGCACCTGGGTTCAGTCCGTGCCTTACATGGACCGTCTCGACTACGTGTCGATGATGTGCAACGAGCATGCGTACTGCATGGCAATCGAGCGCCTGCTGGGGGTCGAAGTGCCGCTGCGTGCTCAGTACATCCGGGTGATGTTCGACGAAATCACCCGTGTCCTGAATCACCTGCTGAACATCGGAACGCATGCGCTGGATATCGGCGCAATGACGATGGTGCTCTACACCTTCCGTGAGCGTGAAGACCTGATGGACGCCTACGAGGCGGTGTCGGGCGCACGCATGCATGCCGCCTATTACCGGCCGGGTGGCGTTTATCGCGACCTGCCCGATCGCATGCCGCAGTACCAGGCGAACAAGTTCAAGAACGCAAAGGCAATCAAGGATCTCAACGCGAACCGTCAAGGCACGCTGCTCGACTTCCTCGAGGACTTCACCGACCGGTTCCCGCGTTATTGCGACGAATACGAGACCCTGCTGACCGACAACCGCATCTGGAAGCAGCGTACGGTCGGGATTGGCGTGGTGTCGCCCGAGCAGGCGCTGGGCTGGGGGTTTACCGGTCCGATGCTGCGTGGTTCGGGCATCGCGTGGGATTTGCGCAAGAAGCAGCCCTACGAGGTGTACGACAAGGTCGACTTCGATATCCCGGTCGGCAAGAACGGTGACTGTTACGACCGTTACCTGTGCCGCATGGAAGAAATGCGCCAGTCGAACCGGATCATTCGTCAGTGCATCGACTGGCTGCGCAAGAACCCGGGTCCGGTGATTACCGACAATCACAAGGTTGCACCTCCGGCTCGCGAGAACATGAAGGCCAACATGGAAGAGCTGATTCACCACTTCAAGCTCTTCACCGAGGGTATGCACGTCCCGAAGGGCGAGGTCTATGCCGCGGTCGAGCACCCGAAGGGCGAGTTTGGCGTCTATGCCGTGTCCGACGGTGCAAACAAGCCTTATCGCCTGAAGCTGCGTGCGCCGGGCTTTGCCCACCTCGCCGCAATGGACGAACTGACCCGCGGGCACATGATTGCCGACGTCGTCGCAATCATCGGCACGATGGACGTCGTCTTCGGCGAAATCGACAGATGAGCGTGCACGGTCTGAAGGTGTGCGCCCCTACGAACAGACGGCAGGCTATCCGGAAAAAGAGTACGACATGCTGAGCCAGGAAACGCTGCAACAGATCGATCGCGAGATCGCAAAATATCCGTCAGACCAGAAGCAGTCGGCTGTCATGGCCGCGCTGCGTATTGCACAGGTCGAAAAGGGCTGGTTGCCCAAGGACGTCATAGAGTACGTCGCGAGTTATCTCGACATGCCGGCCATTGCCGCTTACGAGGTCGCAAGCTTCTACAACATGTACGACCTCAATCCGGTCGGACGCCACAAGATCACGGTATGTACCAATCTGCCCTGTGCGCTGTCGGGCGGCGTACACGCGGCCGATTACCTGAAGAGCAAGCTGGGCATCGACTTCAACGAAACCACCCCTGACGGCAAGTTCACCCTCAAGGAGGGCGAATGCATGGGAGCCTGTGGAGATGCCCCGGTGCTGCTGCACAACAACCACAAGATGTGCAGCTGGATGACGACCGAGAAAATCGACCAAATGCTGGCCGATCTGGAAGACAAATGAGCGCGCACGGACTGATTCTCGCCGGAGTCGATGGCGACCGCACCTGGCGGCTCCAGGATTATGTGGCCCGCGGCGGATACGCAGCGTTGCGCAAGATCATTGCGGAAAAGACGCCACCCGAGACCATCATTGCCGAACTCAAGGCGTCAGTGCTGCGAGGGCGTGGCGGCGCAGGCTTCCCGACCGGATTGAAGTGGAGCTTCATGCCGCGCTCCTTCCCGGGCGACAAGTACCTTGCATGCAACTCCGATGAAGGCGAGCCGGGAACGTTCAAGGATCGCGACATCCTGCGCTACAACCCGCATACCGTCATCGAAGGCATGATCATCGCAGCCTATGCGATGGGGTGTGCCCGCGGGTACAACTACATCCACGGTGAGATCTTCGAGATCTACACCCGCTTCGAAGAGGCGCTCGACGAGGCTCGTGCTGCCGGACTTCTCGGACAGAACATCCTCGGGTCGGACTTTTCCTTTGAGCTGTTTGCCCACCATGGTTACGGCGCCTACATCTGCGGCGAAGAAACCGCGCTGCTGGAGTCGATCGAGGGCAAGAAGGGGCAGCCGCGATTCAAGCCGCCGTTCCCGGCAAGCTACGGTCTGTACGGCAAGCCGACCACCATCAACAACACTGAAACCTTTGCGTCGGTCCCGTTCATCATGAACATGGGCGGCGAGGGTTTCCTGAACCTCGGCAAGCCGAATAACGGTGGCACCAAGCTGTTCTCGATTTCCGGTCATGTCAATCGTCCGGGCAACTACGAGATCAATCTCGGTACGCCGTTCTCCGAGCTTCTCGAGATGGCCGGTGGCATGCGTGGCGGGCGTCAGCTGAAGGGCGTGATTCCTGGTGGCTCTTCGTCGCCGGTCATTCCCGGCGCGGTGATGATGGACTGTACGATGGACTACGACTCGATCTCCAAGGCCGGCTCGATGCTGGGTTCTGGGGCGGTGATCGTGATGGACGAGACCACCTGCATGGTGAAGGCGCTCGAGCGCCTGTCCTACTTCTACTTCGAAGAGTCCTGTGGTCAATGTACGCCGTGTCGCGAAGGCACCGGCTGGCTGTACCGGGTTGTGCACCGGATCGAAAACGGTCTCGGCCGTCCGGACGACCTTGATCTGCTGAACTCGGTGACCACCAACATCATGGGACGCACCATCTGTGCGCTCGGTGATGCGGCCTCTATGCCGGTGCAGAGCTTCATCAAGCACTTCGGCGATGAATTCGCGTATCACATCGAAAACAAGAAATGTCTGGTTCCGCCGGAAGTGCAGCGTGCCGGCAGCCAAATCTACGTGAGCCCCTCATGCTAGAGATCGAAATCGACGGAAAGCAGGTTCAGGTGCCGGATGGCAGCACCGTCATGGATGCCGCATCCATGACCGGCTCCTACATCCCCCATTTCTGCTATCACAAGAAACTCTCCATTGCGGCCAACTGCCGCATGTGCCTGGTGCAGGTGGAAAAGGCGCCCAAGCCCTTGCCCGCCTGTGCGACGCCCGTGACCAACGGCATGAAGGTCTGGACCCAGTCCGAACTTGCGGTCAAGGCGCAGAAGGGTGTGATGGAGTTCCTGCTCATCAACCATCCGCTGGACTGTCCGATCTGTGACCAGGGTGGTGAATGCCAGCTGCAGGATCTGGCCGTGGGCTACGGTGGCAGCCAGTCCCGCTATCAGGAAGAAAAGCGGGTCGTGTTCAACAAGAACCTCGGCTCCCTCGTGTCGACCGACATGACGCGATGCATCAACTGCACGCGCTGCGTACGATTCACGACAGAGATTGCCGGTGAAATGGAGTTGGGCCAGGCCTTCCGCGGCGAGCACGCGGAGATCATGACCTTTGTCGAGAAGACGGTGGATTCCGAACTCTCCGGCAACATCATCGACCTGTGTCCGGTGGGTGCGCTGACCTCCAAGCCCTTCCGTTTTGCTGCACGCACGTGGGAGCTCTCGCGTCGCAAGTCGGTGAGCCCGCATGATGCCCTTGGCGCCAACCTCATCGTGCAAACCAAGCATGAAGTGGTCAAGCGCGTGCTTCCGCATGAGAATGAAGCGCTCAATGAGTGCTGGCTGTCGGACAAGGACCGCTTCTCCTACGAAGGTCTGTCCAGCGAAGATCGCCTGACCCAGCCCATGATCAAGCAGGGTGGCGAATGGAAGGCCACCGACTGGCAGACCGCGCTTGAGTTCGTTGCGACCGGACTTAAGGGAATCTCCAAGGACTACAGTCCCGCCTCGATCGGCGCACTTGCTTCTCCGCATTCCACGGTGGAAGAACTCCACCTGCTGCAGAAGCTGGTTCGCGGCCTTGGCTCGGACAACATCGACTTCCGCCTCCGTCAGACCGATTTCCGTGCCGATGCGTCGCGCAGCGCTGCTCCCTGGCTGGGCATGCCGGTGGCGGGTGTGTCTGATCTCAACCGCCTGCTGGTCGTGGGCAGCTTCCTGCGCAAGGACGCGCCGCTTCTGGCGCAGCGTGTGCGTCAGGCCGCCAAGCGCGGGCTGCACGTCAGTGCTGTGGGGCCCACCGCAGAAGATTGGCTGATTCCGGTGCGCCAGCGTGCGCTGGTCGCGCCCGACGCAATGGTTGCGACCCTTGCCGGGATCGTGGTCGCGCTTGCAGCCGAGAAGGGCGTTGCAGTCAGCGAGGGGCTCAGCGCCCAGTTGCCCGCAAGCGCTTCGGAATCAGAAACCGGGATCGCGCAGAGCCTTGCGAGTGGTCGTAAGGTTGCCGTGTGGCTTGGTAATCTGGCTGTGCAGCACCCGCGTGCTGCCGAGCTTCAGGTTCTCGCGCAGGAGATTGCCCGCCTGTCCGACGGTGTGTTCGGCTTCATCGGTGAGGCGGCCAACAGCGTGGGCGCTTATCTTGCCGGGGCCGTTCCTGCGGGGGCGGGGCTCAATGCCCGTGCAATGCTCGAAGACCCGCGCAAGGCGTACATTGTCATGGGCGCTGAGCCGGCACTTGATTTCGCTGATGGCGCGCTGGCGACGTCCGCGCTTGCGTCAGCACAGCTTGTGGTTGCGCTGACCGCCTTCGGATCGGACTCGCTGCGTGAGACCGCTGACGTGATGTTGCCGATTGCGCCGTTCTCGGAAACCTCGGGGACCTTCGTTAACTGCGAAGGAACTGCGCAGAGTTTCAACGCAGTCGCGAAGCAGTTGGGCGATACGCGTCCGGGCTGGAAGGTGCTGCGCGTCCTCGGAAACCTGTTGCAGCTCGACGGCTTCGACCAGGGTGACTCCGAAGCCGTGCGTGCCGAGGTTCTCGGTGCGGTGAGCCCCGCGTCTCTGGGCAACTCGGTCTCCGGCATCGACATCGCTGGCTCGACGGCCATTGCAGGCTTGCAGCGTGTTGCCGACGTGCCGATCTATTTCGCAGATCCGCTGGTACGCCGCGCACCCTCCCTGCAGAAGACCAAGGATGCTGCGGCACCCTCGGCTCGCATGTCGGGTTCGACGCTTGCGAGCCTGGGCGTTAATTCCGGGGAGCGTGTGCGAGTCAGCGGCAGCGGCTGCGTCGAGCTGACTGCGGTTGCGGACGATACGGTGGCTGACGGTTGCGTACGGATTGCTGCAGCGCACGTTTCGACCGTGGCGCTGGGCCCGATGTGCGGTGAATTGAGCGTGGAGCGAGTCTGATGGAAGCGATGCTGCAACCGGTTGCCGACCTCTTCGGCCCCACCTGGCCCGCCGTCTGGACGCTGCTAAAGATCGTCGCGATCATTGCGCCGCTGCTTGGCTGCGTGGCTTACCTGACGCTCGCCGAGCGCAAGGTCATTGGCTTCATGCAGGTCCGGATCGGCCCCAACCGCGTCGGTCCCTTCGGTCTGCTGCAGCCGATCGCCGATGGCGTGAAGCTGCTCCTCAAGGAAATCATCATTCCGAGTGGCGCCAACAAGGGCCTGTTCATCCTTGGACCGATCCTCGCGATCGCCCCTTCGCTCGCTGCGTGGTCGGTGGTTCCCTTCAGCGACGGAATGGTGCTTGCAAACGTCAACGCAGGTCTGCTGTTCCTGCTCGCCATCACTTCGATGGAGGTCTATGGCGTGATCGTCGCAGGCTGGGCGTCGAACTCGAAGTATCCCTTCCTTGGATCGATGCGCGCTGCCGCGCAGATGGTTTCCTACGAAGTGTCGATGGGTTTCGCGCTGATCTGTGTGCTGCTGATTTCAGCCAGCCTGAACCTGACCGATATCGTGACCTCCCAGGGCGAGGGTCGTTTCCACGACATGGGGCTGTCCTTCCTGTCCTGGAACTGGCTGCCCCTGTTTCCGATGTTCGTGGTGTACGTGATCTCGGGTATCGCCGAGACCAACCGCGCTCCGTTCGACGTCGTTGAAGGCGAAGCCGAAGTCGTGGCCGGTCACATGGTTGAGTATTCGGGCATGGCGTTTGCACTGTTCTTCCTCGCCGAATACGCAAACATGATCCTGGTTTCGATTCTGACCTCGATCCTGTTCCTTGGTGGCTGGCTGTCGCCGGTGGGTTTCCTGCCCGATGGTTTCCCCTGGCTGGCGCTCAAGACGGCATGCATCCTGTTCCTGTTCCTGTGGGCACGAGCAACCTTTCCCCGGTTCCGTTACGACCACATCATGCGTCTGGGCTGGAAAGTTTTCATTCCGGTCACCCTGGTCTGGGTGGTCGTGGTGGCGGTGTGGATGATGTCCCCGCTGTCGATCTGGAAGTGAGGTACTGAAGATCATGGGTGCCAACGAATACATCGGAAGCCTGTTCCTGAAGGAACTGGTCAAGGGCCTCGCCCTGACCGGCAGGCATTTTTTCCAGCGCAAGATCACGGTTCAGTTCCCCGAGGAAAAAACGCCGCAAAGCGCTCGTTTCCGCGGCCTGCATGCCTTGCGTCGCTATCCCAACGGCGAAGAGCGCTGTATTGCATGCAAGCTGTGTGAAGCGGTCTGCCCGGCGATGGCGATCACGATCGATTCCGATCAGCGCGATGACGGCTCCCGCCGCACCACGCGTTACGACATCGATCTGACCAAATGCATTTTCTGCGGCTTCTGCGAAGAGGCCTGCCCGGTCGACGCGATCGTTGAAACACGGGTGTTCGAGTATCACGGTGAGAAGCGTGGCGATCTCTACTACACCAAGCAGATGCTGCTTGCAGTGGGCGACCGGCACGAGGCTCAGATTGCGGCCGATCGCGAGCAGGAAGCGAAGTACAGATAAGGGGAGGGTGCCTGCGGGCACCGTGAAACGGAACTATGGAATTCAAGACCTTCGTTTTCTACTTTCTTGCGGCGATCCTCGTATTCGCCGCACTGAAAGTGATTACCGCGAGAAACCCGGTGCATGCCGCGCTCTATCTCGTACTCGCCTTCTTCAACGCCGGCGGCATCTGGCTGCTGCTGCATGCCGAGTTTCTCGCCATCACGCTGGTGATGGTCTACGTCGGGGCGGTCATGGTCCTGTTCCTGTTCGTGGTGATGATGCTCGACATCAACCTCGAGCGCCTGAGACAGGGATTCTGGAGTTATCTCCCGGTTGGCGCGCTGATCGGCGTGCTGCTGGTGATCGAGATGGCCATGGTGCTCGGCGGTCAGTATTTCGGCCTCGATGCAATGCCCGTTCCGCCCGAACCCCAGGCCGGTTTCAGCAATACTCGGGAACTGGGTCGCGTGCTCTACACCGACTACGTCTATCCGTTCGAACTGGCCTCGCTGGTGCTGCTGGTGGCAATGGTGGCGGCGGTCTCGCTCACGCTGCGCAAGCGCAAGAACACAAAATACATCGATCCGGCACGGCAGGTCTCGGTGAAGCGCGAAGGACGCGTGGAACTGGTGAAGATGCAAGCCGAGAAAGAGTGATACAGGCGCGAACAAGAACCACGCCGGTTGCGGTCGGCGTGATCAGGGAGTCATAGATGCTTTCGCTTTCCCATTACCTCATCCTGGGCGCGATCCTGTTCGCGATCAGTGTGGTCGGGATCTTCCTTAACCGGAAGAATCTCATTGTCCTGCTCATGGCCATCGAGCTGATGTTGCTCGCGGTCAATCTGAACTTCATCGCGTTCTCGCACTACATGGGCGATATCGCTGGTCAGGTTTTTGTTTTCTTCATCCTCACGGTGGCGGCTGCCGAATCGGCAATCGGTCTGGCGATCCTGGTTGTGCTGTTCCGCAACCTGCGCACGATCCACGTGGATGATCTGGACAGCCTCAAGGGTTAAGGAAGCGTCACGATGACGGACATGCAGAAGCTTTACCTCCTTGTGCCGCTCGCGCCGCTCTTTGGCGCGATCATGGCCGGTCTCTTTGGCAAGGCGATCGGTCGTGCCGGGGCGCACATCGTCACCATTCTCGGTGTGGCGGTCGCACTGGTCGCGTCGGTGGTCATTTACCAGGACGTTCAGGCGGGCAACACCTTCAACGGAACGATCTACACCTGGATGCAGGCAGGGGGGATCGACTTCGAGGTCGGCTTCCAGATCGACGCACTGACCGTGATGATGATGCTGGTCGTGACCTTCGTCTCGCTGATGGTGCACATCTACACCATCGGCTACATGTCGGAAGATCCTGGCTACCAGCGTTTCTTCAGCTACATCTCGCTGTTCACCTTCTCCATGCTGATGCTGGTGATGTCGAACAACTTCCTTCAGCTGTTCTTCGGCTGGGAAGCAGTGGGCCTTGTGTCCTACCTGCTGATCGGCTTCTGGTACGAGCGTCCGACTGCGATCTACGCCAACCTGAAGGCTTTCCTGGTCAACCGCGTGGGTGACTTCGGTTTCCTGCTCGGCATCGGCCTCATCGTTGCCTACACCGGCAGCCTCAACTACGCGGAAGTGTTCGCCAAGTCGAACGAGCTCGCCGGGATGACGATGGACGTGACCGGCTGGCCGCTGCTGACCGCGATCTGTATCTGCCTCTTCATCGGCGCGATGGGCAAGTCGGCCCAGGTGCCGCTGCATGTCTGGCTGCCCGACTCGATGGAAGGTCCGACGCCGATCTCCGCGCTGATCCACGCAGCGACCATGGTGACCGCCGGTATCTTCATGGTGGCGCGCATGTCACCGCTGTTCGAACTGTCGGATACCGCGCTGTCCTTCGTTCTCATCATTGGTGCCACCACGGCGTTGTTCATGGGTTTCCTCGGCATCATCCAGAACGACATCAAACGCGTGGTTGCGTACTCGACGCTGTCGCAGCTCGGCTACATGACCGTGGCGCTCGGCGTGTCTGCGTATTCCGCCGCGGTGTTTCACCTGATGACGCACGCCTTCTTCAAGGCCTTGCTGTTCCTTGGCGCCGGTTCGGTCATCATCGGCATGCATCACGATCAGGACATGCGCAACATGGGCGGTCTGTGGAAGTACATGCCCATCACCTGGTTCACCTCCTTGCTGGGTTCGCTGGCACTGATCGGATTCCCGTTCTTCTCCGGCTTCTATTCCAAGGACTCGATCATCGAAGCCGTTCATGCCTCGACGATCCCCGGTGCAGGCTATGCGCTGTTCTGCGTGTTGCTGGGCGTATTTGTCACCGCGTTCTACTCCTTCCGCATGTACTTCCTGGTCTTCCACGGCAAGGAACGCTTCGGGCAGGACCACGGGCATCACGAGCACCACGGAGACCACGATGACGAGGAGCCTGCAGCCGACCATCATCACGGCCTGGCTCCGGGACAGAAGCCGCACGAGTCGCCGCTGGTCGTGACCGTGCCGCTGATCCTGCTGGCCATTCCGTCGGTGCTGATCGGTTTCTTCACCATCGAACCGATGCTGTTCGGCGAATGGTTCAAGGGCGTCATCTTCTTCGGTGAAAACCATGTCGGACTGAGCGAGCTTGCCGAGAACTTCCATGGTCCGATCGCAATGGCCTTGCACGGGCTGCAGACGGCGCCGTTCTGGCTGGCAATGGGCGGTGTTGCGGTGGCCTGGTACTTCTACATGGTCAATCCGGGGATTCCCGCTGCGATCCAGCGCACCTTCAAGCCGCTGCACACGCTGCTCGAGAACAAGTACTACTTTGACCGGTTCAACGAGATTGTCTTCGCGGGCGGTGCTCGCCTGCTCGGCAAGGCATTGTGGAAGGGGGGTGATCAGGGCCTGATCGACGGTGTGGTCGTGAATGGCACTGCGAAGCTGGTGGGCTGGGTGTCGCGGATTTCCAGTCTGTTCCAGACCGGGCACCTGTATCAGTACGCCTTCACCATGATCATTGGCGTGTTCGTTCTGCTGACATTCTGGCTCAATCGTGCTTAAGCAAGAACGCAACGCGCAGGGACACAACAACAAGGTCGAACGCGCCGCTTGCGGCGCACAGAACGGAAAGCAACGATGACGGACATTCCCCTCCTCAGTCTGGCGGTTTGGGTGCCAATTATTGGCGGGCTGCTGGTGCTCGCCACTGGCTCCGACCGCAACGCCCCGATGGCACGTGCGTTAGCACTGCTGGTGGCGATTGCCGGCCTCGTCGTGACGCTTCCCCTCTACACCGGCTTCGACGTCGGCACGAGTGCGATGCAGTTCGTTGAACTCATGCCCTGGGTGCCCCGGTTCAACATCAACTACCACCTCGGTGTGGACGGGATCTCGGTGTTGTTCGTGATCCTCAACGCCTTCATTACCGTGATCGTGGTGGTCGCGGGATGGCAGGTCATTGAGCAGAAGGTCGCCCAGTACATGGCTGCGTTCCTGATCATGTCGGGTCTGATGAACGGGATCTTCTCCGCGCTGGATGGTGTGCTGTTCTATGTCTTCTTCGAAGCTTCGCTGATTCCGCTGTATCTCGTGATCGGTATCTGGGGCGGGCCGAACCGGGTCTATGCGGCCATCAAGTTCTTCCTTTACACGCTGGCCGGTTCGCTGCTGATGCTGATTGCGCTGCTCTACCTCTTCATGGAGTCGGGTGGCAGCTTCAATATCCTCGACTGGCATCAGCTGCCGCTCGGGATCGACGCGCAGACGCTGATCTTCTTTGCCTTCCTGGTGGCGTTTGGTGTCAAGGTGCCGATGTGGCCGGTGCATACGTGGTTGCCGGATGCCCACGTCGAGGCGCCGACGGGTGGCTCGGTGGTGCTGGCTGCAATTGCACTGAAGCTCGGCGCATACGGTTTCCTGCGCTTCTCGCTGCCGATCGTGCCGGATGCGGCGATGCAGCTGGCGCCGCTGGTGATCACCCTGTCGCTGATCGCTGTCGTCTATATCGGCTTCGTTGCGCTGGCGCAGGCCGACATGAAGAAACTGGTGGCCTATTCCTCCATCTCGCACATGGGCTTCGTGACCCTTGGCTTCTTCATGTTCAACCCGCTGGCGATGGAAGGTGCGCTCGTTCAGATGATTTCGCACGGTTTCGTATCCGCCGCGATGTTCCTTTGTATCGGCGTGCTCTACGACCGGATGCACTCCCGCCAGATCGCCGATTACGGTGGCGTCGTGCATCGCATGCCGAAGTTCGCTGCGTTCTTCATGCTGTTTGCGATGGCCAACGCCGGCCTGCCGGCGACCAGCGGTTTCGTTGGTGAGTTCATGGTCGTGCTGGGTGCAGTCCAGTTCAACTTCTGGGTGGCCTTCCTCGCCGCCACCACGCTGATCGTGGGTGCTGCCTATACCTTGTGGATGTACAAGCGCGTCGTGTTCGGCCCGGTCGCAAACGACCATGTCGCCAAACTCGATGACATCAATGGGCGCGAGTTTGCCTTTCTTGGCATCCTGGCGCTGTTCGTGCTGGCGATGGGCCTTTATCCCTTCCCCTTTACCGAGGTGATGCATGCTTCGGTGGATGAACTCCTGCGGCATGTTGCCGTGAGCAAGCTCTGAGCGAGCAGGCGAGACACTTAACCGGACTGGTCAGAAGATGAACTTTGTTGTCCCCGACTTCTACCCCGCAGCGGCCGAGATCTTCGTCGCCGTGATGGCGCTCGTGATCATGCTGACCACGACCTTTGCGCGCAGCATTGCACGCTCACTCGGCTACTTCCTGAGTCAGTTCACACTGATTGCGGCGGCGTTCATCACCATCGCTACCATGGATGGTCAGGTGAGCTATACCTTCAGCAACATGTTCATCAGCGACCTGATGGGCGACTTTCTGAAGGTGCTGATCTACTTCTCGATGGCCATCGCGCTCCTGTACGGTCGCAGCTACCTCGCAGACCGCAACATCGACAAGCCGGAGTACTACCTGCTGGCGATTCTGATGACCCTCGGCATGATGGTCATGGTGACGTCCAACCACATGCTGACGATGTACATCGGTCTCGAGATGATGTCGCTGGCGCTGTACGCCCTGGTTGCCTTCGACCGTGACTCGGCACGCTCGACCGAAGCGGGCATGAAGTATTTCGTGCTCGGTGCGCTGGCCTCGGGTCTGCTGCTCTACGGCATGTCCATGGTGTACGGTGCGACCGGCACGCTTGAGTTCTCCGGTGTTGCCCAGTCGGTCTACAACCAGGCGGCAAACAAGTCGGTACTGCTCTTTGGTCTGGTTTTCCTGGTTGCCGGTATCTCGTTCAAGCTCGGCGTGGTTCCCTTCCACATGTGGGTGCCCGATGTGTATCAGGGCGCGACGACGGCCGTGACCCTGATCATTGCGACGGCGCCCAAGCTCGCAGCCTTTGCAATGGCCGTGCGCCTGCTGATCTGGGGCCTGTTCGACATCGCCGAGCAGTGGCAGACGATGCTCATGTTCGTTGCAGTGGCATCGATCATTCTCGGTAACCTTGCTGCGATTTCGCAGACGAACATCAAGCGCATGCTGGCGTATTCCGGCATCTCTCACATGGGCTTCATGCTGCTTGGCCTGTTGTCGGGCGTGGTCGAAGGCGAGCGCCATTTCGCACTGAACGCCTACAGTTCGGCAATGTTCTATGCCGTGGCCTACGTGATCATGAGCCTGGCGTCCTTCGGCATGATCATCCTGCTGTCGCGCGCCGGTTTCGAAGCCGAGCGGATCGACGATTTCAAGGGTCTCAACAAGCGCAGCCCGTGGTTTGCGGCCGTCATGATGTTTGTCATGTTCTCGATGGCCGGTGTTCCTTTCTTCATCGGCTTCTTCGCCAAGCTTTCGGTTCTGCAGGCGGTGGTTGCCGCAGGCTACTTCTGGATTGCTGCGGTCGCGGTGGTGATGTCGGTCATTGGTGCCTTCTACTACCTGCGCGTGGTGAAGGTCATGTACTTCGACGAACCGCTCGATACGGCGCCGATCCATGCGCCTGCTGAACTGCGCGTCATGCTCTCGGCCAACGGTATTGCCGTTGCGGCGCTTGGGATTGCTCCGCAGGCCTTGATGTCGATCTGTGCCTACGCGCTGCTTGCATCGCTCTGACGCTTGAGGGGTGGTGAAAGGGCAGCAGTAACAGCTGACTGAGCGTCGAAAGGGCGAACGACCGTGAATGGTGTTCGCCCTTTCTGTTTTTTTCGACCGCTGCTTTCTGTTCGCACATCTGCCTCGAGCAGGTTGCAGCAGGAAGGGCCGTGCGTGCTGTGTGAAGGTGCGCTCATCCGGCTGCGCTGCGGCGGATGGGCGCCTGTGAGATGAGGCGGCAAGAACATGAACAAGGATGATCAGGACCCACTTGCGGAGACACCACTCTCAACCGAGCGGGTTTTCGATGGCGTGCTGTTGAAGGTTTCGCGCGACAGAGTGCGTCTGCCTGATGGAGGAGAATCTGTTCGCGAATACATCCGCCATCCAGGGGCTGTCGTCATCGTCGCGGTGATGCCCGATGGAGCGCTGATTTTCGAGCGGCAGTTCCGCTATCCGCTCAATCGCAGCTTCCTCGAACTTCCTGCAGGCAAGATCGACGCAGGGGAGGATATTCTCGACTGTGCGAAGCGCGAACTCAGGGAAGAGACGGGGTATGTCGCCGACGTCTGGCAACACCTCGGTGTCATGCATCCTTGCATCGGCTATTCAGACGAGCGCATCGAGGTCTTCCTCGCCACAGGACTCACGCACGTAGGACATCAGTGGGACGAAGGCGAGTTCCTCGAAATTCTGACGTTCTCGCCATCCGAGGCCACTGCCGCTGTGCTCGACGGCCGGATTACCGACAGCAAGACGGTCACGGCGCTGTTCCTCGCCGCTCCCCATCTTCGCTGAACCGGTCAAGACCAGCATCGGGGGTACGGCTAGCACCGTGCGCCACGGCCACGGTGCTAGAGAATCGGTGTGTCCTTTTCGCCGCGCTCGTACACCACGTTGGCACGGCCGACCAGCAGCGGATCGAGTGGGCCGATCCGGTCGAGGTCCTTGTTCGAGTAGGGCAGTTTGTGCAGGACGTAGCGCATCGCGTTCAGGCGTGCGCGCTTCTTGCAGTCTGACTTCACGACCGTCCACGGTGCGTCCGCCGTGTCGGTATAGAAGAACATCGCTTCCTTGGCCTTGGTGTAGTCGTCCCACTTGTCGAGGGAGGCAAGGTCGATCGGTGACAGCTTCCATTGCTTGAGCGGATGCGATTCGCGTTCCTTGAAGCGGCGGAGCTGCTCTTCACGGCTGACCGAGAACCAGAACTTGACTACGTGTATTCCGCTGCGCACAAGGTTGCGCTCGAATTCCGGCACCTGGCGCATGAACTCGCTGTATTCGTCGGGGGTGCAGAAGTTCATGACGCGCTCGACACCGGCACGGTTGTACCACGAGCGGTCGAACAGCACGATTTCGCCCGCGGTCGGAAGGTGCTGGATGTAGCGCTGGAAATACCATTGGCCACGTTCCATTTCCGAGGGCTTCTCGAGCGCGACCACGCGCGCGCCCCGCGGATTCAGGTGCTCCATGTAACGCTTGATGGTGCCACCCTTGCCGGCAGCGTCCCTGCCTTCGAACAGAATCACGACGCGCTGGCCGGTCTCCTTGACCCAGGCCTGAAGCTTGAGCAGTTCGACCTGCAGGCGGTACTTCTGTTTTTCGTAGTTGCGCCGGGACATGAGGTTCTTGTACGGGTAGGCGCCGATGCGCCAGTCAGGTGCGAGTTCGTCGTCCGGTCGTGTCGATGCCGGCGCTGGGCTCCCTCCGACAGCAAGAAGGGTCTTGCGCAGCAGCTGTGCGTCGTCTGGAGACGCGCCTGCAAGAACGGCCTCGAGCGATTTTGTGACCTCGCTGACAGTGGCGCCTGCCGCTTTGGAGAGGATGTCACCCACCGCCATTTCGGTGCTTCCGCGTGCGCCGTCGACAGCCTGCTCGATCTCGAACTGCTCAAGCGACAGCGCATCGAGCGCGGGTGAGGTGTCGCCTTCGCTCACCGGGCGGGGCTTGCGGCTTTTCCGCGGGGGCGTGGTGCCGTTGCTCGATTTTCTGCTGGCCGGCTTCCCTGGGCTTGCTGTCATCTGGGCTCCTTTTTGTGTGGGCTCTGATAGGTTTATGGGTCCATTCTATGTCTTCATGCGCAGCTGGTCCCTCCGAAGACGGCTGCGCTCGTGGTCAACTGCACGTTATCGGCAGTTATTTTGCGTGGTGCTGGTTACAATCCGGTCATCATCAACCACTTTCAGGATGCCCGGCTGATGACGCCGGGCATGTGTTATCCATGCCTCTCTCGCCTCAGGCTCAGTCTCTTCTCGATATGGTGTATCGCGTCGGTGCACCCCGCTTTCATGAGCTAACACACCTTCAGGCGCGGCATTCCTTTCAGAAGCTGCAGTTTGCCTTTCGCCCGGACGCACCTGCCGTCGCATCGGTGACCGAAGTTCCCATCGGGCGGCCCGATGGCAGCGTGCTGCTCGCGCGTTACTACCGCCCTTTGCAGGCGAGCCCGGCAACGGCATTGCCCATGCTGATCTATTTTCACGGCGGTGGCTGGTGTGTCGGCGATGTCGAGAGCTATGACGTACTGTGTCGAGAGCTCGCCAATGGCAGCGGTTGTGCGGTGATGTCGGTTGACTATCGCCTGGCACCGGAGAATCCCTTTCCGGCTGCAGTGAATGATGCACGCCTCGCATTCGACTGGTCGGTCGATCAGGCTGAACTGCTCGCCATCGACCCGTCGAGAATCTCGCTCGGCGGCGACAGCGCGGGCGGGAACCTTTCGGTGGTCACCGCGCTTGCCCTGCGCGATGCGGGTGGGGTGACGCCGGCTTACGTACTGCTGATCTACCCGAGCACTGAGATCCTGAGCGAGCGTCCTTCGCGAGCGCGCTACAGTGACGGGTTCTTTCTGGACAAGGAAAGCCTGGAGTGGTTTTTCACACGCTACCTGCCCGAGGGAAACTCTGAAGACTGGCGTGCCTCGCCGATGCGTGCAAGGTCGCTGGCGGGCCTGCCGCCCATGCTCCTGATCACGGCAGAATGCGACCCGCTGGTCGACGACTGTGCCGCCTTCGCGGCGAGAGTGTCAGACGAAGGCGGGGCGATCGAGCAATTTCAGGCTGAAGGCATGGTTCATGGCTTCATCACCCTGGGCAAGTTCTTCCCCGAGGCAAATCTCGCCGTCGCCCATGCCGCAGCAAGTCTGCGCAGCCGGATGTACGGGCCGGCCTGATCAGCCGCAAACTGCAGCAAGCATTTCCATTTTTCCCGCGCGAGCGGCGTCGAGGAGCGCATCAAGCTTGTCCTTCTCGATGCCGGCGATGCACGAGTCGAACAGTTCGGGGCGACGCTGAATGCCAAGTGCCGAGTCGAAAGGGTTCGGGGTCTCGGCGGCGAGCGAAGCCACGAAAATCAGATCGGCGAGGTTTTCCGGAGGCCAGGAGCCGCCGTAGGGATTTTCATATTCGAACGCGTCGAGCACGTCTTCCGGCAGTTCGAACACTTCGAGAATCGCACGACCAACCGGTTCGTTCCAGACCGAAACGAATTCGGCGAAGCGTTCGAGGTTTTCTTCCAGGGCAGGATAGGCCGATGCGCGGGCCAGGAGGAAGAACTGTCCGATATCGACCATCATGCCGGCGAGCATGGCAGTGTCCGGATTAACGGTGCGCAGGTGACGTGCGAGGGCATAGGACCACGACGCCACATCCACCGAGTGCATCCACAACCCGCTCGCGATCAGGCGCATGTGCTTGGAGCGATGATCCTGCGAAAGCTGCTCTGCTGCGACGGCGAAAGCGAGGCAGCGAAGGGAGGCCAGCCCGATGCGTTTGACGGCGGTATTCACGTCGGCGATGCGCGAGCCGTAGGGGTTGAGGAGGACGGCATTGGCCATGCGAACAGCCTTGGCACTGAGGACAGGCTCGGCCTTCACCACCGAGGCGATGGAGTCGAGCGAGGAGTCCGGATCGTCGGCCAGACGCTTGACTCTCAATGACACGTCGAGGGAGGTTGGAAAGTTCAGTCGTCCGTCTTCGAGCTCGGCTTCGATCTGCTCCGAGAAGGCCTGTGCCTGCGCGTCAAAGTCTTGCATCTTGCTTTCCATCCAGCATGAGGTTGCTGCAGTTTAGCGCGGGTGGCAGGAACGGGGGGAGTATCGAGGCGAAATTCCCCCTGCCTTGGCTGCTGATTGAGCAGCCAGCATCTTCCGGGTTCAGGGTGCCGGCTGATGCAGGATGGCCTTGCCGTTCTCCAGCCGTTCGACCTGGGCCAGGGTGGCAACGGGTACGTTCAATGCGGCGATGGACTCATGTCCATGCTTGAAACGCTTTTCGACCACAAAGCCTGCGCCGAGCACCACCGCTCCTGCCTCGCGGGCCATCTCGACCAGCGCAACTGCGGTACGGCCATTGGAGAGGAAGTCGTCAACGATTACGACGCGCGCACCCGACTGGATGTAGCGTTGGGACAGCACGAGCTTGGTTTCGCCGCCCTTGGTCGGCGACGGGATGACACGCGAGATGAAAGGCGATTCGACCTGCGGTGCGTATTTTTTTGCATACACGAGGGGGACGTTCAGCGCCTGTGCGACGACCAGTCCCGGGGCGATGCCGCTGGCTTCTGCGGTCAGGATCACCGAGGGCTGGTAGGCGGAGAGACGGCGGGCAAGTTCGCGGCCCAGCTCCATGATGAATGCGGGCTCGATACGGTGGTTCAGAAAATGGTCGATCTTCAGGATCTGGTCACCAATGATCGTTGCTTCGCTCTCGATCCGGGATACCAGCGGGCCATAGGGGGCGTTGAGTTCGGTGTAATTGGTCATGTAGCAGGCTCGTGAACGGACGTGCCCCGAGATTGGGGGGCTGGACGGCGCATTCTAGCGCACGCGGCTTTACCTGCCGACCTGCATCGGAAAAACCACTTTCTGATCAATGTTTGATGACCATCAATGCAGTAATTTGAATAATTCATTCAAATGAATGGCAGCGGATCCCGGTTGGAACACCATGCTTGCCGACCGGGACCGCGTGCCACCCATTCGAGGGGATGCATCATGGTTTCCCGTTCTTCTTCGCACAAGTCAGCCTGGCTCGTGCTCGTTCTTGTCCTCGCGCTCGCAGGTGCAGTCGCCGTCTGGCAGGGCATGGCGGCGTCCGAGTCGCAGCCCAATCTCGTGTCTGGCAACGGTCGTCTTGAGTCGACCTCGTACGACGTCGCAACCCGATTGTCGGGGCGCCTGATGGCGCTCGGCCCAAAGGAGGGGGATCTTGTTGAGCAGGGTGATGAGCTCGGCCTGATCGACGCCCGCGATTTGCAGGCCCAGTTGCTGCAGTCTGAGGCGCTGGTTCAGCAGGCCCGACAGACGGCTGCGGAGGCGCGTGCAACCGTACTCCGCTACCAGAGCGAACGTGCCCTCGCGGCGACAACACTGAAGCGCACTCAGGAACTGGTGGCACGCAAGTTCCTGTCGCCGCAGCGGCTGGACCAGGACCGCAACGCGGTGCAACAGGCCGATGCTGCGCTGGCTGCGAGCCGCCTGCGGGTGGAGGCTGCAGATGCAGCTGTGCTTGCCGCCGAGGCCAATGTGACCCGCATCCGCAGCAACCTGGATGACGCCCGGCTCCTTGCGCCGGTAAGCGGCCGGGTGCTGTACCGGCTTGCCGAACCCGGCGAAGTGCTGGCGTCCGGTGCGCGGGTGCTGACGGTGCTCGATCCGTCTGATGTCTTCATGACCGTATTCGTGCCTGCGGAGACGGCGGGTCAGGTGCAGCTGGGTGCCGAGGCGCGCCTTCAGGTCGATGCGCTTGGAGCGGAAGCGGTGCCTGCTCGGGTCAGCTTCGTTGCCGAGCGTGCGCAATTCACGCCGCGTGAGGTCGAAACCCGCAACGAGCGCGAGAAGCTCATGTTCAGGGTCAAGCTCCAGCTTGATGCCGACTGGCTTGCCGCCCATCCGGACGTGATCAAGCCGGGGATGCCGGCCGTGGGCTGGCTGCGCCTCGATGCCACGCAGCCGTGGCCAGACAGCCTGCCCGCGAGGTAATGCCATGTCTGGCGCACTCCACCAACCCGTTGCCCGCCTGAGCGGCGTCACGCTGCGTTATCGTACGCTGGCCGCGATCGAGGACATCGATCTCGAGGTTCCGGGAGGGTGCATGGCGGGCTTCATCGGACCGGATGGCGTTGGCAAGTCATCGCTGCTGGCCTTGCTGGCCGGGGCGCGGAAGATCCAGACGGGTGCGGTGGAGGTGCTCGGTGGCGACATCGGCGATCGTCATTTCCGCAGCCGGGTGCAGCCACGCATTGCCTACATGCCGCAAGGTCTGGGGCGCAATCTGTACCCGACGCTGTCGGTATTCGAGAACGTCGATTTCTTTGGCCGCCTGTTCGGCCAGGGGGCACATGAGCGCGAGCGTCGCATCACCGAACTGCTCGCGGCGACCGGTCTCTCGGCTTTCCGCGATCGTCCCGCTGCGAAGCTGTCGGGCGGCATGAAGCAGAAGCTCGGATTGTGCTGCGCGCTGATCCACGATCCCGACCTGTTGATCCTCGACGAGCCCACCACGGGTGTCGATCCCTTGTCACGACGTCAGTTCTGGGAACTGATCGACCGTATCCGCCGCGGCCGTCCGGGCATGAGTGTGCTGGTGGCGACGGCCTACATGGAAGAGGCTGCGCGCTTCGACTGGCTGGCAGCGATGGATGACGGCAAAGTGCTGGGCTCCGGCAGCCCTGACGCACTGCGCTCCCTGACCGGCAAGGACACGCTGGAAGAGGTGTTCATCGCCTTGCTGCCCGAAGCCCGGCGCGGCACGCACCATGCGCTGACGATTCCGCCACGACCGGAGAACGACGATAACTGGGTGATCGAGGCCGAAGGCCTGACCCAGCGCTTTGGCGACTTCACTGCCGTCGATCACGTGAGCTTTCGCATCGGCGAGGGCGAGATCTTCGGCTTTCTCGGCTCCAACGGTTGTGGCAAGACCACGACGATGAAGATGCTCACCGGCCTGCTGCCGCCGAGCGAGGGCAGCGCCCTGCTGTTCGGCAAGGTCATCGATGCGCGTTCGCTCGAAACCCGCCGCCAGGTCGGCTACATGTCGCAGGCATTCTCGCTGTACGGCGAACTGACGGTACGCCAGAACCTCGATCTGCATGCGCATCTCTTTCATCTGCCACCCGAGCGGATTGCGTCGCGGGTCGACGGGCTCTTGCAGCGTTTCGGGCTGGAAGAGCAGGCCGACACGGTTTCCGAGAACCTTCCGCTGGGCATACGTCAGCGCCTGTCGCTCGCCGTCGCAGTGGTGCACGAGCCGCGCCTGCTGATTCTGGACGAGCCCACCTCCGGGGTTGATCCGGTGGCGCGCGATGCGTTCTGGGCCTTGCTGATCGAACTCTCGCGCGAGCAGCGCGTGACCATCTTCATCTCCACCCACTTCATGAACGAGGCCGAGCGCTGTGATCGCATCAGCCTGATGCATGCCGGCCGTGTGCTGGCCAGTGACACGCCGGCAGCACTGAAGGCCGCGCATGCGACCGATACGCTTGAGACCGCCTTCATCGAGGTGCTGGAGAAGGCGATCGGGCCTGATACGAACGCCGGCGGCGGCGCTCCGGCCGCTGCGGAAGCGGGGGCTGCCGTGGTGGCTCCACCTGCCGCAGCGGCTTCCGCGGCGAATCACCGGCATGCCGCGTTCAGTCTGAGACGGCTGCTCGGCTATGCCTACCGCGAGATGCTGGAATTGCGTCGCGATCCGATCCGTCTCACCTTTGCGTTGCTGGGCTCGGTGTTGCTGATGCTGATCCTCGGTTTCGGCATTACGCTCGATGTCGAAAACCTGCGCTTTGCGGTGCTCGACCGGGACGATACGCCGGAGAGCCGCATGGTGATCGAGAACATCGGTGGCAGTCGCTACTTCGTCGAGCAGGCGCCGATCCGCGACTCGGACGAACTCGACCGTCGCATGCAGAGCGGCGAACTCGCACTCGCGCTGGAGATCCCGGCCGGCTTCGGTCGCGACCTTCGCCGTGGCGACGTTCCCAGCCTCGCGGCGTGGATCGACGGTGCCATGCCGTTCCGTGGCGAGACCTTGCGCGGCTATGTGATCGGCCTGCACGCGCAGACCATGACCGAGCTGGTTGCCAGCCGCACCGGCCGCGTTCCGGTGTCCTTGCCGGTGAGCATCGAAACCCGCTACCGCTACAACCAGGACTTCAAGAGCCTGAATGCGATGGTGCCGGCCGTGATTCCGCTGCTGCTGGTGTTCATTCCGGCCATCCTGACCGCATTGTCGGTGGTGCGCGAGAAGGAACTGGGCTCCATCACCAATCTCTACGTCACCCCGGTGACCCGGCTCGAGTTTCTGCTCGGCAAGCAGCTGCCCTATATCGGACTTTCGATGGTCAGCTTTTTCGGCCTGGTGCTGCTGGCAGTGCTGGTGTTTCAGGTGCCGGTCAAGGGCAGCGTACTGCTGCTGTCCGCTGCGGCGCTGATCTACGTCACCGCGACCACCGGGATCGGCTTGCTGGTGTCGAGCTTCACCCGCACCCAGATTGCAGCGCTTGCGGCCACCGCGATCCTGACCATGCTGCCGACCATCCAGTTTGCCGGCCTCACCGATCCGGTGACTTCGCTCGACGGCTTCGGCCGGGTGGTGGGTGAGTTGTGGCCGGCAACCTATTTTCTGCTGATCAGCCGCGGCATCTTCACCAAGGATCTGGGGCTCGCCAGCCTGCAGGCGCCGATCGGCATGCTGATGCTGTTCGTGCCGGTCCTGATCGGGCTGTGCGTGCTCTTGCTCCGCAAGCAGGAGGATTGAGTCATGGCTGAAATCCGTCGTGGCCGGCTGGCAAACATCGGTCGCCTGGGCGTCAAGGAGCTGCGCAGCCTCGCGGCCGACCGCATCCTGCTCATTGTGATCGTATGGGCTTTCACCGTCGGGCTTTACGTTGCGGCGACCGGCATGTCGCGCGAACTTCACAACGCGCCGGTTGCGGTCGTCGATGAAGATGGTTCGCAGCTGTCGGCACAGATTGTCGACGCACTCTATCCACCGTACTTCCGTGTGCCGCAGCTGATCGACTCGAGCAGGATGGACGAGGGGCTCGATCGTGGCGAGTACTCGTTTGCGATCGTGATTCCTGCTCACTTTCAGCGCGATCTGGTGGCTGGCCGGCAGCCGGTGATACAGCTCAACATCGACGCCACCATCATGTCGCAGTCCTTCATCGGCTCGGGCTACATCCAGAGCATCATTGCCGGCGAGGTGCTCAATTTCGTCGGTCATGGCGCGAAGGTGAGTGCGGCGTCGCCGGTCGAGCTGCTGCCGCGGGTGCGCTTCAATCCCAACCTGAACGGCATGTGGTTTGGCGGCATGATGGAGGTGATCAACAACATCACCATGCTGTCCATCATTCTGGTGGGCGCCGCCTTCATCCGCGAGCGCGAGCACGGCACGCTGGAGCACCTGCTGGTGATGCCGCTGAGTGCGTTCGAGATCATGGTGGCCAAGGTCTGGGCCAACGGGCTTGTGGTGCTGCTGGCCGCAAGTGTCGGGCTGCTCGTGGTGGTGCATCGCCTGCTCGAGGTGCCGATCGCGGGCTCGGTTCCCCTGTTCCTGCTGGCTGCGGCGCTCTATCTCTTTTCAACCGCGTCGATCGGCATCTTTCTCGGCACGCTTGCACGCTCGATGCCGCAGTTCGGTTTGCTGATCATCCTGGTGATCATCCCCCTGCAACTGCTGTCGGGCGGGGTGACACCGCAGGAGAGCATGCCCGAGCTGGTGCAGCAGGTGATGACGGTCGCACCGACGCCGCATTTCATCAAGCTCGCGCAAGGGGTGCTTTACCGCGGAGCAGGCTTTGAGGCGGTGTGGCCACAGTTTCTGGCGATCGGCGTGATTGGCGCCGTGTTCTTTGCGGCCGCCCAGCATCGCTTCCGCAAGTCGGTGACACAGGGCTGAATGGGGAGGACGGATCATGAGCGCGAATGACAGGGCCCTGCCGGAGGTTCCCGGCGAAGCGACCCGTGCGCGGCTGGTTGCGGCCGGGCTCGAGCTCTTTGGCGGCGTTGGCTACGAGGCCGTCACCACGCGTTTGCTGGCAGCGCGCGCCGGGGTGAATCAGGCTGCGATTCCGTATCACTTCGGTGGCAAGCAGGGCGTCTATCTGGCGGTTGCCCAGCATCTGTGCGACACCAATGGCGACAGGATCAGGCAGGCGATCGCGACTGCACGCGCGGGGCTTGATGCGCCTGACGCGGATGTCGGGACCTTGCTCGCCGATTTCATCGTCGCCTGTGTCGATATCGTTGCCGGCAGCGAGCAAGGGCTGCTGCATTATGCGTTCTTCGTGCGCGAGCAACTGGCGCCTTCGGCCGCCTTCGACATGATATTCGACCAGATGCTGCTTCCGGTCCATCAGCTGGTCTGCGATCTCGTTGCCCGACTCAAGGGGTTGCCGCCGGATGCAGAGGCGACCATGTTGCTCGCACATGCCTTCCTCGCCCAGGTGTCTGGCTTCGTGACCGGGCGGCGCCTGCTCCAGCGCCGTCTGCAGGTGGAAACGCTTGATCTCACAGCGGTTCTTGACACGGTTCGCTACTTTTCGATTGCTGCAGCGCGTGGCCTCTAAGGCAGGAAAACGGCCAGACTTACCCTTCAGATCCGCAGATGACGCCCCATTCCGGGCTGCTATTCTGAGCACACTGCCGCCATGCGCATATTGCGTCATGGTGCGCCGACTGCAGGAGCGCACGCCGTGGATATACTGTTTCGTCCCGTGATGGGGCTGCTTGATCGATTTCGCTACCCTTGGAAGTTCGCGATCATCGCCCTCGTCTGTGCGCTGGGGACAGCGGTGCTGCTGTCGCAGGTGTACGTTGGCCTGCGTCAGAACATCTCCTTTACCGAGCGTGAGGTTTCCGGTCTCGGTGTGCTCGACAAGGCCTATTCGGTACTCGTGCTGAGTCAGCAGCACCGCGGCCTGTCGGCCGGCGTGCTCGGCGGGAGCGAAGCGCTGAGACCGCAACTGGCGGAGAAGGCCCTTGGCGTGCAGGACGCGATGGCCGCAGTCGATGCGGAGCTCGGGCGCATGCCCGAATGGGATGTCCTGCAGGCGCGGTGGCGAGCAATTCGCAAGGACCTGCAGGCACTGCTCGTGGACGGCCTGCAGTTGCCGGCGTCCGACAATTTTCGCGCCCATTCGCAGGCCATCGAGGGCATGCTCGGCTGGATCGGTGACATCGGCGATGCGTCCAATCTTTCCCTCGACCCGGAAGGCGCCACCTACAACCTGATCGACCCGATGCTGCACTCGGTCCCCGATCTCACCGAACGCCTCGGGCGCCTGCGCGGACGGGCGACCGGGATCATTGCCCGTGGGGTGCTGATGCCGGGTGACGAACGTCATGTTGTGGCGCAACTGGCCGAACTCGCGATGACCGAGGCTCAGTTGCGCGACCGCCTCGGACGTGCGTTACGCGACAACACTTCGCTGAAGGGATCGCTAGGCGCTGCGCTCGAACAGGTCGAGGCCGGTGTCGGACGCTTCCGCGATGCCGCGCAGACCGAGGTGCTGGAGCAGGGCTTCGGGGTGGCACCGGCGGAATTCTTCAACATCGGAACCGGCGCGATCGATGTCGTGCTCAAGCACTACCGGGAGTCCCTGCGCCCTGAGGCCGAGCGCCTGCTGCTTGAGCGTCTCGACCGGCTGTGGAACAAGCTCTACTTCGAGGTTGCGGTCGCAGCGGTCGCGCTGCTCCTTGCCGGCTACCTCCTTTTCGGGATCTATTTTTCGATTCTGCGCTCGGTGCGCGAGCTCAATCTGGGCGCGAAGCAGCTTTCAGGTGGTGATTACCGCACGCGCGTGTCCTTCAGTGCCAGGGATGAACTGCTTGACGTGGCCGACGCATTCAATGCGATTGCAAAGGATGTCGGGGGCCTGATCGGCGAAATTCAGCGCGGCGGGGAACGGCTCGTGCGTGCATCCTCCGAGATGTCGGATGCGGCCAGGAATGTGGCGGCCGGCTCTTCGTCGCAGAGCGAGGCGGCCACCGGCATGGCGGCGGCAATCGAGGAGATGACGGTCGGGATCGACGAGATCTCGCGCCACGCGGCGACTGCGCAAGGCCTTGCGGAGACCTCCGATCAGCTCTCCACCGATGGCGGCGAGGTCATGCGGAAGACCGTGAGCGAGATGGAGCGGATTGCCGAGGCCGTGCATTCATCGGCCGCGGTCATCGGCGAGCTGGGTGAGAAGGCGCGGCAGATCGGTTCCATGGTCGTCGTCATCAAGCAGATCGCGGATCAGACCAACCTGCTTGCGCTCAACGCCGCAATCGAGGCGGCGCGTGCGGGCGAGAGCGGGCGCGGCTTCGCGGTGGTTGCCGACGAAGTGCGCAAGCTGGCCGAGCGCACCGCGGCGGCGACCGAAGAGATTACCGAGATGGCTTCGTCGATCGGTCAGGGCACGGAAAACGCGGTCGATTCGATGCAGGCCGGCGTGGCCCGCGTGCGCGACGGGGCTGAACTGACGACCCGCGCGGGTCAGTCGATGGCTCAGATCAACGATGGGGCGCGTGAGGTCCTGCGCGCAGTGAGCGATATCTCGCTTGCGCTGCGCGAACAAAGCAGTGCGAGTGCCGAAATTGCCCGCAATGTGGAGCGCATCGCCCAGCGGGCCGAGGACAACAGTGCCGCAGTGAGCGATACGGCAAACACCGCGGCGTCACTGCGCACGCTGGCGACCGAACTCGAACAGAAGGTGGTGCGCTTCAAGGTCTGAACGGGCTTGCGTCGGGTGTCTTGCGTTGGGTGTCTTGCGTCAGAGACCCTGGGTCAGAGGTCGTGGGACAGATCTCGTGGGTCAGGACGTGCGTGTGCTCGCGCGCGCGCGTTGCTTGGCGCTGATGTAGTCGGCATGCGACACGTGCAGCAGGTCGGCGATCTTGCGCATCAGGTGGTTCTCGTGATTGCTGAGATGGCCGTCGGCGTAGGTGATCTCCCACATCAGTTCGATCACGCGGGCCTTTTCCCCGGCGTCGAAGCCATTGTTGATGCGTGAGGTGAAGCGGTGAAAATCCACCGCCTCGCTCGACGCGGTTTCGGCGAGTTCGAGCAGGCGTGCGCGCTCGTCGCCGCCCAGCCCGAAGCGCTTGCCGAGTGCGGAAAGAATTGCTGCGCGTTCAGTTTCATCCACCTCGGCATCGCTGCGCATTACTTCCACCAGCAGCACGGCGGTGGCCAGTTGCAGCGTATGTTCGTCGTGACCGCCGACCGCGCCCTCGCTGGCCGGTGCGAAGCTGTTGAAGAGGTCTTTCAGCGTGCGAAGCATTGTCATGTCCGTTTGGAATACAGGAAGGCAGAGCGCATTGTGCCCGCAGAGGTTCCTGTGGCCGGCGTTCTTTCCCGCTGGAAATTGACGCGAGCCACGGTGCGGGCCTGAAATCAGCTGCGCATGCCAACCTTGCCGACGAGTCCGCGCAGGGTTTCCTGCAGGTCCGCCGGGAGTACGACGACCTTCGCATTGCTCGATTCGCTGAGGCTTTCCATGGCCGCAATGTACTTCTCGCCAAGCAGGTACAGCATTGGCGTGGTCTGGTCGCCGATCGAGTTGCTTACGCGACGGATCGACTCGGCCGACGCTTCGGCCAGCATCACCTGGGCGCTGGCATCGCGCTTTGCGGCTTCAAGACGGGCTTCAGCCTCGAGAATCGCCGCCTGCTTGGCGCCCTCGGCCTTCGTCACCGCAGCCTTTCGTTCGCGTTCTGCCGCAGCCTGCATTTCCATGGCGCGCTGCATCGAATCGGACGGGTTGATGTCCTGGATCTCGACCGACTTCACCGTCAGGCCCCAGTCCACCGCTTCGTCGGCGATGCTCTCGCGCAGGCGGGTCTTGATCTTGTCGCGCGAGGACAGCGCCTCGTCGAGTTCCATCTCGCCGACGATCGAGCGCAGCGTGGTCATGATCAGGTTACGGATGGCCTCGGAGAAATCAGTGACGCCATACACCGCCTTCACCGGGTCGGTGATCTTCACGAAGGCAATGGCGTTCGTGCGGATCACCGCGTTGTCGCGGGTGATGACCTCCTGTTCCTGTACGTCGAGGATGAGATCCTTGGTAATCAGCTTGTAGGCGACGTTGTCGAGGTAGGGAATGAGGATGTTGAGGCCGGGGCGCAGGGTGCCGTAGTACTTGCCCAGACGCTCGACGACCCATTCTTCGCCCTGCGGCACGAGGCGGACGCCCTTGGCGATGGTGATGACGACAAAAACCAGTAGTGCCAGCGCAATTGCCAGACCCGATGTCATGAATGCTTACTCCGTGTGTTGTATGTCCGGGTGCGGGCGCGTCGGGGGTGTCGCGGGTGCGACGCACGCGTCCGCCGGTGATCAGGCCTTCGCCACCTTGACGAAGCTGCCCTCGACGCTGACGATCCTGACGCGCTCGCCCGCAGCAATATCGCTTTCTGCCGTGCACGCCCATTCCTCGGCGCCGAGGATCGGCCGCTGGAAGCGCACCTTGCCGCGCTGGTAGGGGGCGACGGCATTGACGAGCAGTCCGGCCTCGCCGATCACGTCGCCGTCTGCGGTGCCAACCAGCGTCTTGTGTGCGTTGCGTTTGAATACCCTGAACCACAGGATCATCATCGCAACGGATGCCGCCAGCCACAGCAGGATCTGGGCCGTCATCGGCATGGAGGGCGCGACGAGCATGAGCAGGCTCAGCAGCAGCGCGCCGAAGCCGAACCAGATCACAAAGAAGGCCGGGATGGCCAGTTCGAGCAGGACGAGGGCAATGCCGCCTACCGTCCAGTGCCACCATTCGATAGTCATGAAGTTCTCCATGCGCGCATTGTAACGCGAGCTCATGACGGTCAGCCGTGCGGAATGTCGCCGCGCGGCCGTGCTGCGGCGGCGCCCCGCGTGCAGGGATCAGACCCGTGCCGGGGGCGCAGCACGTGCCGGTCAGACGGTCAGCACCGATCCCACGAAGTTTGCCAGCTCGGGTGTCTGCGGCGCGGCGAAGATGGCCTTCGGGTCGCCGCTTTCGTGGATGCGGCCGTGGTGCATGAAGATCAGCTTGTTGCCGACATCGCGGGCGAAGCGCATCTCGTGGGTGACCATGATCAGTGTCATGCCTTCGGTGGCGAGCTGGCGCACCACTGCGAGCACTTCGCTGACCAGTTCCGGGTCGAGTGCCGAGGTGATCTCGTCGCACAGCAGCACCTTGGGCTGCATCGCCAGCGCGCGGGCAATCGCCACGCGCTGCTGCTGACCACCCGAGAGCTGATCCGGGAAACTGTCGAACTTGTCCGAGAGTCCGACCTTGAGCATCATTTCCCGCGCGATGTCCTCCACTTCCTTCTTTGCCATGCCCTTGACCACGGTGGGTGCAAGCATCACGTTCTGACCGGCGGTCAGATGCGGGAAGAGGTTGAACTGCTGGAAGACCATGCCGACCTTCTGCCGCAGCGCGCGCAAGTCGCCCTTGCCGTCGTGGAGCGCGGTGCCGTCCACCATCAGCTCGCCCTTGTCGATGGTCTCCAGCCCGTTGATGGTGCGCAGCAGGGTGCTCTTGCCCGAGCCGCTGCGACCGATCAGGGCGATGACGTCACCCTGCGCGACTTCCAGGTCGATGCCCTTGAGGACATGGTTGCTGCCGAAGTGTTTGTGCAGGCCGGTGATCTTAACGAGCGACATGGAATTTCTTCTCCAGGCTTTTTGCGTACAGCGAGAGCGGATAACAGAGGATGAAGTAGCCCACCGCGACCAGACCGAACACGAGGAAGGGCTGGAAGGTAGCGTTGGCGAGCATCGAGCCGGTCTTGGTCAGCTCGGTAAAGCCGATGATGGAGGTCACCGCAGTTCCCTTCACGACCTGAACCGAGAAACCCACCGTCGGCGCGATGGCGATGCGCAGCGCCTGCGGCAGCACGATGTAGCGCATCTGCTGCGGGTAGGACAGGGCCAGGCTGGTTGAGGCTTCCCACTGCCCCTTGGGCACCGACTCCACGCAGCCGCGCCAGATCTCCGCAAGGTAGGCGCTGGTAAACAGGGTGAGTCCGGCGGCTGCCGCAAACCAGGGCGACACATCCACACCGGCGAGTGACAGGCCGAAGAACACGATGAAGAGCTGCATCAGCAGCGGCGTGCCCTGAAAGACTTCGATATACGCCTTGGCGATGGATTGCAGCAGGCGGTTGTGGGCGATGCGGGCAAACAGGACCACGAGGCCGACGCCACCGCCGAGGATGAAAGCGATCAGTGACAGGCCGAGGGTCCATTTTCCGCCTTCGAGCAGGTTGCGGACGATGTCCCAGGTGGAGAACTGTACGAACATCAGCGCGCCCTCCCGACGACGAAGCGCTGTCCGAGCTGTATCAGCAACTGGCGGATCAGCAAGGCCATGACGAAGTAGATGGCCGTGGTCACGAAATAGGTTTCGAATGCGCGGAAGCTGCGCGACTGGATGAAGTTGGCAGCGAAGGTCAGCTCTTCGGTGGCGATCTGCGAACACACGGCCGAGCCGAGCATGACGATGATCACCTGGCTCGTCAGCGCCGGCCAGACCTTGGCCAGGGCCGGGCGCAACACCACATGCTTGAAGGTCTGGGTGCGCGTCATCGCCAGCGATTCTGCCGCTTCGATCTGGCCGCGGGGGGTGGCCTGGATGCCGGCACGGATGATCTCGGTGGAATAGGCGCCGAGGTTGATCACCATGGCGAGCACAGCGGCCTGCCACTCGGTCATCTTGATGCCGAGCGCTGGCAGGCCGAAGAAAATGAAGAACAGCTGGACCAGAAAAGGCGTGTTGCGGATCACTTCGACGTAGAGGCCGAAGAGTCGGTCGAAGGGTGCGAGTTTCCAGGCACGACAGACTGCGCCAACAACGCCGAGACCAATGCCAAGAACGGCCCCGACAGCGGTCAGGGCGAGGGTAAAACCGGCGCCTGTTGCCAGCAGCCCGGCGTTTCCGAACACCGGGGTGAAATCGAATTGGTATGCCATCGCGAGTTCCCGAAGCAACGGATCAGAAGGACCTCCGGGGCGGGAATCACTCCGCCCCGGTGCACCGGAAGCTGCTTACAGATCCTTGGGCAGCGCAGCGTTGAGCCAGCGCTGGGAGATCTCGTTGAGTGCGCCATCCTGCTTGGCCTTGGCGATGATCGCGTTCACCTTGGCCGTCAGCGCGGTTTCGCCCTTGGCAACGCCGACGTAGCACGGCGAGTTCTTGATCAGGAACTTGGCGCTGAGGCGGCGCAGCTTGGTCATGTCATTGACCGCTGCGGCCACCACGTTGCCGGTGGCGATGAACTGCACCTGGCCGGTGAGGTAGGCCGAGATGGTCGAGTTGTTATCCTCGAAGCGCTTGATCGTCAGCGAGGCCGGTGCAATCTTGGTCAACTCGAGGTCTTCCACCGAGCCGCGGGTCACGCCGATCGTCTTGCCGGCCAGCTCTTCAGCCTTGGTCAGCTTGACGTCTTCCGGGCCGAACACGCCATTGAAGAAGGGGGCGTAGGCGTCGCTGAAGTCGATCACCTTCTCACGGTCGGGGTTCTTGCCCAGGCTGGAGATCACCAGATCGGCCTTGCCGGTGGTCAGATAGGGGATGCGGTTGGTGCTGGTGACCGGAATCAGCTCGACCTTGACGCCGAGTTCCTTGCCGATCAGCTTGGCCATGTCGATATCGTAGCCACGGGGCTGGAGGTCCGTGCCCACGCTGCCGAAGGGCGGGAAATCCTGCGGTACGGCGACGCGCAGTGTGCCGGCTTGCTGAATGCCTGCAAGTACATCGGCCTGCGCATCAGTGGTGCCGATCACGCTGGCAACGGCAACGCCGGCAACGAGGCCACACAGGCTGCGAAGGAAAGGGCGGCGGCTGGACTTCATGTGAAAACTCCTTGGGGTTGATGTGAGGAAAGGGTCAGAACTCGGGTGAATCGATGCCGACGCGACGTGCGGCGGCGCTGAGGTGTGCGCGCATTGCTGCACCGGCCGCGGCTGTATCGCCCGCCGAGATTGCAGCGATGATGCGGCGGTGTTCGTCGGCCGGCTCCCAGACCCCGGCAGGGTCGGAAAAGGGCAGGCGCAGCGAGTGGCTGATCTGTTCGCTGAACTGGTTTGCAATGCTCGCCAGGCCAGGGTTGCCGCACAGCTCGGCAAGCAGCAGGTGAAACTGAAGGTCCCAGTCGGCGGCCATCACCAGGTCGCAGGCTTTGAGTGCATGTTCCATGCCGGTCTGTATCGCCTCGAGCTGCGCCAGCCCCTCGGCGTCGATATGGCGCGCGGCCAGGCTGGCCCAGGCCGGTTCGAGCACGGCACGGAACTCGATCAGGGCCTGGGGCGTCATGTTTGCGATACCACGTGGCGGGTGCGCAGGATCGGGGCGACTGCCGGCGGTGACGAACACGCCTTTTCCCGGTTGTGTGCGCACCAGCCCCAGTGCCTCGAGCGTGGAGATCGCTTCGCGCAGCGATGCACGGCTGATCGACAGCTGTTCGGCGAGCTCGCGCTGCGAGGGCAGGGCGCTGCCGTTGGGGAACTCCCGGTCGATGATGCGGCGCTGAAGCGCCTGGGCTGCGAGGTTGGCAATGCTTGGCATCGGGGTCTCTGAGGGTGATGGCCTGACTGGTCAGACCGGTTAGGCCAGTCTTAGCAGGAGCCGTGCCAGGTCCCGAACACCCCTTTTCTGCGCTGATTCATGCGGCTGAGACCGCCGCTAGGCGTTCTTATTGAGGTGCTTGCGCCCCGATTTGGGGATCGTGGGACGATGGAGGAACCACCATGGGGCGCGATCCGGGGCGGTGGTGTCAGAGAGCAGGCAGGGGCGAGGTCGTTCACGATGTTTGCGTTGCGGCTGGTTCAGGGACAACTTCACAAGGGCCATGATCCGATCCTGCTATTCTTGACGCTGACAAACCTATGGATGACAAGCATGAACAGTGGCCCTGCTCCTGGGTGCAATCGCTGCCGTGATATCGCAGCGCTCGACTTCTCATTCTCGATGGCATTTCAGCCGATCTACGACTTTGCCGCCGCTGATGTCTGGGGCTGGGAAGCGCTTGTTAGAGGCGTCAATGGGGAGGGGGCATTTTCGGTTCTGTCCAAGGTGACCGACGAAAATCGCTACGCCTTCGATCAGCAGTGCCGCATCCGCGCAATCGAGCTTGCCCACAGTCTCGGCATGCCCGGACGTCTGAGCATCAACTTTCTGCCCAACGCGGTGTATGAGCCGAAGGCCTGCATCCGCGCGACGGTCGAGGCCGCTGCACGGGTCGGCTTTCCGCTTGAGCGTCTGCAGTTCGAGATTACCGAGGTCGAGGAGGTGCGTGCTGATGGCCATCTGCGGCGCATCGTCGACGAGTACCGCGCGATGGGCATGGGCACGGCAGTGGATGACTTCGGTGCCGGCTACGCGGGCCTCAACCTGCTTATCCGCCTGCAGCCCGATGTGCTCAAGCTCGACATGGACCTGATCCGCAATATCGACAAGGATCGCGTGCGCCGAATCATCGTTGCCCACATGGTGTCGCTTGCGCGCGAGCTGCCATGCACCCTGATCGCCGAGGGCGTGGAAACGCTCGAAGAGGCGCGCTGCCTGCTTGATCTCGGTATCACGCTGCACCAGGGCTATCTGTACGCACGTCCCGCTTTCGAAGCGATTCCAAGGCCGGATCCGGCTGTGCTGGCTGAGCTTGCTGGGGGCTGACCCTAGAGGTGATCAAGCGGCAGTCTCGTGCTGCGTTTGAGTTCGGTCAGCGCGATATTCGATTTGACGCTGCGCACCCCGCCGATCCGCATCAGGCGGTGCAGCATGAAATCCGACAGTGCGGGCAGGCTCGGGGTCATGACCCGCAGCAGGTAGTCTGCCTCGCCACTGATGGCGAAGCATTCGAGCACTTCTTCCATGTCGCGAATTGCGTCGGTGAAGGCATCGGTGTGGACCTCGCCATGACGTTCCAGCGAAACGTTGACGAAAGCGGTCACCCCGAGACCGACTGCGGCCGGGCGCAGCAGCGCGACGTAGCGCTCGATGAATCCGGACTGCTCCAGCCGTTGCACCCGACGACTGACCTGTGAGGGTGAGAGATGAATGCGATCGGCGAGCACCGCATTGGATGCCCGGCCGTCGGTTTGCAGTTCGGACAGCAGTTGCAGGTCGTATTTGTCGAGGTCGATCATGGTTTGTGCAACTTATTGCGATTTGATGCACGAAATATTCGTCGATCCCGTGTTTTGATGCAAACAATGCACGCATCGTGGGCACGCAAGGGCCTACGATAATCCTGTTGCCCGTATCGCCGGGAGCCAAACCCGGCAATACGAATCAAAGCTGATAAAAGCAGGCCGGCGCGCTGTGGGCAGTGTGTCGGACCACAACAGGAGACACGCCCATGAACACGCTCACCGTGGCCGCAGCCACGCCGGTGACAGCGGTGAATCGCGACTACCGCCTTGCCGACAATCTCGAGGCCGTTCGCGGCCAGGTCTTCCTGACCGGTACCCAGGCGCTGGTGCGCCTGCCGCTGATGCAGGCCGCGCTTGACCGCGCAGCGGGACTGAACACCGGCGGCTTCATCAGCGGTTACCGCGGCTCACCGCTCGGCGCATACGACCAGCAGCTGTGGAAAGTGAGACCCCTGCTCGATGCCAACCGCATCCGCTTTCTGCCTGCCGTCAATGAGGAACTCGGGGCGACTGCCGTGCTCGGCTCGCAGCAGGTCGAGCGCGATGAAGCGCGCACCGTCGATGGCGTGTTTGCGATCTGGTACGGCAAGGGGCCGGGCGTGGACCGGGCCGGCGACGCACTGCGCCACGGCAATGCCTATGGTGCTTCGCCGCATGGCGGCGTGCTTGCGGTTATCGGTGACGATCACGGCTGCGTGTCGTCGTCGATGCCGCACCAGAGCGACTTCACCCTGCAGGCGTGGAGCCTGCCGGTGCTCAATCCGGCCTCGGTGGCGGAGATGATCGAGTTTGGTCTGTATGGCTGGGCACTGTCGCGCTTTTCCGGTTGCTGGGTGGGCTTGAAGGCGATCTCGGAGATGGTCGAGAGCGGCTCCACGGTGGATCTGGATGCGATACGGGCCCGCTTCGAGGCGCCAGCGGACTACACGCCGCCAGAAGGCGGGCTGCATTACCGCTGGCCCGATCTGCCGAACCTGGTGATCGAGCAGCGCCTCGCCGCCAAGCTCGACGCTGCGCGTCATTTCGCGCGCCATAACTCGATCGACCGCCTGCTGTGTCCGGCCACGCTGGCCGACGTCGGCATCGTGACCTGTGGCAAGGCGCACCTCGACCTGCTCGAAGCACTGCGCCGACTCGGGCTTGGCATGGATGATCTGGAAGCCAATGGCATCCGCCTGTACAAGGTGGGGCAGAGCTTTCCGCTCGAGCCGGGACGCATGCGTGCCTTTGCAGCCGGCCTGAAGGAAATCCTGGTGGTCGAGGAGAAGGGGCCTTTCGTCGAGCAGCAGATCAAGAACCTGTTCTATAACGACGACCCTGCGCGCCGACCACAGGTGTTCGGCAAGACCGCGCAGTGCGGTGCGCCCTTGCTGTCTGCACTGGGCGAGTTGCGGCCGTCGCGGGTGATGCCTGTGCTGGCCGACTGGCTGGCACGCCATCGTCCCGTGCTGGATCGCCGCGAGCACGTCGAGGATTTCACCGCGCCGACCTTGCTGTCGAACGCGGCCGACGGGGTGCGCCGGGTGCCGTACTTCTGCTCCGGTTGTCCGCACAACACCTCGACCCGTGTGCCCGAGGGCTCGCATGCGCAGGCCGGCATCGGCTGCCACTTCATGGCCTCGTGGATGCCCGACCGCGAGACCACTGGCCTCATCCAGATGGGGGGCGAGGGAGTGGACTGGGTGGCGCATTCGGGCTTCACCCGCACCCCGCACGTGTTCCAGAACCTGGGTGACGGCACCTATTTTCACTCCGGCTTTCTCGCCATCCGCCAGGCGATTGCGGCGCGGACCAATGTCACCTACAAGATTCTCTACAACGACGCGGTGGCGATGACGGGCGGCCAGCCGGTAGACGGCACGGTCACGGTCGACGCCATCGCGCGTCAGGTCGAGGCCGAAGGCGCACGCAGGGTGGTGGTGGTCAGCGACGAGCCGGAGAAGTTCAAGGGACACGAAGGCCAGTTCCCGCGTGGCACGAGCTTTCATCACCGCAGCGAACTCGACACCGTGCAGCGCGAACTGCGCGAGGTGAAGGGCGTCAGTGTGCTGATCTACGATCAGACCTGCGCGGCCGAGAAGCGACGCCGGCGCAAGAAGAAGGCTTACCCGGATCCCGACCGCCGGCTGTTCATCAACGCAGCGGTGTGCGAAGGCTGTGGCGATTGCGGCAAGCAGTCCAACTGCCTGTCCATCGTGCCGCTGGATACCCCGCTGGGGCGCAAGCGCATGATCGACCAGTCCTCGTGCAACAAGGACTATTCCTGTGTCGAAGGCTTCTGCCCCAGCTTCGTGTCGGTGATCGGTGGCAAGGTGCGCAAGGCGGTCGGTGCCAGCTTCGACGAGGACAGGCTGCAGGCGCGGGTGGCGGCGCTTGCGCTGCCGGCGAAGCATGAATGGAGCGGCCCCTACGATCTGCTGGTGACGGGTGTCGGTGGCACCGGCGTCGTGACTGTGGGGGCGCTCGTCACCATGGCTGCGCACCTGGAGGGCAAGTCTGCGTCTGTGCTCGACTTCATGGGCTTCGCGCAGAAGGGCGGGCAGGTGCTGTCCTTCGTGCGCATGGCGACCGATCCCGGCGCGCTCAATCAGGTGCGGATCGACACCCAGCAGGCCGATGCGGTGATTGCCTGCGATCTGGTGGTGGGAGCGAGCAACGATGCGCTGCAGACGATCAAGCATGGGCGCACCCGCGTCGTCGCCAATCTGCACGAGATCCAGACCGCGAAGTTCGTGCTCGATCCCGAGGCCGACCTTCATGTTGAGGCGCTGCTGGAAAAGATCCGGTATGCCGCAGGCGCGGCACAGCTCAGTACCTGTGATGCACAGGCGCTGTCGGTGCGCATGCTCGGCGACACGATAGGCGCGAACATCCTGCTGCTCGGATTCGCCTGGCAGCAGGGGCTGGTGCCGGTTTCGCTCGAGGCACTGGGGCGCGCGATCGAGCTCAACGGGGTGGCTGTGGCCACCAATCTCACCGCATTCAGCCTCGGGCGCCTCGCCGCGGGCGATCCGCAAGGGCTGGCCGCGCTTGCCGGCTCTACGCCCAATTCCGCTGTGCAGCCCGACGAGGGGCAGGGCGAATCCCTGGCTGCACTGGTCGATGCACGGGTCGCGATGCTCACCGTCTATCAGAGTGCGGCCTATGCCACTCAGTACCGGGCGTTGGTGGACGAGGTCGAGCGGGCCGAGCGCAAGCTCGTGGGCGAGCTTGGCGTCCTGCGCTTGAGCCCGGTGGTGGCGCGTGTCCATGCCCGCTTGCTGGCGATAAAGGATGAGTACGAAGTTGCGCGGCTGTTTACCGACGGGCAGTTCGATGCAGCGCTGAACGAGCAGTTCGAGGGTGACTTCAGTCTGCAGTTTCACATGGCGCCGCCGCTGCTGTCGCGTCCCGGCCCCAGCGGGCGTCCGCGCAAGCTCGCCTTCGGCCCGCGGCTGATGCCGCTCCTCAGGCTGCTGGCACGGGCCAAGGTTGTGCGTGGCACGGTGCTCGACATTTTCGGACGCAGCGAGGAGCGTCGCATGGAGCGCGAACTGGCTGCGGACTACGCCCGGACCATCCGTGCGCTGCTGCCGCGGCTCACGAGCGTGAACATGTCGCAGGCGATCGAGCTGGCAGGTCTGGCCGACGGTATTCGAGGCTTCGGCCCGGTGAAGCTTGCGAACCTGCGCCGCATCAAGCAGCAGGAGCGCACGCTCGTGCATGCGCTGGGTCTCGATTTCGTGGCCGGTCCGACGGTTTCGCACCTGTGCGAGCCGGTCCGCGGGCGTGCTGCACTGCACGCGATTTCGGTCGTAAAGGCACCTTGATCTACCCGCAAAGGCGGCGAGCGTTTATCCTTCCGTGCTGGCGTGGCGATCAGACCGGTGTGTCCGGGGTGATCTGCTGCGGGTGCGCAGGGCCGTGGCGCTGCTGCAAGCCTGTTGATCAACGACAACGAGAGAACGAGAGACATGACCGAACGCGTGAACTGCGGGCGCCTGCAGGTGGCTGCCAAGCTCAAGACATTCATCGAAACCGAAGCTCTGCCGGGTACCGGCGTCGATGTAGCCGCCTTCTGGGCCGGATTTGATGCGCTGGTGCATGATCTTGCGCCGAAAAATCGTGCCCTGCTCGCCGAACGCGACCGTTTGCAGACCGAACTGGACAACTGGCATCGCGAACATCCGGGTCCGATCGAAGACATGGGGGGGTATCGTGCCTTCCTGACGTCGATCGGCTATCTGCTGCCGCCCCCGGCTGAGGTCAGCGTCGATACCGCCAACGTGGACAGCGAAATCACCTCGCAGGCCGGCCCGCAACTGGTGGTGCCGGTGATGAACGCACGTTATGCGCTCAATGCCGCCAACGCACGCTGGGGTTCGCTGTACGACGCCCTCTACGGCACCGATGCCATCGCCCAGACCGACGGCGCAGAGATCACCAAGGGCTACAACCCGGTTCGCGGCGCCAAGGTCATCGCTTTCGCGCGCCAGGTGCTCGATCAGGCCGCGCCGCTGGCCGGTGCTTCGCATGCCGATGCCGCCGCTTACGCCGTCGTCGATGGCAAGCTCGCGGTCAGGCTCGCGAACGGCAGCACCGTCGGCCTGCAGCAAGCGGAGAAGTTCGTCGGTTTCGTCGGTGAGGCCGCGGCGCCCACGGCCGTGCTGCTCAAGAACAACGGCATGCATATCGAAGTCCAGATCGATCGCGAAGGCATGATCGGCAAGACCGATGCGGCCGGCATCAACGACCTGCTGATGGAAGCCGCACTGTCGACCATCATGGACTGCGAAGACTCGATCGCTGCGGTCGACGCTGAAGACAAGGTGGTGGTGTATCGCAACTGGCTGGGCCTGATGCAGGGTACGCTGACCGAAGAAGTGGCCAAGGGCGACAAGACCATCGTCCGCCGTCTCAACGCCGATCGCGAATACACCGCTGCAGACGGCGGCGCGCTGCGTCTGCATGGCCGTGCGCTGCTGTTCATCCGCAACGTCGGACATCTGATGACCAACCCGGCCATCATCGACGGCGAAGGCCACGAGATTCCGGAGGGCATTCTGGATGGCGTCGTCACCACCCTGATTTCGCTGCACGACCGTGAGCGCAAGGGCAACTCGCGCACCGGCAGCATGTACATCGTCAAACCCAAGATGCACGGACCGCTTGAAGTCGCGTTTGCCGACGAGTTGTTCGGACGTGTCGAGGACCTGCTCGGGCTGCCGCGCTACACCATGAAGATGGGCATCATGGATGAGGAGCGTCGCACCAGTATCAACCTCAAGGCCTGTATCGCCGCGGCCAGCCATCGCGTGGCCTTCATCAACACCGGCTTCCTCGACCGCACCGGTGACGAGATGCACACCGCGATGGAAGCGGGCCCGATGATGCGCAAGGGCGACATGAAGTCCTCGGCCTGGATTCAGGCGTATGAGCGCAGCAACGTGCTGGTCGGCCTGGCCTGCGGCCTGCGCGGCAAGGCCCAGATCGGCAAGGGCATGTGGGCGATGCCCGACCTGATGGCCGCGATGCTTGAACAGAAGATCGGCCATCCGAAGGCCGGTGCCAACACCGCCTGGGTGCCGTCGCCGACCGCCGCCGTGCTGCATGCGCTGCACTACCACCAGGTCAATGTTCAGGCCGTGCAGCAGGAACTGGAAAAGATCGATCTCGATGCCGAGTACGACAGCCTGCTGGACGGTCTGCTGACCGTACCGGTGGTTGCGGAAGCAAAGTGGTCGGCGGAAGAGCGCCAGCAGGAACTCGACAACAACTGTCAGGGCATCCTGGGTTATGTGGTGCGCTGGGTGGAGCAGGGCGTGGGTTGCTCCAAGGTGCCGGATATCAACAACGTCGGCCTGATGGAAGACCGTGCGACGCTGCGCATCTCCAGCCAGCACATCGCCAACTGGCTGCGTCATGGCGTGGTGCAGCCGGCGGAAGTCGAGGAAACCCTGCGCCGTATGGCTGCGGTGGTGGACGGCCAGAATGCCGGCGATCCCGCCTATCGCCCGATGGCGCCGGATTTTGCGGCCTCGGTTGCATTCCGTGCCGCACGCGACCTGATCTTTGAAGGTTGCGTGCAGCCCAGCGGTTACACCGAGCCGCTGCTGCATCACTACCGTCAGGTGTTCAAGGCCACGCACTAAGCGGCACTGAGCCGGAAGACGGCAAAGCCGGCCCGTGTGGCCGGCTTTTTTGCGCCATGCGACGGACGATCCGGCGGCATCCGGGCCGGGCGTGATAGCCTTGAACCCACGCCAGAATGCCAGATTCGCCAAAAAATGACCCTGCCTGCCGACGTTCGCTTCCCTTCCATCGACGGATTGCGCGCCTTCGAGGCCGCGGCGCGGCTGGGCAGCTTCGAGCGCGCGGCCGACGAGCTCAACGTGACGGCGAGCGCGGTGAGCAAGCGCGTGTCTACGGTCGAGGATTTGCTCGGTGCGAGCCTGCTGGTCCGTGGCGGCAAGGTGCTCGGGCTCAGTGCGCTGGGCAAGGAGTATCTGGAGCAGGTGCGGGCGGCGCTCGGCCTGCTCGCTGCCGTGCCCTTGCACCGGCGTGCCTCGCAGCGTGTCGAGCGTTTGCGCGTGTGCGCGCCGCCGACGTTTGCGCGACAGATTCTGGTGCCCGCGCTGGCGTCCTTCACCCGTGCCCAGCCGCAGATTGAACTCGAAATTGTGCTTAGCGTGCCCTACCTCGATCAGGGCGCAGACGATGCCCAGATCGAGGTGCGTCATGGCGACCTTGCGGCCCATGGCGGCGATGTGCTGATGCAGGACAGGGTCGTGCCGCTGGCATCGCCGTCGCTGCTGAGCACGCATGGACCGCTGAGCGCTGCGGCCGACCTCGCCGGTTTGCCCCTGTTGCGCACGCCGCTGGAACCCTGGGCGCCGCTGTTCGATGTCGCTGGCCTGGGGCGTCTTGAAGAACCGGCAGTCGGGCCGCGTCTGGTCGATCTGGGCCTGCTGCTGGAGGCCGCGGCGAGCGGGCAGGGGGTTGCGCCGGGGCGGCCGTCGCTGGCGCGGCAATGGTTGCGCAGTGGCGCTCTGCTGCCGTTGTTCGGGATTCAGGCCGAGGCGCGCACCCAGTACTACATCGCCACCGCGTCGCCGCAGGGGCCGGCTTCGGTTTTTGCAGACTGGCTGCGCGAGGTGTGTGCTGCAGCAGCGCAGGAAGGAGCGGAACTTCTTTCCCGTCGCAGCTGAAAATCCTTCCGACCGCCGCGAGCGTTTCCGGGCGACGATCAAGGCCTGACAGTTTCAGCCCACCAAATCCAGAAAAATATCCGGAGACCCGCATATGCCCGTGATCACCTGCATCGAAGACCTGCGACGACTTGCCGAAAAGCGCGTGCCGCGCATGTTCTACGATTACGCCGACTCCGGCTCGTGGACCGAGAGCACCTACCGCGCCAACGAATCCGATTTTCAGCCGATCAAGTTGCGCCAGCGTGTGGCGGTCAACATGGAAGGTCGCAGTCTGCGCACGAAGATGGTCGGGCAGGACGTCGCCATGCCGGTGGCGATCGCGCCCACCGGGCTGACGGGCATGCAGCATGCCGACGGAGAGATTCTGGCGGCGCGTGCCGCGGAGAAGTTCGGCGTGCCCTTCACCCTGTCGACGATGAGCATCTGCTCCATCGAAGATATTGCTGCGCATACGACTTCGCCATTCTGGTTTCAGGTGTACATGATGCGCGACCGCGATTTCATCGTCCGCCTCATCGAGCGCGCACGTGCGGCAAAGTGCTCAGCCCTGATGCTCACACTTGACCTGCAGATCCTCGGCCAGCGTCACAAGGATCTCAAGAACGGCCTGTCGGCACCTCCGCGTCCGACCATCGCGAACATGATCAACCTCGCGACCAAGCCGCGCTGGTGTCTCGGCATGCTCGGCACGAAGCGTCGCAGTTTCGGCAACATCGTCGGTCATGCCAAGGGCGTGGGCGACATGTCCTCGCTGTCGAGCTGGACCGCCGAGCAGTTCGACCCCGCACTGAGCTGGGCCGACGTCGAGTGGGTCAAGAAGCAGTGGGGTGGCAAGCTGATCCTGAAAGGGATCATGGACGAAGAAGACGCGCGCCTCGCCGCCGACAGCGGCGCGGATGCGCTGATCGTCTCCAACCACGGCGGCCGTCAGCTCGACGGTGCACCGTCGTCGATTCATGCCCTGCCGGGCATCGTCGAGGCCGTGGGTGACCGCATCGAGGTGTGGATGGACGGCGGCATCCGCAGCGGGCAGGACGTACTGAAAGCGGTCGCGCTCGGCGCGAAGGGCACGCTGATCGGTCGTCCCTTTCTCTACGGACTTGGTGCCATGGGGGAGGCCGGCGTGAGCAAATGCCTGGAACTCATCGCCAACGAGATGGATATCAGCATGGCATTCTGCGGCCACACCGACATTCGCAATGTCGGGCGTGATGTGTTGATTCCGGGGACGTATCCGCGGGGCGCGTGACGCCGCCGGTGGTCTGCTGTCGAGGCGCTGCGGTTTGCGCGCTCCGTCGGGCGGGCAGTCGGTGTCCGATGTTCGCGAAACACAACGCGACATGAAAAAAGAGGGCGCCCCGTTGGGGCGCCCTCTTTCAATCTGGCGCAGCTGCAATTACCAGAGCTGCCACCACGGCCGGTCATCTGCCGGGCCGCCCGAGTAATACACGCTGTTGGGGAAGTTCTTGCGCATCACGCGGTTGGCGTCATCGCGCAGGTCGGTCATGCCAAGGGCGTCGTAGCTCTTGACCATCAGGAACAGAGCCTCTTCGTTCGCAGGTGCGCGCGGATAGGTCGTGATGGCGGCCTGGGCGCGGTTTGCTGCGGCGATATAGGCGCCACGGTTGTAGTAGTAGCGCGCGACGTGCACTTCATGGGACGCCAGCGCGTTTACCAGATATTGCATGCGCTGACGGGCGTCTTCCGCGTAGCGGCTCTCCGGGAAGCGGGTAACGAGGTCGTTGAACGTGTCGAAGGCTTCGCGCGCGCCGCGCGGGTCACGTTCGGACATGTCCTGGTTGGAGAAGCCGGCGAAGATCCCGAGATCTTCGTTGAAGTTGACCAGACCCTTCAGGTAATAGACGTAGTCGACGTTGGGGTGGTTGGGGTGCAGCTTGATGAAACGGTCGGCCGCAGCCAGGGCCAGGGCCGATTCGTTGGACTTGTAATAGGCGTAGGCAGACTCGATCTGCGCCTGCTGGGCAAAGCGACCGTAGGGGTAACGAGCCTCTAGCTTCTCGAACATCTTGATGGCCTGGTCGTAGCCGCCCTCAGACATTGAAGCCTTGGCTTCGGAATACAGCTTTTGTGCACTCCAGCCCGCCGTTTCGTCGATCTGCTCCGGCAGCAGACCGCAGCCGCCAAGCAGCAAGGCGCCGATCAGGGCAGCATTTCCCGCTAAACTTCCGAAGGTGAACCTGGACATCGATAACACTCGCGTGAATGAACTGAAAGATTATAGCCTAGCGGAAGCCGCCGACTCGCGCACCGAAGTGATGATTCCGCGGGATTTTGCCGGCATGAGGATCGATCAGGCCCTCGCCAGGCTGTTTCCCGAGCACTCCCGCAGCCGCCTGCAGGCGTGGTTGCGGGATGGACGCATCCTTGTTGATGGCGGTTCGCCCGATGCAAAGCACAAGGTGTGGGGGGGCGAGCGTCTGGTGATCGAGCCAGCGCCCGAGCCGCAGGCGAGTGCCGAAGCCGCCGAGGACATCCCCCTGCATATCGTCTTCGAGGACGAGGCCCTGCTGGTGATCGACAAGCCGGCCGGACTCGTCGTCCATCCCGGCAGTGGAAACTGGAGCGGTACCCTGCTCAATGCGCTGCTGCATCATGCTCCGGCGCTGGCGGGCATCCCGCGGGCGGGCATCGTGCATCGGCTGGACAAGGACACCAGCGGTCTGCTGGTGGTCGCCAAGACACTAGAGGCGCAGACCGACCTGATTCGCCAGTTGCAGGCGCGCACGGTCAAACGCCACTATCTTGCGCTGGTTCATGGCGGGGTGAAGGGGCCGGGAGAGGTGGATGCGCCAATTGCGCGCCATCCGACCCAGCGCACCAGAATGGCTGTTGTGGGCGGTGGACGTCAGGCGCTGACCCGCTACGTCGTGCGTGAGCGTCTGGCGCGCACGACGCTGGTCGAGTGCAGGCTAGAAACCGGGCGCACACACCAGATTCGGGTGCACATGGCGCACATCGGACATCCGCTGGTCGGCGACCCGGTCTATGGCCTCAAACGCAGTGCCGATCCATTGCTTGACGCTTTTTCGCGCCAGGCCCTGCATGCATTCCGGCTCGGTTTGGTGCATCCTGCGTCAGGGGATGAGATGGCATGGTTCGCGCCGCTTCCTGATGATTTTTCTGTGCTGTTGCACAGCCTTGGAGGGAGTTTCAAACCATGACCCGTTCCTTGATCGTGCCCGACTGGCCTGCGCCGGGGAATGTGAAGGCACTGGTAACGACGCGTGCGGGCGGCGTCAGTGCTGCACCCTATGACAGCCTGAATCTCGGCGCCCATGTTGGCGACGACGCGCAGGCCGTGGCCGAAAACCGGGCGCGGCTGAAGCGTCTGTTGCCTGCTGAGCCTGCTTGGCTGGATCAGGTGCACGGCACGCGTGTCATCGACCTCGACAATCTGCCGCCCGAACCGAAGGGCGATGCGGCGCTGACGCGGCTTGAGAGACGGGTTTGCGCCGTGATGACGGCGGACTGTCTGCCAGTGCTGTTCTGCGATGATACCGGCACCGTTGTTGCGGCCGCACATGCGGGCTGGCGCGGACTGGTGTCGGGTGTGCTGGAGGCAACTGTCGCCAGCATGACGGTGCGGCCCGACTGTGTGCTGGCCTGGTTGGGACCGGCGATCGGGCCCGGTGCCTTCGAGGTCGGCGACGAGGTACGGGAAGCGTTTCTGGCGCGCGATCGCGGCGCAGCAGAGGCTTTCATCAACAATGGCCAGCCCGGAAAGTGGCTGGCCGACCTCTACATGCTTGCGCGACGACGTCTGGTGCGAGCCGGTGTTGCCCGGATCTATGGCGGGGGCCTTTGTACCTGGACCGACCGTGAGCGTTTCTATTCCTATCGCCGTGATGGCGTTACCGGTCGCTTCGCATCCATGATCTGGCTTGGAGACGGGGGCAGATGACGCGCTGCAGCGTCGTGTCACGCATATTGGCTATTGCTCGGCGCTCGAATCATCTCTATCGTTGAGGTCCTCAGCGGCCTCGCGCTCCCGTTGGCGCCGACGTCGGGCAGGTGTGCCGAACAGCCACACGAAAAGCGCCATTGGAGCGAGTCCGTAAAATACGAATGTCAGCACGCCGCCAACCACTGTGTCATCGGAAATGGCGGCGAGAAGTGCGACGTAGAACCAGGCGATTGCGATCAGGTACATGGCGGGATTCTACCCGTGTGACCGGGCTCAGTCGTTAAACTGGTGCTGGATCTGACCGGTTGGGCTCTCGCGGCAACGCAGTGCCTGCCGAAGCCTAAGGAGGGGCTGATGTCCGACTCGAATGACAAGCAGGCGCCTGCCGCCATGCAGGCAATGTTGCTGGCGGGGCAGACCATGGCAACGACTTTTTTCGACATGGTCGCCAAACAGCATGCTGCGATGCAGGACTCGTCGGGTGTGGCTGCGCCGCAGCTGCCACTGCCGGAGTCCGAAGCCCTCAAGCGAATGCAGGAGGAGTTTGCGTCCAAGCACGTCGCGCTGTGGTCTTCCTTGCTGGGGAGCAAGCCGGGCGAGGCGCGAGAGCAGGTTGCACAGCCCGAGCCCGGAGATCGCCGTTTCAACGCGCCGGAATGGACGGAAAGTCCAGTCTTTGACTACGTGCGTCAGGCCTATCTGGTCAATGCCGGCTTTCTGAAGCAGGTTGCCGACGAGATGCCGATCTCGGACGGTCGAGCAAAGTCCCGCATTCAATTTCTCACCCGGCAGTACATCGACGCGCTGGCGCCGAGCAATTTCGCCGCGACCAACCCCGAGTTCATCAAGGCCGCGGTTGAAAGCAAGGGTGACAGCATTACCCAGGGCATCCGCAATCTCATCGATGATCTTGAGAAGGGCCGGATTTCGATGACAGATGACGGCGCTTTCGAGGTCGGGCGCAACCTGGCGGTGTCGCCCGGTGCGGTGGTCTTCGAGAACGATCTCATGCAGCTCATTCAGTACGCGCCGCTCACCGAGAAGGTCGGGCAGGTACCGCTGCTGATCGTGCCGCCCTGCATCAACAAGTTCTACATCATGGACCTCCAGCCGGAGAACTCCCTGGTGCGCTTCATTGTGGAGCAGGGCGTCACGGTATTCCTGGTGTCGTGGAAGAACGCCGGGGCTGCCCAGTCCAAATGCAACTGGGACGACTACCTGGAGATGGGGCCGATTGCCGCACTCGACGTCGTGCGTTCGATCACCCGTACAAAAAAACCCAACGTCCTGGGGTTCTGCGTGGGGGGCACAATCCTGACCTCGGCGATTGCAGTGCTGAAGGCGCGCGGCGAAGATCCGGTCTCCAGCCTCACGCTGATGACCACGCTGCTCGATTTCGCCGATGCCGGCGAGTTGGGCTGTCTGGTGGACGAGGCGAGCGTGACTGCGCGCGAAGCTGCAATCGGAAAAGGCGGTCTGCTCAAGGGGCAGGAGCTTGCGAACGTGTTCTCTTTCCTGCGGGCGAACGACCTTGTGTGGCAGTACGTGGTCGGCAACTACCTCAAGGGTAAGAAGCCACAGGCTTTCGACCTGCTCTACTGGAACTCGGACTCGACCAACCTGCCGGGGCCGTTCCTGACCTGGTACCTGCGCAACATGTACCTCGAAAACAACCTGCGCGTGCCGGGCAAACTCAAGATGCTTGGGCAGAAGGTCGATCTTGGCAAGGTGGATGTGCCCGCCTACCTGATGGCGGCGCGTGAGGATCACATCGTGCCGTGGGCGAGTGCCTACCTCGGGCGCAATCTCCTTGGCGGCGACACGACTTTCGTTCTCGGCGCAAGCGGTCACATCGCCGGTGCCATCAACCCGGCGACCAAGAATCGTCGCAGCTACTGGACGAGCGCATCGTCTGCCGCAGATCCGGAAGAATGGCTTGGCGCGGCGGAAGAGCACAAGGGAAGCTGGTGGCTGCACTGGGCGGAATGGCTCAAGAGCTTCAGCGGCAAGCAGGTCGCGGCGCGCGGACGTCTTGGCAGCACGAAGTTCGAGCCGATCGAGCCCGCACCGGGGCGTTACGTAAAAGAAAAATCCTGATACAGACTACGGTGTAGTTTGAGTCAACGGTTGCTTGCGGATCGGGCGGGGCCGCTTGCAGCACAAATTGAACCCCCCCGGCACATCCGATTGGGAGAGGAGGAACAATATGTCAAGAGTTGCACTGGTTACCGGGGGCATGGGTGGGCTTGGCGAAGCCGTTTGCATCAAGCTGGCAGCGCTGGGCTACAAGGTGGTGACGACTCACTCGCCGGGTAACACCAAGGCTGAGGAGTGGCTCGCATCGATGAACAAGATGGGCTACGGCTTCAGGGCCTTTGCATGCGACGTTGCAGATTTCGATTCCTGCAAGGCGTGCGTGGAGCAGGTCACCAAGGAAGTGGGCCCCGTCGATGTTCTGGTGAACAACGCCGGCATCACGCGCGACATGACTTTCAAGAAAATGAACAAGGCCGACTGGGATGCGGTGATCAGCACCAACCTCGACTCCGTGTTCAACATGACCAAGCAGGTCATGGAAGGCATGCTCGAGCGCAAGTGGGGACGTGTGATCAATGTGTCCTCGGTAAATGGTCAGAAAGGCGCATTCGGCCAGACCAACTATTCGGCCGCCAAGGCCGGCATGCACGGCTTCACAAAGGCGCTGGCGCTTGAAGTTGCGCGTAGCGGGGTGACGGTCAACACCATTTCGCCGGGCTATATCGGCACCAAGATGGTGATGGCGATTCCGCAGGAGATTCTCGACTCGAAGATCCTGCCCCAGATTCCGGTGGCCCGTCTGGGCAAGCCGGAAGAGATTGCAGGTCTGGTTGCCTACCTTTCTTCCGAGGAGGCGGCATTCGTGACGGGGGCCAATATCTCGATCAACGGCGGTCAGCACATGTTCTGAGCGGTCTTTGCCGCGATATGGACGGCCTGTCCCGGGAGGGGCAGGCCGTTTTTTCTTGCCCTATTGCAACGCAGCATTTCTGCAAGAGTGCGTTTATACTGTTGGTGTTATGTGGCTGACGCGCTGCCGCAAGACAGGTGTGGGCAGAGGCGGCATCAGGCTGCGCTGTCCGAAAACGATAACTCGATGCAGAAGGATTCGATGATGTCTCAGAAAATTGCACTCGTTACGGGCGCTATGGGCGGCCTCGGTACCGCAATTTGCCAATCCCTCGCAAATGGTGGGATGAAGGTTGTCGCCAACTGCCTGCCTGCTTTTCCCCAGAAAGATGAGTGGCTGATGCAGCAGAAGGAGCTGGGCTTCGATTTCGTGGCAGCTGAGGGTGACGTCTCCGACTATGAGTCGTGCAAGGCCATGGTTGCAAAGATCGAGGCTGAAGTGGGTCCGATCGACGTCCTCGTGAACAACGCCGGCATCACCCGCGACAAGTTCTTCCCGAAGATGGAGAAGGGCCAGTGGGATGCGGTGATCAACACCAACCTCAACAGCCTTTTCAACGTCACCCATCACATTTCGCCGAAGATGGCTGAGCGTGGCTGGGGCCGTATCATCAACATCTCCTCGGTTAACGGTGTCAAGGGTCAGGCGGGTCAGGCCAACTACTCCACGGCCAAGGCCGGTGTACTGGGCTTCACCAAGGCTCTGGCGTCCGAGCTGGCAACCAAGGGTGTGACCGTCAACGCGATCGCCCCGGGTTATATCGGCACCGACATGGTCATGGCAATCCGTGACGACATCCGTCAGGGCATCATCGACACCGTGCCGATGAAGCGTCTGGGCAAGCCGGAAGAGATCGGCGGGCTGTGCGCCTACCTGTCGTCCGAGCTGGCCGGGTACATCACCGGCGCGACGATCAATATCAACGGCGGCCTGCACATGTGCTGATGCCGCATCCGTGGATATTGCGGATTTGCGTAACCCCGTCCTGTGGCGGGGTTTTTCTTTTCGCAGCGCGGTATAATTTCAAAGACAAGTTAGAGCGGAACCCACCGCCGCCGAGGAGGACTTCACCATGGCCGACAAATCGCGCCTGATCAAGAAATACCCGAACCGTCGTCTGTACGACACCCGGACCAGTTCCTACATCACCCTGTCGGACGTGAAGGAGCTCGTGCTAGGAAACGAAGATTTCCAGGTGGTGGACGCCAAAACGGGCGACGACCTGACGCGCAGCATCCTGCTGCAGATCATCCTCGAGGAAGAGGCCGGTGGTGCGCCGATGTTCACCAGCGACCTGCTCTCGCACATGATCCGCTTCTACGGCAATGCGATGCAGGGCATGATGGGCAAGTACCTTGAGAACAACATCAAGGCCTTCACCGACATGCAGGGCAAGCTCCAGGAGCAGGCCCGCGGCATCTATGGCGAGAACAGCCCGATCAGCCAGGATCTCTGGGCCCAGTTCCTGAATTTTCAGGGGCCGGCGCTGCAGAGCATGATGGGCACCTACGTCGAGCAATCGAAGAAGATGTTCCAGCAGATGCAGGATCAGGTCGAGAGCCAGACGCGCAACATGTTTACCGGTTTCCAGTTTCCGGCCTATACACCGCCGACGGCGGAAGACAAGGCAGAAAACGCCGAACCCGACGTCAAGACCCGCACCGACAAATAAGGTGCAGCGCCCCGGACAAGGGGCGTTTTTTCTAACAGGCCGTACCCAGCATGACCACCCTCAAAAAACCTGACGTGCCGCGTGTCGGTTTCGTCAGCCTTGGCTGCCCGAAAGCGACAGTCGACTCCGAACACATCCTTACCCGGCTGCGCGCCGAGGGCTATCAGATTTCCGGTAGCTACGAAGACGCAGACGTGGTGGTGGTGAATACCTGCGGCTTCATCGATGCTGCCGTCGAGGAATCGCTCGATGCCATCGGCGAAGCGCTGGCCGAGAATGGCAAGGTAATCGTGACCGGCTGTCTCGGCGCCAAGGACGGGGTGGTCATGTCTGCTCATCCGCAGGTGCTCGCCGTTACCGGTCCGCATGCGACCGAAGAGGTGATGCAGGCAGTGCACAAGCACCTGCCCAAGCCGCACGATCCGTTCATCGATCTCGTGCCCGCGCAGGGCATTCGCCTGACGCCGCAGCATTACGCCTACCTGAAGATTTCCGAAGGCTGCAATCACCGCTGCACCTTCTGCATCATCCCGTCGATGCGCGGCGATCTCGTCAGTCGTCCCATTCACGAGATCATGCGCGAGGCCGAAACGCTGGCCGAGTCTGGCGTCAAGGAGATCCTGGTAATCTCGCAGGACACCTCGGCCTACGGCGTGGACGTCAAGTACCGCACGGGTTTCTGGAGCGGCAAGCCGCTCAAGACCAAGCTGTACGACCTGGCCAATGCACTCGGCGAGCTCGGCATCTGGATCCGGATGCACTACGTCTATCCGTATCCGAGCGTGGATGACCTCATCCCGCTGATGGCCGAGGGCAAGATTCTTCCCTATCTCGACGTGCCTTTTCAGCACGCCAGCCCGCGCATCCTGAAGGCAATGAAGCGTCCGGCAAATGCCGAGAATGTCCTCGAGCGGGTACAGAAGTGGCGCAGCATCTGCCCGGATCTGACCATCCGTTCGACCTTCATCACCGGCTTTCCGGGCGAGACCGAGGAAGATTTCGAGCAACTGCTGCAGTTCCTCGACCAGGCTCAGCTCGACCGCGTCGGTGCGTTCGCCTATTCGCCGGTTGAAGGCGCAACGGCAAACGAGCTGGCCGATCCCGTGCCCGACGAAGTGCGCGAGGAGCGTCGCGCACGCCTGATGGATTTCCAGGAGGACATCTCCACTCAGCGTCTTGAGGCCAAGATCGGTCGCGAAATGACCGTGCTGGTCGACGACGTCGATGAGGAAGGGGCGCTAGCCCGTTCGCCCGGCGATGCGCCGGAGATCGACGGCATGGTGGTGATTCCCGATGGCGACGATCTCGCACCGGGCGACTTTGTCCGCGTCCGGATTACCGACTGCGATGTGCACGACCTGTACGCAGAGCGTATCGAGGGCTGAGTTCATGCTTGGCCTCGAAGGCTTCGCGCACGTCTTCCATTCACGTCGGAGCTTGCTTGCATGACGGCGTTTCCGATGGTTTCGCACAGCGGCAGGCAGCCCGTCATTGGCTTGGCGCTGGGCAGTGGCGCGGCGCGGGGCTGGGCGCATCTCGGCGTCCTGCGTGCGCTGGAGGAGGAGGGGATCGTCCCTCAGGTGATCTGCGGCTGCTCGATCGGCGCATTCGTCGGGGCTGCCGCCGCTGCGGGAGAGCTCGGCAAACTCAGGCGCTGGGCCGATTCACTCAAGTGGAAGGATGTGATCGGCCTGCTCGATGTCAGCCTGCGCAGCGGCCTGATCAAGGGCGAGAAGCTGATCCAGTACTTCGAGCGCAATTTCACCGATCGGGACTTCACCGACTTGCCGGTTCGCTTCGCCTGCGTGGCAACCGAGCTGTCCTCCGGGCGTGAGATCTGGCTTCATTCCGGCAGTGTGTCCGAGGCGGTGCGTGCATCGATTGCGCTGCCGGGTCTGATGACACCGGTTGCTCGCGATGGCCGGCTGCTGGTCGATGGCGGTCTGGTGAATCCGGTGCCGGTGTCACTGTGCCGGGCGATGGGCGCGGATATCGTCATCGCGGTCGATCTCGGGTCGGACATGATCGGGCGGGCATGGCGGCACACATCCGCCGAACCCGCACCGGAAGAAGAGACCGAAGCGAGCTGGAGTGACCGTCTGCTGTCCCGGCTGGGGCTTGGGGGCACCGGGCTGGCGGGCAATGCTCATGGCGACGGTGGACCCGAGGAGAGCCTGCCTTCCCTGGTCTCCGTACTCAATGCCAGCATCAATATCATGCAGGTCCGAATTTCGCGCAGCCGTCTTGCCGGCGAGCCGGCCGATGTGCTCATCTCGCCCCGTGTCGGCCAGCTTGGCCTGATGGACTATCACCGTGCCGAGGAGGCGATTGCAGAGGGTGAGGCCGCCGTGGTGCGCGCGAAACCCTTGCTGCGATATGCGTTGGGGCGTGCAGACGACGCTGGCGCCTGAGGGAGCTCCTGATGGATGAATTTCTGAGTACGCTGGCCGCGATTGTCGGTCGTGACTACCTGCTTGTCGACGGCGCGGAAACGGCTCCGTATCTGAACGACTGGCGCGGCCGCTACCGTGGGGCTGCGCGCGCGGTTGTGCGTCCGGCCGACACTGCTCAGGTCGCCGCCGTGCTGGCAGCCTGCCATGCGGCTGCTGTGCCGGTCGTGCCGCAGGGCGGCAATACCGGTCTTTGCGGTGGCGCGACCCCACTGCCGGACGGGCGCTCGGTGCTGCTCAGCCTGTCGCGGCTCAATCGCGTTCGTGCGCTGGATCCGGACAACAATACCTTGTGCGTCGAGGCTGGCTGCAAGCTCTCTGCGGTGCAGGCGGCGGCGCACGAGGCCGGGCGCCTTTTCCCGCTTTCGCTTGCCTCCGAGGGAAGTTGCGAGATCGGCGGCAACCTCTCGACCAATGCAGGTGGGGTTCAGGTGCTGCGCTACGGCAACATGCGCGACCTCGTGCTCGGGCTCGAGGTGGTGCTGCCGGATGGCCAGGTGTGGGACGGCTTGCGTGGCTTGCGCAAAGACAACACGGGCTACGATCTGAAGCATCTGTTCGTGGGGGCGGAGGGCACGCTCGGGGTGATCACCGCTGCGACGCTCAAGCTCTTTCCGGCACCGCAGGCGCGCGCGACCGCCTGGGTTGCCGTGCCCGATCCTGCTGCGGCCGTTGCGCTGCTCGCGCATATGCGTGGCGGCTGCGGTGATCGCATCACCGCGTTCGAAATCGTCGGTCGTCCGGCGCTGGATCTCGTTCTTCAGCACATCGAGGGGGCGCGTGATCCGCTCCCCGGGTCGGCGCCATGGGCGGTGCTGGTGGAGCTCTCGGACACGCTGCCCGACGCCGCACTTGAAGACATGTTCGAGCGCGAACTCGGCGCCGCCATCGAAAAGGGCCTGGTGCTTGATGCGGCGGTCGCAGGCAGTCTGGCGCAGGCCGAGGCGTTGTGGGCCTTGCGCGAGAACATCTCCGAGGCGCAGCGCCTGGAAGGGGTCAGCATCAAGCATGACATTGCTGTGCCCGTCAGCCGTATCCCGGCGTTCCTGAGCGCTGCCGGGAGCCGCCTGAGGGCTGTCTGGCCCGATGTGCGCATCGTTGCGTTTGGTCATATCGGCGACGGCAATCTGCATTACAACCTGTCCAAGGCCGCGGCCGAAGAAAACGCCTCCTTCATCGCCAGAACGGAGGAGGCGAACCGGGTGGTTCATGATCTTGTGGCAGAACTTGGTGGCTCGATTTCGGCTGAGCACGGTCTCGGCCAGCTCAAGCGCGAGGAGATTCGCCGCTACAAGAGTGAGCTCGAGTTGCTGCTCATGCGCAAGATCAAATCGGCGCTGGATCCGGCTGGTTTGATGAACCCCGGCAAGCTTCTGTGAGTGCAGGGGAGGGACCGGCAAGGCGTGGTTTCAGGGTTTTTTGTGCAGGCCGGCAGATAATTGTCAGAAGGTGCTTTACAAGGCTGAAAGCGCTGCCTATAATGCGCGCTCTTTCGAAGGGGGTATAGCTCAGCTGGGAGAGCGCTTGCATGGCATGCAAGAGGTCAGCGGTTCGATCCCGCTTACCTCCACCATCGAAAAGTTGTATTGCGGTACTTAGGTCCCCATCGTCTAGAGGCCTAGGACACTACCCTTTCACGGTAGGTACCGGGGTTCGAATCCCCGTGGGGACGCCAGATTCGGCATGCTAGCCAAGGCGGGCATGCAATCCGGCAGAGATGTCGGGCAAGGTTTTGGAGTGGTAGTTCAGTTGGTTAGAATACCGGCCTGTCACGCCGGGGGTCGCGGGTTCGAGTCCCGTCCACTCCGCCAGCTACATAGCAAGACTTCGGTTTTGCAGGTTTCGAAAGTTTTACGAAACCATTGCGGTGAGCTTGATTCAGGAGTTATAATCGCCGGCTTGTTGTGGGGGTATAGCTCAGCTGGGAGAGCGCTTGCATGGCATGCAAGAGGTCAGCGGTTCGATCCCGCTTACCTCCACCAAAAGAATTTGTTTTACGGTACATAGGTCCCCATCGTCTAGAGGCCTAGGACACTACCCTTTCACGGTAGGTACCGGGGTTCGAATCCCCGTGGGGACGCCAGTAAAGGCGGATTGATCAGCGCGGTCAGTCAGCTTCGGCAGCAGTTGTTGCCGATACAGTCAAGCGCGGAGTGGTAGTTCAGTTGGTTAGAATACCGGCCTGTCACGCCGGGGGTCGCGGGTTCGAGTCCCGTCCACTCCGCCAACAAATCAAGCAGGAAGGGAAGCTACGGCTTCCCTTCCTGCTTTTTGCCGTTCACCTCATCTGCGCCGGGGCGAGTCTGTGCCGCCTGCCGGCGTCGCCTTTCGGTTTCCTGCAGATCTCGCCTGCGTGATCGGATGTCATGGCGCGCCTCCGCTTTGTCGCCACCGATTTGTCCTTTATGATGCGCTTCAGTTTGTCCAGGACAAAGCGAATTTGTGCCGGCTCAAGGTGTGATGGAGTGCCGATCTGCGGCATCGGTCTGCTTTCCATGTCGCTGAGTGCGCTGCGCTTCCGCGCATCCCGGCGAAGGGGGGGCTGGTCGGCGTTTCAATTGAGAGGTGTGTATCGCATGAAGGGAACATTGCATGTTGCTGTGGTGGGGGCGGGTATCGCAGGCCTGTCGTGCGCCGGGTTTCTGGCACAGGCCGGGCTGAGCCCCGTCGTGTTCGACAAGAGCCGCGGTCCGGGAGGGCGCATGAGTACCCGTCGAGGCGAGGGGTGGCAATGTGATCATGGTGCGCAGTACTTCACGGCCCGTGATCCTGATTTTCGCGCCGAGGTCGAGCGCTGGCTTCAGGCGGGTGTTGCGGCGCGGTGGGCGCCGCGCCTGCGGGTTCTGGGCGGCGACTTGGGGCATGATGCTGATTCGGGCCTGGCGCGATTTGTCGGTACGCCCAGGATGACTGCGCCAGCCCGGCTTCTTGCGGAACGACTTGAGCTTCAAGCCGGCACGACCATTCACCAGCTTGAACGCGGCGCAGAGGGCTGGCGTCTCCTGTCCGCCGAGCGGGGATGGGTGGATGGGTTCTACGATGCGGTCGTCCTGGCGCAGCCCGCGCCACAGGCTGCTTCGCTGCTGCGCCAGTCGTCCTTGCACAACGCCGCTGCGTCAGGCCTGGTGACGCTCGCCGAGGGCGTTGTGATGCGGGGCAGCTGGGCCTTGATGGTGCGCTTTGCGGACCCGGTTGCGCTTCCCTTTGATGCGGCCTTCGTCAACGCTGGTCCGCTGCGCTGGATTGCGCGCGATAGCAGCAAGCCGGGGCGCGACGGTGTCGAGTCCTGGTTGCTGCATGCGAATGCGCAATGGAGCGAGGCGCATATCGAGGATGATGCCGACGACGTTGCTGCAGCCATGCTGCAAGCCTTTCACGATCTGGGTGGCCCGCTGCCGCAGGCCTGGACGGCCCATCGCTGGCGCTATGCCGATAGCGAGCCCGCGGGCGACATGGTATGTGCGTGGGATGGTGACACGGGCGTCGGATTGTGCGGTGACTGGCTCAACGGTGGCAAGGTCGAGGGCGCCTGGCTGAGCGGAAGGGCGCTCGCGCAGCGGATTGTGGATGGTCTGCGCGTGGTCGGCTGACGTCGGCGGTCGGGATGCAGGCGGGCATCGAGCCGGAGATCGAATGACTGGCTGTGCTCACAGGGGTGCGTCGACATGATCACCGGGTCTGCTGTTGCCCCGTTCCGCGTTCGGGTCCGGGGCTGGCGCCACTCGTCAGCTTGCGTTACATTTACTCCATACGCAACGGTATGGAGTTGATGAGCCGGGGCGTGACCGCTAACAGGAGACAACAGGTATGAGCATCAGCAAGATTGGAGTCGTCGGCGCAGGCACGATGGGTAACGGAATCGTTCAGGCCTTCGCCGTCGCAGGCTACCCGGTGGTAATGACCGATATCGCCGACGCCGCCCTGCAGCGCGGACTGGGAACCGTTGCCGGCAGCCTGGATCGTCTGATCAAGAAAGAGAAAATGAGTACCGCCCAGAAAGAAGAGGCGATGGCCAAGATCTCGGTGTCGACCGACATGGGTGCCTTGTCCGACTGCGACCTCATCATCGAGGCGGCGACGGAGAATCTTGAACTCAAGCTCAAGATCTTCGCGCAACTCGACGCCGTCGCCAAGCCGGAGGCGCTGCTGGCCAGCAACACCTCCTCGATCTCGATCACCAAGCTCGCAGCCTCGACCAAGCGTGCTGACCGCATGATCGGCATGCACTTCTTCAATCCGGTGCCGATGATGGCGCTGGTCGAGCTGATCCGTGGCCTGCAGACCTCTGACGAGACCTATGCTGCGGTTGATGAGGTGGCGAAAGCGATCGGCAAGACGCCGGTGCAGGTGCGCAACAGCCCGGGGTTCGTGGTCAACCGGATGCTGTGCCCGATGATCAACGAGGCAGTTTTCGCGCTGGGCGAGGGCCTGGCCACGGCAGCGGAGATCGACGAAGCAATGAAGCTGGGGTGCAATCACCCGATCGGTCCGCTCGCACTGTGTGACATGATCGGTCTGGATGTCGAACTGGCCGTGATGCAGGTGCTGTTCGAAGGCTTCAAGGATCCGAAGTACCGTCCGGCACCCTTGCTGGTGGAGATGGTGGAAGCGGGCTATCTCGGCCGCAAGACGGGCAAGGGCTTCTTTGAGTACGGCAAGTAATCGCTACTCACAGACGAAAGAAAGCCACCTGCGAAGGTGGCTTTCTCATGTGGGGCGCCTGATTTCTCAGCGTCCCGAACGCATTGCGTCGAAGAACTCGGCGTTGCTCTTGGTGGCCTTGACCTTGTCCAGCAGGAACTCCATCGCGTCGATATCGTCCATGCCGTACAACAGCTTGCGCAGGATCCAGGCTTTCTGGAGGATGTCCGGCTTCATCAGCAGCTCTTCGCGGCGTGTGCCCGAGCGATTGACGTTGATGGCCGGATAGACGCGCTTCTCTGCCATGCGGCGGTCGAGGTGGAGCTCCATGTTGCCGGTGCCCTTGAATTCCTCGTAGATCACGTCGTCCATACGGCTGCCGGTGTCGATCAGCGCGGTGGCGATGATGGTCAGCGAACCGCCTTCCTCGATGTTCCGCGCGGCGCCAAAGAAGCGCTTGGGCTTCTGCAGCGCGTTGGCATCGACGCCGCCGGTCAGGACCTTGCCCGAAGCCGGTACGACCGTGTTGTATGCACGTGCCAGTCGCGTCAGGGAGTCGAGCAGGATGACGACATCCTTCTTGTGCTCGGTCAGGCGCTTGGCCTTCTCGATCACCATCTCGGCAACCTGAACGTGACGGGAGGCGGGTTCGTCGAAGGTGGAGGCTACAACCTCGCCCTTCACCGAGCGCTGCATTTCCGTCACTTCTTCCGGGCGTTCGTCGATCAGCAGCACGATCACCACGACGTCGGGGTGATTGGACGTGATTGCATGGGCGATATGCTGCAGCATCACCGTCTTGCCGCTCTTTGGCGGGGCGACGAGCAGACCACGCTGACCCTTGCCGATGGGCGCGATCATGTCGATGATGCGGCTGGTGACGTTTTCCTCGCCACGAATCTCGCGCTCAAGCTTCAGGCACTCCTGCGGATGCAGGGGCGTCAGGTTCTCGAACAGGATCTTGTGCTTGCACTCCTCGGGAGGGCGGCCGTTGATCTTGTCCAGCTTGACCAGTGCGAAATAGCGTTCGCCATCCTTGGGGGTGCGAATTTCACCCTCGATGGTGTCGCCGGTGCGCATGTTGAAACGCCGGATCTGCGACGGCGACACGTAAATGTCGTCGGTACCCGCGAGATAGGACGTATCGGGCGAGCGCAGGAAGCCAAACCCATCGGGGAGGACTTCGAGTGCGCCGTCGCCGCTGATCGGCTGGCCCTTGCGTGCGCGATTCTTCAGCAGCGCAAAGACGAGCTCCTGCTTGCGCAGGCGATTGGCGCCTTCGACATCATTTGCGACTGCCATCTCGAGCAATTCACTGACGTGCAGTGCCTTGAGCTCGGACAGGTGCAGGGCAGGGATGGCCGGATCGGTGGGCGTACCCGTCTCGCCAGACGATTCTGCGTCAAGCAGGTCGTCATCGGACGGAATGTTTTCGGGAGGATTACCGTCGCGGTGCCGGGGGCCCCGGCGGCGGGCGCGCGTCGCACCGCGAGAACGGGCCGGAGCGGTTTCCGGCTTAGATGTTGCTGTCAATGAAGGCTGTCAGTTGAGATTTTGAAAGGGCGCCGACTTTGGTCGCCTCGATGTTCCCGCCCTTGAAAAGCATCAGGGTGGGAATGCCACGAATGCCGTACTTTGCTGGCGTTTCCTGGTTTTCGTCGATGTTGAGCTTCGCGACCTTGAGCTTGCCGGCGTAGTCTTTGGCGACTTCGTCCAGGATCGGCGCGATCATCTTGCAGGGACCGCACCATTCAGCCCAGTAGTCGACGAGTACCGGCGTCTGGGACTGCAGCACTTCGGACTCGAAGTTGCTGTCGGTCACGTATTGAATATGCTCGCTCATGATTCCTCGCATCAGGGGGGAGATGTGTTGCGTAATACTTGATACTAGAGAGATGAAGGGTCGCTGGGGACCCGTTCGGCCAGGCACTGGGAAGGGTGCCCGGAAGAAGGTTTCCCGAAAGTTATGCGATGACGTCCGTCACGTCAAGGTGTTATCCGCCCAAAGCCCGGAAAAAGTGCATTGTCGTGGCGAAAAAGCAAAGCGCTGGACTATATTGTCGCCTGTGAGCACGAATGCCTATCCAGAGGCAGGTGTCGTTACCCGTGAGAGCAAAGCAATGACCTATGTTGTGACCGAAGCCTGTGTGCGCTGCAAATATACCGATTGCGTGGATGTCTGTCCCGTCGACTGTTTTCGCGAGGGGCCGAATTTTCTGGTCATCGATCCGGAGGAATGCATCGACTGTACGCTTTGTGTTGCCGAGTGTCCGGTCGAGGCCATTTTCGCGGAGGATGATGTGCCCGCCGGCCAGGAATCCTTCATCGCGCTCAATGCTGAACTGGCAAGCCAGTGGAAGCCGATTGTTGAGCGCAAGGACCCGCTTCCCGACGCTGACGAGTGGGCGAAGGTGAAGGACAAGCTCGGCGAGCTGAAGCGATGACCGTGCCCTGAAGGCCGGCCTCCGGCGCGGCTTTCAGGGAGTTCCCCAATGCACTAAGATGGCGCACAGCCTCAAACTGAACAAAATATCCGAGGAAAACTATCATGCTGGTAAGCGAGATTCTCGCGATCAAGGGGAAGGTGCTTTACACCATCTCGCCAAACAAGAGTCTGGCCGAAGCGGTGACGATCATGACCGAGCAGGACGTCGGTTCGCTGGTGGTCTTCTCCAAGGGTCAGATGGCCGGCATGCTGACTTTCCGCGAGGTGCTTCAGGCCGTTCAGAAAGGCGGAGCAGCCTGGGCCGACATGCTGATCGAGCAGGCCATGCTGGCCGTGCCCATGGTGGCTGCACCCAACATGGAGATGGACGAGCTGCGTCGCCTGATGGTTGATCACCATCAGCGCTACCTGCCGGTAATGGACGGCAGTACCTTGCTCGGTGTGGTGAGCTTCCATGATGTGGCCAAGGCGGTGCTCGAAGAACAGAGCTTCGAGAACCGCATGCTCAAGAACTATATTCGCAACTGGCCGGGCGAAGGCGCCGAGAGCTGATTTCGCGTTTGATCGTATTGGAGGCGACCTGCCGGAGTCGCGTCTGCGTCGAGTAAATGAAGCGCAACCCGCGTCAGACGGGGCGCTTCTGGTTGGAACGGGGCGGCTTGCTGCCTTGACGCCTCGGGAGGGCGGGCTTGTGCGACCCGTTGGTCGCGCCCAAGCTTTTTCCAGCGATACGAGGAGACAACGTGGAAAAGATCTGGCTCAAGAAATACCCGCCCGGTGTACCCGCCGAGGTGGATGTGAACGAATTCGCTTCGCTCGGCGATCTGTTCGAGCAGGGGGTTCGCAAGTTCGCAGACCGAACCGCCTTTGTCTGCATGGACAAGCGCATCACCTACAGGGAACTGGATCGCCTTTCTGCGAATTTCGGTGCGTACCTGCAGTCCGAACTCGGCTTGCCGCGCGGTACGCGTATCGCGCTCATGATGCCCAATCTGCTGCAGTACCCGGTGGCAATGTTCGGGGCGCTGCGGGCCGGTTACACGGTCGTCAACGTCAATCCGCTCTACACGGCGCGTGAGCTTGAGCATCAGTTGCGTGACGCCGGGGCGGAAGTGATCGTCATTCTCGAGAACTTTGCCCATACCCTGGAGCAGGTGCGAGATCGGCTGCCGCTCAAGCACGTGCTGGTGACCAGCATCGGTGCCATGCTAGGTTTTCCGAAAGGGCTGATCGTCAATTTCGTGATCAGGCGGGTCAGGAAGATGGTGCCGCCCTGGTCGTTGCGGGGGAGCATCGATTTCGGCGCGGCCGTGCGCAAGGGCGCGCATCATGCGCTCAAGCCGGTCGAGGTCGGTGCTGAAGACATCGCTTTCCTGCAATACACCGGCGGCACGACCGGGGTGGCCAAAGGCGCAGTGCTCACGCACGGCAACATCGTGGCCAACCTGCAGCAGGCACATGCCTGGATCAAACCCTTCCTGCATGAGGGCGAAGAGGTGATCATCACCGCGCTGCCGCTCTATCACATCTTCTCCCTCACCGCGAACTGCCTCACCTTCTTCAAGATCGGGGCGACCAACGTGCTGATCACGAATCCACGCGACATTCCGGGCTTCGTCAAGGAGTTGGCGAAGTACCGGTTTACCGCGATTACCGGGGTGAACACCCTGTTCAATGCCTTGCTGCACAACGCCGAGTTTGCCCGGCTGGATTTTTCCTCGCTGCGGATTTCGCTCGGAGGCGGGATGGCCGTGCAGCAGGCTGTTGCCGAGAAGTGGAAGGAAGTGACCGGTCTGCCGCTGATCGAGGCCTACGGGCTGACGGAGACTTCACCCGCAGTGACGATCAACCCGCTCGATCTGCCGGAGTTCAATCACGCGATCGGGTTGCCGATCTCGTCGACCGATGTGAGTATCCGCGACGACGACGGCACCGAGCAGGCGATCGGCCAGCGCGGCGAACTGTGCGTGCGCGGGCCGCAGGTGACGCGCGGTTACTGGAACCGGCCGGAAGATACGGCGCGTGCATTTACCGCCGACGGTTTCTTCCGCACCGGCGATGTTGCGGTGATGGACGAAGAGGGTTTCATTCGCATCGTCGATCGCAAGAAGGACATGATTCTGGTGTCCGGCTTCAACGTCTATCCCAACGAGGTGGAAGATGTCGTCGCCAGTCATCCGGGTGTGCTTGAGGTGGCCGCCATCGGCGTGCCGAGCGAGCACAGCGGCGAGGCGGTGAAGGTGTTCGTGGTGCGCAAGGATCCGGCGCTGACCAAGGCCGATCTGATCGCTCACTGCCGGCAGAACCTGACCGGGTACAAGGTGCCGCACATGATCGAGTTCAGGGACGAGCTGCCCAAGACCAATGTCGGCAAGATTCTCCGTCGTGTGCTGCGCGAGGGAGGCGACAAGGCTGACCAGGCTTAGCCCGGGGCAGATGCGCGGTCCGGAAAATGCTTGTTTTCGGGCCGCGTTTATGATTTCATTCGTGCCACAACTTGTCTGATCCGAACATGAACCGTCGTTTCCCGTCCCTCTCTGTATCCGTAGTACGCGTAGTAGTAGGCGTAGGGACGCGCGCGTCGTAGCGGATCAGGACAGGCAGTACCAAATCCAGAACCCCCGCCGGCGCGAAAGCCCGGCGGGGGTTTTCTTTTATGCCGCCGGTCAGAAACGCCGCAACATGACTTGAAGGAGATCAACATGAATCAAATGACCGGCGCCCAGCTGATATTGCGCCTGCTCGAACGCCAGGGTGTGCGCACTGCAGCGGGCATCCCCGGCGGCGCAATCCTGCCGCTTTATGACGCGCTGTCGGGCAGCGACGGCATTCACCATGTGCTTGCGCGTCACGAACAGGGCGCCGGGTTCATGGCTCAGGGCATGGCGCGGGTGTCGGGCAAGCCCGAGGTCTGCTTTGCCTCCAGCGGCCCGGGCGCGACCAACCTCGTGACCGCGATCGCCGACGCAATGCTCGACTCGATCCCGCTGGTGGCGATCACCGGCCAGGTGCCGCTGTCGATGATTGGTACCGATGCCTTTCAGGAGGTCGATATCTACGGCATGACGGTGCCGATCACCAAGCACAACTTCCTGGTCCGGTCGGCGGAGGAGTTGCTCGAGGTCATTCCCGAGGCCTTCCGGATTGCGATGTCGGGCCGTCCCGGTCCGGTGCTGGTGGATGTGCCCAAGGATGTGCAGTGCCAGCTCGTCACCTTCGACGAGTTCCCGCCCGTCGCGGTGCGTGACGCGGCGCCCCAGGCGCCGATCGAGCTCATCGAAGAAGCCGCGCGCATGATCAACGAAGCGGAACAGCCGGTGCTCTATCTTGGTGGTGGGGTGGTTCATTCCGGCGCTGCGCAACAGGCGGTGACCCTAGCCGAGCAGGCCGGGCTGCCGACGACGATGACACTGATGGCGCTCGGGGCGATGCCGATGGATCATCCGCTCTCGATCGGCATGCTGGGCATGCATGGCGCGCGCTACACCAACTTCGTGCTGGAAGAGGCAGATCTGCTGATCTGCGTCGGCGCGCGTTTCGACGATCGTGCAATCGGCAAGGCGGCGCAATTCTGCCCGCGGGCAAAGATCGTTCATATCGATGTCGACCCGTCCGAGCTGGACAAGATCAAGAACGCCCATGTCGCCATCAATGGTGATGTCGCCGAGGTGCTTGATGCGCTGATTCCGCGCGTGAAGGTGCAGTTGCGCAAGCGCTGGCTGTCGCATGTCGATAGTCTCAAGACGCGCTTTCCGATGCAGTTCGACGCGCTGGAGAATCCGCGCAGTCACTACGGGCTGATCAACGCCGTTGCCGCTGCGCTCGACGATGAGGCCATCATCACCACCGACGTGGGTCAGCACCAGATGTGGGTGGCTCAGGCCTATCCCTTCCGCCGTCCACGCCAATGGCTTACATCGGGGGGGCTCGGCACCATGGGCTTCGGCATGCCGGTAGCGCTCGGTGCGGCGCTGGCTGCGCCCGAGCGCACCGTGGTGTGCTTCAGCGGTGATGGCAGCATCATGATGAACATCCAGGAGCTGGCGACCCTTGCTGAGCAGGGGCTCAACGTCAAGATCGTGCTGATGAACAACAACGCGCTCGGTCTGGTGTACCAGCAGCAGAGCCTGTTCTATGGCAAGCGCACGTTTGCGTCGCGCTGTGCCGGGGCGCCGGACTTCATGAAGATCGCGGAGGGCTTCGGCATTCCTGCGGTCGATCTCGATCTCGCGGCCAACCCGCGCGCTTCGCTCGCACAGGCCTTGCAGACCCCGGGACCGTGCCTGATTCATGCCTCGATCGATCGCGAGGAGTTTGTTTACCCCATGGTGCCGCCGGGTGCGGCCAATACCGAGATGATCGGAGGTTGATGATGGAACAAGTTGCCGAACCGCTGCAGCAGTCGGGTTTTGCCAAGGTCGTGCTCGAGCTCGAAGTGAACAACCATGCAGGCGTGATGAGCCACATCTGCAATCTCTTCGCCCGGCGTGCTTTCAACATGGAGGGCATCATGTGCATGCCCATCCCCAACGGCAACCGGAGTCGCATCTGGTTGCTGGTGTTCGAGGATCAGCGCCTTGAGCAGATGATTCGCCAGCTGGAGAAGCTCGAGGACGTGCTGGCCGTAAATCGCCATGGCGCGGAGCACGAGGTATTCGTGCGCATGGAGGAGTTCTTCCTCTGAGTCTGGTGAGAGCGGGGTGGCTGGCGGCCTGTGCTAAACTCGCCGGCCTCCCCGCCAGAACGCTACGAGTCTCCCATGTCCGGCAATTCCATCGGCACGCTTTTCTGCGTCACGTCTTTCGGTGAATCCCACGGCCCGGCCATCGGCTGCATTGTCGACGGCTGCCCTCCCGGGCTCGCGATCAGCGCGGCCGAGATACAGCTGGAGCTCGATCGTCGCAAGCCGGGTACGTCCCGTCATGTGACGCAGCGCCGCGAGCCGGACGAGGTGGAGATTCTGTCCGGTGTATTCGAGGGTGTGACCACGGGTACGCCGATTGCGCTGCTGATCCGCAATCAGGATCAGCGCAGCAAGGACTACGGCAATATTGCCGACACCTTCCGTCCCGGCCATGCCGATTACCCCTACTGGCAGAAATACGGTATCCGCGATTACCGCGGCGGCGGTCGTTCATCCGCACGTGAAACCGCCGTGCGCGTGGCCGCCGGCGCAATCGCAAAGAAATGGCTGGACGAGAAGTTCGGCATCGTGATCCGGGGCTACATGGCCCAGCTCGGCCCGCTTTCGATTCCCTTCGAATCCTGGGACGAGGTCGATCGCAACCCCTTCTTTGCGCCCAATGCGTCCCTTGTGCCCGAACTCGAGCAGTACATGGACGAACTGCGCAAATCGGGCGACTCGGTCGGCGCCCGCATCAACGTGGTGGCCACTGGTGTGCCCGTGGGCTGGGGCGAGCCGGTGTTCGATCGTCTCGATGCCGAGATTGCCTACGCGATGATGAGCATCAATGCGGTGAAAGGCGTCGAGATCGGTGCCGGTTTCGACGCCGTGTCCCAGCTTGGCACGCAGCATGGTGACGAGATGACGCCCGAGGGCTTCCTCTCCAACAATGCGGGCGGTGTGCTTGGTGGCCTGTCCTCCGGGCAGGACATTCTGGTGAGCATGGCAATCAAGCCGACTTCCAGCATCCGGCTCGACCGCGCGTCGATCAATCGTCAAGGTGAGCCTGTCGTGGTCAATACCCACGGCAGACACGACCCCTGTGTCGGCATTCGCGCCACACCGATTGCCGAGTCCATGCTTGCGCTGGTGCTGATCGACCACGCATTGAGGCACCGGGCGCAGTGTGGTGATGTCGTCACCACCACGCCGCGCATTGCCGGACTGGCGCCGGCAGGGCATCAGGCGGTCCCCTCTCCCGTGCGGCGTTGAGGCGCGCGTCACGCGCTTTCCCGCGCAAGGCTTGCGGAGCCGGAGGTGGGCTGATTCGCGCCCGAATGTCTGTCGGCATCCGGGTGCGGTGTCCTGACGGGTGCCGCCGCCCCCTTGCCATGGGGCGCTGAGATGGGGACGACGCTGCCGTACTGGCGACTTTCGTTCTACTACTTCTTCTATTTCGCCTTCGTCGGCGCATTCTCGCCGTATTTCACGCTCTACCTTCAGTCGCTGCAATACCCTGCAACCGACATCGCCATCCTGATGTCGCTGATGCAGCTCATGCGTGTGCTGTCGCCAAACCTCTGGAGCTGGCTTTCCGAGCGCCTGGGCATGCGCCTGCCGATTGTCCGCCTGTCGGCTGCGATGAGCCTCGCGGGTTTCTCGATCTTCTTCATGACGCAGGCGTTCTCCGGCATTTTCGTCGGCATGGCGCTGATGGCCTTTTTCTGGAGCGCCGCGTTGCCGCTGGTCGAGAGCGTAACCTTCGTTCATCTCGGCGCGCAGGGGCATCGTTACGGCAGCATCCGCGTGTGGGGGAGTGTGGGCTTCATCGTGGCCGTACTCGGGCTCGGGCTTCTGCTCGATCATTTCGCAATCGATGTTGTCCTGTGGGTGACCGCGTCGATCCTGCTCGGCATTCTTGTGTGCGGGATCCTGGTGCCCGAGGCGAAGCCGAGCGTGAGTTCGCACGTGACCGCCAGCTTTGGTGCCACACTGCGTCGCCCGGAAGTGCTCGCGCTGTTCGGTGCCTGCTTTCTCATGTCCGCCGCACACGGCGCACTGTATGTCTTCTATTCGATCCTGCTGGTGGATCACGGTTATGACAAGGTTGTGGTCGGGTCGCTGTGGTCGCTCGGCGTGCTGGCTGAGATCGGGGTGTTCCTGGTCATGCCGCGCGTGATGCGCCGCTACTCGCTGCGCACCATCCTGCTGGTGGCGTTTGCCTGCGCCGTGCTGCGCTTTGCAACCATCGGCTGGGGTGTGGGCAGCATGCTGGTACTGATCCTTGCGCAACTGCTTCACGGCGCGACCTTCGGCGCCTACCATGCGGCGGCGATCGCGGCGGTGAACAAGTGGTTTCCCGGGCGTCTCCAGTCGAGCGGGCAGGCGCTCTACGGAAGTGTGTCCTTTGGTGCCGGCGGCATGCTGGGCGGCTTGATCAGCGGTTACACCTGGGACACTATCGGATCTGCGTGGACCTTCACGCTGGGGTCGGTTTTTGCGCTTGCGGGGTTTGTGTGGCTGGCGTTGAGCTGGCGGGAGCACGGCCCCGAGCGCACGATTTGAGAGGAGTGCTGAATGCTGATATTCAAGAAAAGCCTGTTTCCGGTGCTGATTGCCGCGCTGCTGAGCGTGGGATGCCAGACGGTGCAAACCACCGGCGGAGGCGCGGTCGGGGTGGACAGGGGGCAGATGATGATGATCCCGGCGAGCGATATCGAGCAGGCATCGTCGCAGCAATACCAGGAGATCATTTCCGAGGCGCGGAGCAAGAACCTGCTCAACCGTGACGCCCGACAGGTGCAGCGCGTGCGGCAGGTCGCCTCGCGGCTGATTCCCCAGACCGGCAATTTCCGTCGTGATGCGCCAGGCTGGAAGTGGGAGATCAACGTGCTCAAGTCCGATGAACTCAATGCATGGTGCATGGCCGGGGGCAAGATCGCCTTCTATTCGGGCTTGATCGACCGCCTCGGCCTGAGTGATGACGAGATCGCAGCGGTGATGGGGCATGAGATTGCACATGCGCTGCGCGAGCATGCGCGCGAGCGCGTGTCGAAGAGCATGGCGACCGGCCTCGGCATCTCGGTCGCTGGCGCCTTGCTCGGGGTTGGCGAAGTGGGGCAGGACCTGATGGGGTCGGTGGCGAAAGTGACTTTTGAATTGCCCAACTCGCGCCTGCACGAAACCGAGGCCGACCGCATTGGCGTGGAACTGGCTGCACGCGCGGGCTATGATCCGCGCGCGGCAGTGACGCTGTGGACCAAGATGGCTTCCCAGTCGTCGGGTGCGCCACCGCAATGGCTGTCCACCCACCCCTCGCACGACTCGCGGCAGAAGGATCTGGCCGAGTACGCTGCCCGGGTCATGCCGATCTACGAGCAGACACGGCGCAGATAGCGCCAAACGGAGCGCAGGGCGGGCGCTGCTACCCAGGCGCACGCCCCTGTGAAATAATCGAAACCTTTTCTTTCCGCGGAATACACTGGATGGAAGCCCAAACGCTGTACGAAAAACTCTGGTCGAGCCATGTCGTTCACCAGGAAGCCGACGGCACTGCGCTGATCTATATCGATCGCCACCTTGTACACGAGGTGACCAGCCCGCAGGCCTTCGAAGGTCTCAAGCTCGCGGGACGCAAACCCTGGCGGATCTCGTCCATCGTTGCGACTGCCGACCACAATACGCCGACCGATCACTGGGATCAGGGGATTCTCGACCCGGTCTCGCGTCAGCAGGTCGAAACCCTCGACAGCAATATCCGCGAAGTCGGTGCGCTGGCCTACTTCCCGTTTCGCGATGCCAAGCAGGGCATCGTGCATGTGATCGGACCCGAGAACGGTGCAACCCTGCCGGGCATGACGGTGGTGTGTGGCGACTCGCACACTTCGACCCACGGTGCGTTTGCCTGTCTGGCGCACGGTATCGGTACGTCCGAGGTCGAGCATGTGATGGCGACGCAGTGCCTGCTGCAGAAGAAGTCGAAGACGCTGCTGGTCAAGGTCGATGGCGAACTCGGGCGTGGCGTGTCGGCCAAGGATGTCGTGCTCGCGATCATCGGTCGCATCGGCACCGCGGGCGGCAACGGCTATGCCATCGAGTTCGGCGGCAGCGCTATCCGGTCGCTGTCCATGGAAGGGCGGATGACGGTGTGCAACATGGCGATCGAGGCGGGTGCCCGCGCCGGCCTGGTTGCCGTCGACGAAACCACTATTGCCTACCTCAAGGACAGGCCGTTCGCACCGAAGGGTGAGCAGTGGGACGCGGCGGTTGCCTACTGGCGCACGCTGACGTCGGATGCCGGCGCGAAGTTCGACAAGGTCGTCGAACTCAACGCGGCCGACATCCTGCCGCAGGTCACCTGGGGTACGTCGCCCGAGATGGTCACCACGATCGCCGGTCGGGTGCCCGACCCCGCAGGCATCAACGACCCGGTGCGCCGCGAAGGCATCGAGCGCGCGCTCAAGTACATGGGGCTGACGGCCAATACACCGATCAACGAGATCGCCGTAGATCAGGTCTTCATCGGTTCGTGCACCAATTCGCGCATCGAAGACCTGCGTGAGGCGGCTGCGGTCGCCAAGGGGCGGACCAAGGCGGCCAATGTGCGCCGCGTGCTGGTGGTGCCGGGGTCCGGGCTGGTCAAGCGCCAGGCCGAGGCCGAAGGGCTGGACAAGGTGTTCATCGAGGCAGGATTCGAATGGCGCGAGCCGGGCTGTTCGATGTGTCTGGCGATGAACGCCGACCGCCTGGAGCCGGGCGAGCGCTGTGCCTCGACCTCCAACCGCAATTTCGAAGGCCGGCAGGGCGCCGGTGGGCGTACCCATCTGGTGAGCCCCGCCATGGCCGCAGCCGCTGCGGTGGCCGGGCATTTTGCCGATGTGCGCGAGTTGCAATAAAAGGATCAGCAGAAGATGAAACCGTTTACCGTTCTCGATGCGCTGGTGGCGCCGCTCGATCGTGCCAACGTCGATACCGATGCGATCATTCCCAAGCAGTTCCTGAAGTCGATCAAGCGCAGCGGCTTCGGCCCCAACCTGTTTGACGAGTGGCGCTATCTGGATGTCGGTCAGCCCGGGCAGGACAACAGCAAGCGTCCGCTGAACACCGATTTCGTGCTCAATCAGCCGCGTTATCAGGGGGCGCAGGTGCTGCTCACCCGCGACAACTTCGGCTGTGGCAGCTCGCGCGAGCACGCGCCGTGGGCGCTGGAGGACTACGGCTTTCGTGCAATTATCGGCACCAGCTTTGCCGATATCTTCTTCAACAACTGTTTCAAGAACGGCGTCTTGCCGATCGTGCTTTTTGCAGAGGAGGTTGATGAGCTGTTCAGCCAGTGCGAAGCGACCGAGGGCTATCAGCTCAAGGTGGATCTGGCTGCCCAGACGGTCACCCGTCCCGATGGCAAGGTGATTGCATTCGACGTCGATGCCTTCCGCAAGGAATGCATGCTCAATGGCTGGGACGACATCGGCCTGACGCTGCGTCATGCCGACAAGATCCGTGCATTTGAAGACGCGCGTCGCGCCAAGCACCCCTATTATTTCGCCTGAGCCCTTGCGGCCCGGGTTTGCGTGGAGAAACCGGATGAAGATTTGTGTGCTGCCGGGTGACGGCATTGGTCCCGAGATCATGGCGGAAGCCGTGCGTGTTCTCAAGGCGCTCGACCTCAAGTTTGAACTGGAAGAAGGGCTGCTTGGCGGTTGTGCAGTCGATGCTACCGGCACGCCATACCCCGAGGCGACCCAGAAGCTCGCCCGTGAAGCGGATGCGGTGCTGCTGGGGGCTGTGGGTGGGCCGAAATGGGACAACCTCCCGCGCGAGCAGCGCCCCGAGCGCGGCCTGCTGGGCATCCGCAAGGATCTCAACCTGTTTGCCAACCTGCGTCCGGCGATCCTGTATCCGGAGCTTGCCAACGCCTCTTCGCTGAAGCCTGAAGTCGTGGCCGGGCTGGACATCCTCATCGTGCGCGAACTCACCGGCGATATCTACTTCGGTCAGCCGCGCGGTATCGAGGTGCGCGAGGTCAATGGCGAACAGCAGCGGGTGGGCTGGAACACCATGATCTACGCCGAGTATGAGATCCGCCGCATTCTGAAGGTGGCCTTCGAGGCCGCGCAGAAGCGTGGAAAGCGTCTGTGCTCGGTCGACAAGATGAATGTGCTTGAGTGCACTCAGCTTTGGCGCGATATCGCCGAAGAAGTGGCCAAGGACTATCCGGACGTGGAGCTGTCGCACATGCTGGTCGACAATGCAGCGATGCAGCTCGTGCGGGCGCCCAAGCAGTTTGACGTGATGGTGACCGGCAACATGTTCGGCGACATCCTCTCGGACGAAGCTTCGATGCTCACCGGCTCGATCGGCATGCTGCCCTCGGCTTCGCTGGATGCGAACAACAAGGGCTTGTACGAACCCTCTCACGGTTCGGCGCCGGACATCGCAGGCAAGGGCGTGGCCAATCCGCTGGCGACGATCCTGTCGGCTGCAATGATGCTGCGCTATACCTTCGGTCTTGAAGCGCAGGCTCAGCGTATCGAGGCAGCCGTCAAGCAAGTGCTTGCGCAGGGTTTCCGTACCGGCGATATTTTCGAGCCGGGCACGAAGAAGGTCGGCACCAGGGAGATGGGTGACGCGGTTCTCGCGGCGCTTTAAGGTTTTTCGATTCGAGGTGATGTGATGAAGCGAGTAGGTCTGGTTGGCTGGCGTGGCATGGTCGGTTCCGTGCTGATGCAGCGCATGGTGGACGAGGGCGATTTCGCCCATATCGAACCCGTGTATTTTTCCACCTCTGCGGCCGGGGGCAAGGCACCCGTTTTCGGCGGCAAGGAAGCGGCGCTGCCGCTGCAGGACGCGATGAGCGTCGATGCGCTCAAGGCCTGCGACATCATCATTACCTGCCAGGGCGGGGATTACACCAAGGAGGTGTTCCCGAAACTGCGTGCGTCCGGCTGGAGCGGCCACTGGATCGATGCTGCCAGCGCGCTGCGCATGGCCGACGATGCCGTGATCATCCTCGATCCGGTGAACATGCATGTGATCAAGGACGCCCTTGCCAAGGGTGGCCGCAACTGGATTGGCGGCAACTGCACGGTGTCGCTGATGCTCATGGGTCTCGGCGGCCTGTTCCGCAACGATCTGGTCGAGTGGGTGTCCGCGATGACCTACCAGGCCGCATCCGGCGCGGGTGCGCAGAACATGCGTGAGCTGATCGCGCAGATGGGCACCATCCACGCATCGGTGGCAGACCTGCTCGCCGACCCGGGTTCGGCAATCCTCGATATCGACCGCAAGGTTGCGGAGACGATTCGCTCCGATGCCTTCCCGAAGAAGAACTTCCGCAACACGCCGCTGGCAGGCAGCCTGATTCCGTGGATCGATGTGCCGGTCGAGCACGGGCAGTCGAAAGAGGAGTGGAAGGGCGGTGCCGAGTGCAACAAGATTCTTGGCAACCCCGCATTCCGCACCGCTGGCAGCATCCCTATCGACGGCCTGTGCGTGCGGATCGGTGCAATGCGTTGTCACTCGCAGGCGCTGACCATCAAGCTGAAGAAGGATGTGCCACTCGACGAGATCAGCGAGATCATCGCCGGGGCCAACGAGTGGGTGAAGGTTGTGCCGAACGAGCGTGAGCTCTCCGAGCGCGATCTGACGCCGGCGGCGGTGACCGGTACCTTGGCTGTTCCGGTCGGGCGCCTGCACAAGATGGCAATGGGGCCGGAGTATCTTGGCGCGTTTACGGTCGGTGATCAGCTCCTCTGGGGTGCCGCCGAGCCGCTGCGTCGCATGCTTCGCATTCTGCTTGAAGACTGAGGATGAACTGTGGCGGTCCGGATTGCCTGCATGAGGTCGAGCCGGGCCGCCCGTTCGGGGGGAAAGTTGCTTTCCCCTTTAGACATAATCAGTTGGTGCAGGTCCTTAATAAAAATGCTAGATTGCTAGCCCAAGTCCATGATGTATTGCCCTTTGCCGGCTTGGTGAAGGGGAGCGTGGTTTGAGGATAACTATGAAAACGTCGATTAAGGCATCCCTGATCGCAGCTGCGATCGCCTCGTTTCCACTCGGTGGCTTTGCTGCCGGGCTTGGTCAGATCAATGTTTTCAGTGGCTTGGGTCAGCCCTTGCGGGCCGAAATCCAGATCAGCGCGACGCCTCAGGAGTTGAGTTCGGTCACCGCAAAGGTGGCTTCGCCCGATGCCTTCAGACAGGCCGGCATTCCCTACCCGGGATTTTTGTCCGGGATCCGGGCATCGGTTGAGCGCAGCGGTCAGCGCCAGGTGGTCAAGCTCAGCAGTGACCGCCCGATCAACGAACCCTTTGTCGGGTTGCTGATTGAACTCGACTGGGCCTCGGGGCGCCTGTCGCGCGAATACACTTTCCTTCTTGATCCCGTCGATATTGCCGCGCCCAAGCCTGTGGCTGCGCGCATTGCCGCACCGGCCCCAGCGGCCGCTCCGCGCCAGGCGCCGATGGCTGCCCCGCCCGCGCCCCGGCCCGCCGCGGTGGACCGCTATACCGTCCAGCGTGGCGACACCCTGCGCCGCATCGCAGAGGCCAATCGCCCCGACGGCGCCAATCTCGACCAGATGCTGCTGGCCCTGTTCCGTGCCAATCCCTCGGCGTTTGACGGTGACAACATCAACCGTCTGCGCGCAGGCGCCATCATGACGATGCCGTCCGCCGACGCGGTTCTGGCAACCAGTCCTGCCGAGGCTCGCCGTGAGGTCGTGGCCCAGGCGGCTGACTTCGAGGCCTATCGCCAGCGCCTTGCGGGGACTGCGGTGGTGCGTGAGGCGGCTCCGGCGCCGGCCGAGCAGGCAAGTGCTGGCCGCATCGTACCCAAGGTCGAGGACGCGCGCGCGCCCGCTGTTGCAGGTGACGAGCTGCAGATCTCGAAAACCCAGGACGGCGAAGCCGGGATGGACAAGGCAGCGGTTGCCCGCCTGCATGCGCTCGAAGAAGAACTTGTCGCCCGTGAAAAGGGCCTCGAAGAGGCGAACGCACGCCTTGCTCAGCTTGAGCAGAGCATCCGCGACCTGCAGAAATTGCTTGAACTGAAGAGCGGTACGCTGGCGCAGCTGCAGCCCGACGCTGCAACACCCGGTGCTGCAACGGCAGGTGCTGCTGCAGTTGCCGGCGCTGCTGCGACCGCAGCGCCTGAGGCGGCTGCGGAGCCTGCCGCACCCGCAGTGACGCCGCCCGCAGAAGCGACGCCGGCAGCGCCGGCGGTGGAAGCAGCCGCGGTCGAGCCGCCCGCCGAGCCGGTTTCCCCTCCGCAAGCAGAGCCTGCGCCCGCGCCCGCTCCCGTGCCGCCAGCACCGGTGGCAGCAGCCCCTGAGGCCGAACCTGAACCCGACTTCATGCAGTCGCTGCTTGCCGATCCCGCCATGCTCGCGGCCGGTGGTGGCGTAATTGCGCTCCTGCTCGGTTTTGCCGCCTACCGTTCCCGCCAGCGCAAGCAGGCGATGGAGGCGCTGGACAGCTCGGCGCTGATGAGTGAGTTCCCGCCTGACAGCAGCGCCGTATTCGGTGCGACGGGCGGTCAGAGTGTCGATACCGGCAACAGCAGCATCCTGCAGACCGATTTCAGCCAGTCCGGTCTGTCGTCGATCGATGCGGATGAAGGTGTTGATCCGGTGGCTGAAGCCGATGTGTACATGGCCTATGGCCGTGACGCACAGGCTGAGGAAATTCTTGAGGATGCGCTCAAGGCTGATCCGAACCGCACGGCGATCTATCTCAAACTGCTTGAGGTGTTCGCACAGCGTCAGAGTCCGAAGCAGTTTGAAACCACGGCAAGCGAGCTTTATTCGCGCACTGGTGGCCAGGGGTCGGACTGGGAGAAGGCTGCGCAGATGGGGCGCAAGCTGGACCCCGATAACCCGCTATACAGTGCAGGCCCGGCAGAAGGCGAGCGTACCGTGCCGCCCGCCACCGAGCTGCCTGCAGCGTCCATTCCCGTTTCTGCCGCAGCTGCAGTGACTGCTGCCGCTGCAACGGCGACGGCTGCAGGTGCCGACAGCGCGGCGAAGCTTCCGGAAGTGGAAGCCGACACCAAAGATGCGGCTGACGAGCTCGGTCAGACCCTGTCCAGTCTCGACTTCACGACTTCGGTTCCGGTCGAGCCGAGTCCTTCGCAGCTCAAGGCTACCTGGACCATGCCGGGTGACCTCGGGCAGATCGCCAGTGGCGATGCCGAAGCGCCTGAGCAGACGTCCGATGCCGGGGCTGAGCAGGAGGAGCCGCTGTCGATCGATGTCGATGCGATCGATTTCGATCTTGGCGGTGATGTGGATGAGCCTGTCGCAGAGGCGGACGACACGTCCCTGCCCAAGATCGATGCGCTCTCTGATAGCGCACCGGACACCGACGCTGCTCCGGATTCGGAGATGGATCTGGAGCTGGATGGCGACGAGTTCACCCTCGAGGTCGGTGGCGGTGAGCCCGCAGAGGAGGCGCCGGCGCCCGCATCGAATACGGCAACGGTTGTGGGCGATGACGTTGCGCTCTCTGCAGCCGACGAGCCCGCACTCGAATTCGATCTGCCTGAGCTGGGCAAGTCGGCTGATGACAAGCAGGCCGCATTCGACATGAGCGCGACTGTGGTCCAGTCCGACGATGTCGATCCGGACGCCGACGATACCGTGATGGATCTTGAGAAGACCAGCTTCGATGCGGATCTGCTGGATTTCGATTTCGATCTCGAGACGCCGGTTGGTGGTGATGCTGTGTCGGCAGAGCCTGCAGGCATGGATCTGACCAGCATCGATCTGGACCTCGAGCCGTCGGAAGATGAACGGGCTGCACCCGAGACGGCTGCCGAATCCGAGGCGGTCCCCGAGGCGGTGAAGGAGGGTGAGGTCCCGCCGTCGGCAGCGCCCGCCGAGCCCGAGGGCGAGATCAATCACGAGGTTGAGACCAAGCTCGAACTCGCCCGCGCATACGACGAGATGGGTGACAAGGAAGGCGCGCTTGAGTTGCTCAACGAGGTACTCGCTGAGGGCGGCCCTGCGCAGCAGGCAGCAGCGCGGACCCTGATCGAAAAACTGGGGTGATTCCCGTCAATGTCGCCGCCGTGGGGCGCAGGCCTCGCGGCGGCGTTTTCTTTTGAGCATGCACGCGGGGCTGATCCTGTTGCTGTGGGTCGCGGGGGTTGCATCCGTGCAGCTCGCGAGTGGTGCGCTGCTGGCCGCGCTGGTTGCGGGCACGCTGGTGCTGGTGCTCGTGTTCGCCCGCATGCGCGGCGTTCGGCTGATTCGTCGCGTACGAGTGCTGCTGCTGGCCATATTCGTTCTGTTCGCGTGGTTTACACCGGGGGAGGCGCTGGTAAGTGCTTTTCCGGTGCTAAGCCCGACGCGGGAGGGGCTGACGCTGGCACTCGTTCATGCAGGGCGATTGCTTGTGGTTGTATGCTGCGTGGCCTTGCTCCTCGAGCGCCTGTCACCTGACCGGCTGGTGAGCGGCTTGTATGCCTTGTGCAGGCCGGGTGCAGCGCTCGGTCTGTCGGCGCAGCACGTTGCGCTGAGGCTTCTGCTGGTTCTGCGTTACGTCGATGACGCGCGGGGCGGCCGTCATGAGTGGAAGCAATGGCTGTTGGCGACCGACGAGCCGGTGGCGCCTGTCCATCTCGTGCGCGAGCGTTTTGGGGCGGCAGACCTTGTTGTCCTTGTTCTGGTGGGTGGATTGTTGGGGTGGTGGATGTGGTAAGGATTGCGCTCTGTATCGAGTACGCGGGCGATGCATTCGAAGGCTGGCAGAGCCAGCGTCATGGTCGAACCGTGCAGGATGTTCTTGAAGCTGCAATCGAGCGAATTGCGGGTGAGTTCGTACGTCTGCAGGTGGCAGGGCGCACCGATACCGGTGTGCATGCGACCGCACAGGTCGCCCATTTCGACACCACTGCGCGTCGTCCGGTCACGGCCTGGGTGCGCGGGGTCAATACCCATTTGCCGAGGACGGTCGTGGTGAAGTGGGCGGTCGAGGTCGACGATCGCTTTCATGCGCGTTTTCTCGCCTACGAACGCGCGTACCGTTACATTCTCTACAATTCGCCGTCGCGGCCGGCGGTGATGGCGGGGAAAGTGGGCTGGTTTCATCCGCCGCTGGATGAGTCGCGCATGGTCGAAGCGGCCAGCCTGCTGGTGGGGAAGCACGATTTCTCGGCCTTTCGGGCGTCCTGCTGCCAGTCGAAGACGCCCGTCCGGGTGATGTACGATGCGCGCGTTTCGCGTGCTGGCGATTATCTGGCGCTCGATTTCCGGGCCAATGGCTTTCTCCATCACATGGTCCGAAACCTGGTGGGTGCGCTGGTCTACATCGGCAAGGGACACTACCCGCCGGAGTGGCTTGGAGAGGTGCTGGAGCGCGGTGACCGTTCGATCGCTGCACCCACGTTCGAGGCGGCCGGGCTTTACCTCTGTGGTGTGGCGTACCCGCCGGACTGGCCGCTGCCTGGGGATGGGCGTATCATCTCCCAGCCTCAGCTTCCCCTCCTCTGAATGTCACGTACCCGAATCAAGATCTGCGGCCTGACCCGGCCGCAGGATGTCCGCGCGGCGGTTGATGCCGGTGCCGACGCCATCGGCTTCGTGCTCTATCCGCCCAGCCCGCGCCATGTCAGCTTCGATCAGGCGGCCGAACTCGCAGCCTTGCTGCCGCCCTTTGTCACGGCCGTCGGCCTGTTCGTCAATCCTGATCCCGGATTCGTCGATGAGGCCCTGCGCCGCGTGCCCTTGCAGCTGCTACAGTTCCACGGCGACGAAGCCGAGGCGGACTGTGCTCGCTATGGCCGTCCATGGATCCGTGCTGCGAGAGTGCGGGCGGGGGTCGATCTGTTAGAATTCGCAGCTTGCCACCCTGGCGCCCGCGGCATTTTGCTCGACGCATTTGTCGAGGGTTATGGCGGGGGAGGTAAGACTTTCGATTGGTCCCTCATCCCCGCGGGACTCGACAGGCCTCTCATCCTTTCCGGCGGACTCGATCCGGAAAACGTGCGTGAGGCGGTTCGTCGTGTGCGCCCCTGGGCTGTGGATGTGTCCAGTGGTGTTGAAGTGGCCAAGGGAATCAAGGACGCAGCCATGATGGCTGCGTTCATTGCCGGAGTTCGAGATGCAGATGGCTGACATGCAGTACCAGTTTCCGGATGAGAAGGGCCACTTCGGTCCGTACGGCGGCGTCTTTGTCGCAGAGACGCTCATGCCCGCGCTCGAAGAGTTGCGTCTGGCGTACGCCGAATGTATGGCCGATCCGGCTTTCATCGCCGAGTTCGAGCACGATCTGAAGCACTACGTCGGGCGCCCAAGCCCGATTTACCATGCCAAGCGCTGGTCCGACCTGCTCGGCGGCGCGCAGATCTACCTGAAGCGCGAAGACCTCAATCACACCGGTGCCCACAAGGTGAATAACTGCATCGGTCAGGCGATGGTGGCCCGGCGCATGGGCAAGCCGCGCGTGATCGCAGAAACCGGTGCCGGACAGCACGGCGTGGCAACGGCAACGGTTGCTGCCCGCTACGGCATGGAGTGCGTGGTCTACATGGGCTCGGAAGACGTCAAGCGGCAGGCGGCCAACGTCTATCGCATGAAGCTCCTCGGTGCGACCGTGGTTCCCGTCGAGTCGGGCTCCAAGACGCTCAAGGATGCGCTGAACGAGGCCATGCGCGACTGGGTGACCAACATCGCCAACACTTTCTACATCATTGGTACGGTTGCGGGGCCGCATCCCTATCCGATGATGGTGCGGGACTTCCAGACCGTCATCGGCAAGGAATGCCTGGTGCAGATGCCGGAGGCGGCCGGGCGCCAGCCTGACTACGTGATTGCCTGCGTCGGTGGCGGCTCCAACGCCATGGGCATCTTCCATCCCTACATCGGTGTCGAGGGCGTACGCCTGATCGGTGTCGAAGCGGCAGGTGACGGGATCGAGACCGGGCGTCACGCCGCACCGCTGACCGCCAACGTCAAGCCTGGCGTGCTGCACGGCAACCGCACCTATCTGATGCAGGATGAGGACGGCCAGATCACCGAGACGCATTCGATTTCCGCCGGTCTCGACTACCCCGGCGTCGGCCCAGAACATGCGTGGCTGAAGGATTCTTCACGTGCCGAGTATGTCGCGGTGACGGACAGTGAGGCGCTTCAGGCCTTCCACGATCTGTGCCGCTTCGAAGGCATCATCCCGGCGCTCGAGTCCTCGCATGCCCTTGCGCATGCGGCAAAGCTCGCAGCGACCTTGCCCAAGGACAAGGTTCTGCTCGTGAACCTTTCCGGACGTGGCGACAAGGACATGCACACGGTTGCCGAGCGTTCGGGAATCCAGTTCTAACCCGCTGCGGACCGCCCTGCGGTCCGCATTGCCGGACTTCATCATGTCGAAAATCCAGACCACCTTTCAGCGTTTGCAGGCCGAGGGTCGCAAGGCGTTGATTCCATTCATCACTGCGGGCGACCCGGACGGCGAGCTCACTGTGCCCTTGATGCATGCGATGGTTGCCGGCGGCGCCGACATCATCGAGCTTGGCGTCCCGTTCTCCGACCCGATGGCCGACGGCCCGACCATTCAGCGTGCTTCCGAACGCGCGCTCGCTGCGGGCATGACCCTGCGCAAGGTGCTTGCGATCGTGCGCACCTTCCGCGCCGAGGATCAGACGACGCCGGTCGTGCTGATGGGTTATGCCAATCCGATCGAGGCGATGGGTGAGGACACCTTCATCGCAGTCGCCAGCGAAGCGGGGGTCGATGGTGTGCTGGTGGTGGACTATCCGCCCGAAGAATGCACCCGCTTTGCTGCGCTGTCCAAGGCCGCCGGGCTCGATCCGATCTTCCTGCTGGCACCGACGTCGTCCGAGCAGCGCTTCCGCGATGTCGCCGAAGCCGGCAGCGGCTATATCTACTACGTGTCGCTCAAGGGCGTGACGGGGTCGGGGAATCTCGACTTCGACGAAGTGGCACGGCGCATTCCCCAGATCCGCGCCGCAGTGGGCATGCCTGTTGGTGTCGGATTCGGCATCCGTGATGCCGAGAGCGCCAAGCGCATTGGTGAAGTGGCCGACGCGGTGGTGATCGGCAGTCGCATCATCGAAGAGATCGAGCGCAGTCCCCGAGACGCGGTGGTGTCCAATGTATCCGCCTTCATCCGCGGCATTCGTGCCGCACTGGATGAGATTGCAGGAGCCAAACAATGAGCTGGTTGCAGAAACTGCTGCCGCCCAAGATCAAACGCAATGATCCGGGCGCACGAAACAAATCGATTCCGGAAGGGCTGTGGAGCAAGTGCCCGGCCTGCGAGGCGGTGCTCTATCGCTCCGATCTCGAAAGCAACATGAGCGTCTGTCCCAAGTGCGGCCACCATCAGCGTGTCCGTGCGCGTACGCGTCTCGACCAGTTGCTTGATCCGGAAGGCCGGCATGAGATCGGTGCGGAGGTGATTCCGGTCGATCCGCTCAAGTTCAAGGACTCCCGCAAGTACCCCGAGCGCCTGTCTACCGCCGCGGCCGATACCGGCGAAGCTGACGCAATGGTGGTGATGCAGGGTGCGATTCTTACCGTGCCTGTGGTCGTTGCCTGCTTCGAGTTCGAATTTCTCGGCGGTTCGATGGGGTCGGTGGTCGGGGAGCGTTTCGTGCGCGGTGCAAAGGCTGCACTCGAGCAGCGAATCCCGTTCATCTGCATTACCGCAACCGGCGGCGCGCGCATGCAGGAAGGGCTGTTCTCGCTGATGCAGATGGCGAAGACGACGGCCGTCATTACCCAGCTGGCGCAACGCAAGCTGCCCTTCATCTCCCTGCTGACCGATCCGACCATGGGCGGCGTCTCGGCGAGCTTTGCCTTCATGGGCGATGTGGTGATTGCCGAGCCCGGTGCGCTGATCGGCTTCGCCGGCCCACGCGTCATTGAACAGACCGTGCGCGAGACCCTCCCGGACGGCTTCCAGCGCTCCGAGTTTCTGCTTGAGAAGGGTGCGATCGACATGATTGTCGATCGTCGCGAACTGCGTCAGCGCATTGCCGAAATTCTTGCGCTGCTCAGCCGACAGCCCGCCGTCCATGCCTGATCTTCAGGAAGTGAGCGGCGTCACGCCGGATACGGTCGACAAGTGGCTCGCGCTGCTCGAATCACGTCACACCCAGACCATCCAGCTCGGACTCGAGCGGGTGGGTGCGGTGTGGGCGGCGCTCGGCCCGGACCCCGAAGGCCTCGTGGTGATCACGGTCGGCGGTACCAATGGCAAGGGCTCGACATGCGCGATGCTCGAATCCATTCTGCTCGCCGAAGGCTACCGCGTCGGCTGCTACACCTCGCCCCACCTGTTGCGCTACAACGAACGGGTGCGCATTGATGGCAAGGATGTCGAGGATGCCGCGCTGGTCGCGGCCTTCGATGCCGTCGAGCACGCGCGGGGCGACACCCCGCTGACCTATTTCGAGCATGGCACGCTGGCCGCGTGGGAAGTGTTCCGCACGCAAGGGCTCGACGTGGTCATCCTCGAAGTCGGGCTCGGAGGCCGCCTGGACGCGGTCAACGTGTTCGACTCCGACTGCGCGATCGTTACCGGGGTGGCCATGGATCACATGGACTACCTGGGTGACACCCGGGAAGCAATCGGCTTCGAGAAGGCGGGCATCTTTCGTGCCGGCCGGCCGGCCGTGTTCGGCGATCCGCAGCCGCCGCAGTCGCTGGTTGATCACGCGGCCGCGATCGGTACGCAGTTGTGGATCAGCGGGCGCGATTTCGGGTTCGGCGGTGACCGGCAGCAGTGGGGTTACTGGCGCTACGCGGCGCCACAGGCCAGCGGTGCGCTGACCAAGCGCGGGGGACTGGCCTATCCGTCCCTGCGCGGCGCCAATCAGCTGCTCAACGCCGCGGCGGTCATGACCGCGCTCGACACTCTGCGTGACCGGATTCCGGTGTCGATGCAGGCCGTTCGTGAAGGTCTGATGCTGGTCGAGGTGCCGGGCCGCTTCCAGGTGCTTGCCGGGCGGCCTACGGTCGTCCTCGATGTTGCGCACAATCCGCAGGCGGCCGGCGTGTTGTCCGAGAACCTTGCGGGCATGAGTTTCCACCCCGAAACTGCCGCCGTGCTGGGCATGTTCGGCGACAAGGATGTCGAAGGCGTCGTTGCACGACTGCGAGACCGGGTGGACCGCTGGTTTCTCGCCGATCTGCCTGGCCCGCGCGGACTGAGCGCGGACGAGCTTGCCGTGCGCGTGCGCGCTGCAGAGGCGAAAGGCGACATTCAATGTTTCAAAACGCCTGCCGAGGCATTTTCCGCAGCGCGGAAAAGTGTTGAGGAGGGTGATAGAATCGTCGTCTTTGGTTCATTCCTGACAGTGGCCGATGTGCTGGCAACGATTCGTGCAGAGCGGCACTGAAGAGGTTTTCCGGTGAGTGACGCAGACAACCTCGAGATCAAGAAGCGGGCACGCAGGCGCCTGGTAGGTGCGGCCGCGCTCGCGCTGCTGGCCGCGATCGTATTGCCGATGGCAATGGACCAGGAGCCACAACTGTCCTCCCAGGATATCCAGATCTCGATTCCCGACCGCGACGCGACCGCCAGCCAGGCGCGCCCGATTGCGCCCAGCCAGCCTGCGGTGGCTAGCGAGCCTGATGTGGCGCCCGCGCCCGTGGAACAGCCGCCCGGCAATTCACCGCCGCCTGCCGTTGCCGCGACCGCTCCGGCGCCCGCGCCGGTCGCAGAAGCGCCGGCCGCAGCCCCTAAGCCAGCCGCGTCGCCTTCGCGCGAAGAAGAGGAAGCCGCCAGGGTAAAGGCCTTGCTGAGCGGTGCGGCCGTTCCGGCAGCGGTGGCTTCATCCGAATCCTTCGTCATTCAGATTGGTGCTTTCAGTGACGAAGTCAAGGCATCGGCGCTGGCCGCCGAGCTGAAAAAGAAGGGCTTCGCCGCCTACACTGAAAAGGCAGGCAAGGTTACGCGCGTTCGTGTCGGCCCGGTGCCGGCGCGGAGCGACGCCGAGAAGCTCGCAGCGAAACTGCGTTCGCAGGGACACAACGCGGTGCTCGCGGCGCGCTGATTGGTTGCAATGACGGTTTTCGACTACGTTTTTCTGGCCGTGCTCGGCCTGTCGGCTGCCGTCGGATTGTGGCGCGGGCTGGTGAGCGAGGTCATGGCCCTGGTGGCGTGGCTTGCCGCATTGCTGGCCGCGTGGCGTTACTCGGGCGAAGCGGCGGGCTTGCTGAGCGGCATCATCAGTGACCCCGCATGGCGGCAGATTGCGGGCTTTGCCGCAATCGTCGTCGTTGTGCTGTTGCTGGCGGCGTTTTTGCGCTTCCTGTTGCGAGAGTTGCTCAAGGCTGCTGGCCTGGGCGCAACCGACCGTTTTTTTGGCGCACTGTTCGGCCTGGCCCGCGGCCTGGCGATCACGTTCGCAGTTGTGTTGATTGGTGGTCTGGTGGGGGTGTCGCGTGAGCCGTGGTGGGCAAATGCGATGTTTTCGCCGCCGCTGGAGACGGCAGTGATTGCTGCCAAACCGTGGCTACCGGATGCGGTAGCCGACAGAGTTCGTTTCAGATAGGCAGGGTTTCCATGTGCGGAATTCTTGGGGTCGTCGCGACTTCCCCGGTTAATCAGTTGCTCTATGACGGTCTTCAGGTGCTTCAGCACCGGGGCCAGGACGCGGCGGGGATCGCCACGGCCGAGGGCGGTCGTTTTCACATGCACAAGGGTTCCGGCCTGGTGCGGGACGTGTTCCGTACGCGCAACATGCGAAACCTGGAAGGTAACTGGGGCATCGGCCATGTTCGTTACCCCACGGCAGGCTCGGCGTACAACGCTGCCGAGGCTCAGCCTTTCTACGTCAATTCGCCTTTCGGGCTGCTGCTGGCACACAACGGCAACCTGACGAATTCGGAAGAACTCAAGCGCGAGATGTTTCTTGCCGATCTGCGTCACATCAACACCAACTCCGATTCGGAAGTGTTGCTCAACGTGCTGGCGCACGAACTGCAGGCGGCAGCCAACGGCCTCAAACTCGACGAAGACGCGGTCTTCCGTGCGGTGGCAGGCGTACACCGCCGCTGTCGTGGCGCCTACGCGGCCGTCGTGATGATTGCAGGCTATGGTCTGCTCGCCTTCCGTGATCCGTTCGGCATTCGTCCGCTGGTGATCGGACGCAATGACGTCGACGCTGGAACGGAGTGGATGGTGGCCTCCGAGTCGGTTGCACTCGATGTGCTCGGCTTCAAGTTGCTGCGCGACGTCGCGCCCGGTGAGGCCGTTCTGGTCGATATCGACGGCAATTTCCGCAGCCGTCAATGTGCCGAGAAGACGGTCGAAGCACCGTGCATGTTCGAATTCGTCTACCTCGCGCGTCCGGACTCGATCATTGACGGGGTGTCGGTGTACGAGTCGCGAGTCAAGATGGGCGAGTTCCTTGCCGAGAAGATGAAGCGCACGCTGCCGAACGTCCACATCGACGTGGTCATCCCGATTCCGGATTCGAGCCGGCCGTCGGCGATGGAAATGGCTCACCGGCTGAACCTTCCCTATCGCGAAGGCTTCGTCAAGAACCGCTACATCGGCCGCACCTTCATCATGCCGGGGCAGGCGACGCGGCGGAAGTCGGTGCGCCAGAAGCTCAACACCATTCATCAGGAGTTCAAGGGCAAGAGCGTGCTGCTGGTGGATGATTCGATCGTGCGCGGAACGACCAGCAAGGAAATCGTCAACATGGCTCGCGAGGCCGGTGCGAGCAAGGTCTATCTGGCTTCTGCAGCACCGCCTGTTCGTTACGCGAACGTATACGGCATCGACATGCCGACCCGCGGTGAGCTGATTGCGAGCGATCGCGACGAAGCCGAGATCTGTCGGCAGATCGGAGCCGATGGCCTGATCTATCAGGATCTCGATGACCTCAAGGCATCGGTGCGCGCACTGAATCCGTCGATCAAGTTCTTCGAGACGTCCTGTTTCGACGGCATCTATGTGACGGGCGACATCACGGCCGAGTACCTCAGCGGGGTTGAGAACCAGCGTTGTGAGGTCAAGCCGGCCTCGCGCGAGGACAGTGACAGCGACCAGATGGACCTGAACCTCATTACGCATCCGGACCAGTGACATCGATGGCCGATAGCAAAGACAACTACGATCTGGACACGCTTGCGGTGCGTGCCGGAATCGACCGCAGTCAGTTCAACGAGCACAGCGAGGCGATGTACCTGACCTCGAGCTTCGTGTTCGACAACGCAGCCCAGGCCGCAGCGCGCTTTTCGGGTGCGGAAGAAGGCAACGTCTATGCCCGTTTCTCGAACCCGACGGTGACCGCGATGCAGACGCGTCTGGCTGCGCTCGAAGGCGGCGAGGCCTGCATCGCGACGGCGTCCGGCATGTCCGCGATCCTGTCGCTGGCCATGTCGATGCTGCAGGCGGGCGATCATGTGGTGGCGTCGCTGGGGCTGTTCGGTTCCACTCAGCAACTCTTTGGCAACGTCCTGAGCAAGTTCGGCATCGAGACCACCTTCGTGCCGGCGACCGATCTTGCCGCCTACCGCGACGCCGTGCGTGCTTCCACCAAGCTGTTCTTCATCGAGACGCCGTCCAATCCGCTGACCGAGGTTGTTGATATCGCAGCGGTTGCCGCGGTCGCTCACGAAGCAGGGGCCATTCTTGCGGTCGATAACTGCTTCTGTTCGCCGGTGTTGCAGCGTCCGCTCGAACTCGGCGCAGACGTGGTCGTGCATTCGGCGACCAAGTATCTGGATGGGCAGGGACGCGTGCTCGGTGGCGCTGTTGTGGGTCCGAAGGTCATTACCGACGAGGTGTTCAAGTTCTTGCGCACTGCGGGACCGACGCTGTCACCGTTCAATGCCTGGGTCATCCTCAAGGGCCTCGAAACACTTCGCATCCGCATGGATGCGCAGTCCGCGAGCGCGCTTGAGTTGGCGCGCTGGCTTGAGGCCCAGCCGGGCGTCGCGCGCGTCTTCTACCCCGGGCTGCCTTCGCACCCGCAGCATGAGCTGGCAATGAGACAGCAGAAGAGTGGCGGTGCCATTCTGAGCTTCGAGGTCAAGGGTGGGCGCGAGGCGGCATGGAGGGTGGTCGACTCCACCAAGATGATTTCGATCACCGCCAATCTCGGCGACACCAAGACCACGATCACGCATCCTGCGACCACGACGCATGGGCGCATCTCGCCCGAAGCGCGTGCCGCAGCGGGCATTGGCGACGGACTGTTGCGCATCGCCGTGGGGCTGGAGTCGATTGACGACCTCAAGGCCGATCTGGCTCGAGGACTCGCAGGCTGACTCCCGCTGCAGGCGTGCCGTACCCCAGAAAGCGCTGGTTGCATGACCGGCGCTTTTTTTTTCGTCACGTTGTTCCGTCGCGGCTGTGCAGCAGTGACTGTCGAGGAATGCCTGCAGGCGGCCCGGCATCGCGATTGCGGTGCGTGTTGCGGGCGATTTGCGTAGACTGACGGTGGCAGGGCGTATGCGATCTGCGCCTTCGGCACCTGACAACATGGGCGACTTGAATGACGGATCACACAACGGGCAGCGTACATACCGAGATCGAGCAGATCATCGCGGCACTCGAACACGGGAAGTACAAGCGTGTTCGAAAGATGCTGCATCAGATGCATCATGCGAAGATCGCCGGGCTGCTCGAGGTGCTCGATCCCGAGCAGCGCCTTGCCGTGTGGCAACAGGTCGATTCCGGGCATGAGGCGCGCATTCTCGCTCACCTCAATCCCGCACTCGGGCGCCATCTGGTCAGCGAGTCGGGCGACCATGCCAGTCATCAGGAAGAGGAAGCGGAAAGCGAGGAGTCGTCCGCGGCAACTCAGATCCGGGAAGTGCGGGGCGCGCTGGCGCAGGGCAAGCTCAAACGCGTAGGCAAGATTCTGCGCGACATGCACCCGGCGAAGGCTGCCGGATTGCTGGAGTCACTCCCGCCAAAGGAGCGTGTCGCGGCGTGGGGCATGGTCGAGGCCGATCGCGCGGGCAAGGTTCTGACCTATCTGCATGGTGAGAGCTGCGCTGCGCTGGCGCTCGAAATGGATCACGAGGATCTGGTGATCGCGGCTGAAAGGCTCGATCTCGACGATCTCGTCGACCTTATTCAGGCCTTGCCCGACGAGAACGGGCAGCAACTGATGCGCGCCACCTACGGCCGTCGCCGCGAGAAGCTCGAGTCGATGCTGTCCTATCCCGAGGATTCGGCGGGTGGCCTGATGAACGCGGATCAGATCGTGGTGCGGCCCGATGTGCGTCTGGCAACCGTGCTCGGCTATCTGCGCCTGATCAAATCGTTGCCGGTGCAGACCGACATGCTGATGGTGGTCGACCGCAAGGGCATCTATCAGGGCGTGCTCAGGCTCAGTGCGCTGGTGACGGCCAAGCCGGAGTTCAAGGTGGCCGAGGTGATGGAAACCGAGCTTCCGGTCATCGCGGTGACCACGTCCTCCGATGAGGTCGCGCGCCTGTTTCAGGATCACGACCTGCTGTCTGCCCCGGTGGTGGACGAGAACGGCTTGCTGCTCGGGCGGATTACCGTCGATGACGTGGTCGATCTGATCCGCGAAAGCTCGGATCGCGCCATGATGCACATGGCCGGTCTGGACGAGGAGGCCGACATGTTTGCCCCCGTACTGACCAGTTCCCGGCGACGGGCGGTCTGGCTCGGGATCAATCTCGTGACCGCCTTCCTTGCCGCCTGGGTGATCGGGCTGTTCCAGACGACGCTCGAGCGCGTGGTTGCGCTCGCCGTGCTGATGCCGATTGTTGCCAGCATGGGGGGCATCGCCGGCAGCCAGACGCTGACGCTGGTGATTCGCGGCATGGCGCTTGGTCAGGTCGGGGGCAGCAACGCGCGGGCCCTGCTCGCGAAGGAAATCGGCATCGCGCTGCTGAACGGATTGCTGTGGGCGGTCGTCGTGGCATTGCTGGCCGTCGCCTGGTTTGGCGACTGGCAGATCGGCGGTGTCATTGGCGCGGCGATTCTGATCAATCTGCTGTTTGCTGCGCTCGCGGGTCTGGTGGTACCGATGGTTCTCGATCGCATGGGAATCGACCCCGCGCTGGCGGGCGGGGTGATTCTGACGACCGTGACCGACGTCATCGGTTTCTTTGCCTTTCTCGGGCTCGCCTCGATCGTGCTGTAGTCCCGGTCTGCAGACGGGATCGCGTTCAGGCGGCTGCGGTGGCGGGCTTGATCGGCGCTTCCTTGATCGGCAGGTTCACGAGCGCAGCGAAGGCGGCCAAGGCCATGTCGGCGTACCACATCCATGAGTAGTCGCCGAGCATGGTCAGGCTCAGGCCGCCCAGCCATGCCCCCAGAAAGCCGCCGATCTGGTGCGAGAGCAGGGTCATGCCGAACAGGGTGGCGAGGTAGCGCACACCGAAGAGCTTGCCGACGATGCTGGCCGTTGGCGGTACGGTCGCCAGCCAGGTGAAGCCGAGCCCGGCCGCAAAGGCGTAAAAGGTCCACTCGGTCTTCGGCAGCATCAGGTAGAGCGCGATCAGCAGCACGCGCGAGCCGTACATCGCCGCCAGCACATGCTTGCTGCGGTAACGGGATATCCAGGCGCCGGCATACAGGCTGCCGAAGATGTTCGCCAGGCCGATGATTGCGAGCGACCAGCTGGCAACCGACGGCGGCAGACCACACAGGTCGACTTCGCCCGGCAGGTGCGTCACCAGAAACGCGATATGGAATCCGCAGGTGAAGAAGCCCGCATGGAGCAGAATGTAGCTGCGGTCCTTGAGCGCATTGCGAATCGCACGCAGGGCGCCGGTGTCTTCTTCGTGGTGCTGGACGGGCTGCTGCTGTGTGCCGGTGAGTTTGTTGATCAAGGGCAGAGCAAGCAGGGTCATGGCCGCCATTGCCCACATTGCACCCATCCATCCGGTAAGCTGAATCAGCTTTTGCAGCAGAGGCGCAAAGACGAACTGGCCGAATGATCCGCCGGCATTGATCACGCCCGAGGCCGTGCCGCGGCTTTCCAGCGGAAGGCGCTGCGCAGCGGCGCCGATCAGCACCGAGAAGCTGGCCGCGCCCGATCCCATTGCGAACAGCAGACCAAGCGAGACAGTGAGGCCGAAGCTGGACTCGATGAAGGGAGTGATCGCACTCCCCAGAGCCAATGCAAGCACGCCGGCGATGAGCACCGCTCCTGGACCGTAGCGATCTGCAGCCGCACCGGCGATGGGCTGGATCGCGCCCCAGGTAAACTGGCCGATGGCCAGCGCAAAGCTGATGGTGGCAATGCCCAGTCCTGTGGAGGTGTTCATCGGGCTGATGAACAGCCCCTGCGACTGGCGGATACCCATCGTGATCGCAAGAATGCCGGCTGCGGCGAGGGTGACGGCAAGGGCGTCGGGCCGTCTTAAGGTACGAAACATGGTGGGCCTGTTTAGCGCAAGGTGAGATCGGTAAGGCGTCAGCATAGCCTGACGACAGCATGTCAAACAAATCGGGCATGACGCCGTGCGATCGTGTCTGGCGCCGCCTGCGCCGTCGCACGGTCGTTGCGCGCTGCCTCAGGTCTGAGTCGGGACGACTGCCTTGAAGTCCCTGCCGTCAAACGACAGCCAGGTGGCATGGCTGTGCCAGTCGGACAGAACCCAGCGCACGCAGTCGCGGCCGTCTACTCGATGCAGGTGACGTGCCGGGCGGTGAGTGTGGCCGTGAATCAGGGCCGGATGTCCGTACTGGCGCAGGATGACTTCTACCGCACCGGCATTGACGTCCATGATGGTCATCGTCTTTTCCTGCTTGGCGGTTTCGCTCTGCTTGCGCAGGCTTTCGATGAAGGCCTTGCGGGCAGCGAGCGGCTGGGACAGGAAGCCGGCCTGCCACGCGGGATCGCGGACCTGCCTGCGATAGGCCTGATAGGAGAGGTCGTCAGTGCACAAGGCGTCGCCATGGCTGAGGAGGATGCGTTGCGAGCCCAGTACGAGCAGGGACGGGTCGGGCAGCAGTCGCATGCCCGTCATGCGGGCAAAGTCGTCGCCGGCCAGCAGGTCGCGGTTGCCCGTCATGTAGAAAAGCTGGACGCCGCTATCGGAGAGCGCGCGTAGCGCAGCGCACATCTGACGATTGAAGGGGGCGTCGACATCATCGTCGCCGGCCCAGTACTCGAACAGGTCGCCGAGGATGAACAGGCTGCCGGCTTCACGTGCCGGGCCGCGGAGAAAACCGAGAAAGGCTGCGACCGTCTCCGGGTGGTCCTCGGCGAGATGCAGGTCGGAAATGAACAATGCCGGAAGCGCCGCATGAAGGGCCTCCGGCATTGTGGCGCCATGCCCGCCACTGACGGCGGACATGGCTGCGCCTGAATCAGACAACTTCGGCGCGCTCGATGATCACGTCTTCCTTCGGCACGTCCTGGTGGAAGCCGCTGGAACCGGTCTTCACCGCACGGATCTTGTCGACCACGTCCATGCCATCGCTGACCTGGCCGAACACGCAGTAGCCCCAGCCCTGCAGGTCGGGCGAGCGATAGTTGAGGAAGTCGTTGTCGGAGAGGTTGATGAAGAACTGGGCCGATGCGGAGTGCGGTGCCTGGGTGCGGGCCATGGCAACGGTGCCGCGGTTGTTCTTGAGGCCGTTGTCGGCTTCGTTCTTGATCGTGTCGCGCGTGGCCTTCTGCTTCATGCCGGGCTCGAAACCACCGCCCTGGATCATGAAGCCGTCGATGACGCGATGGAACACGGTGTTGTCGTAGTGGCCGGCTTCAACGTAGGCAAGAAAGTTCTCGACCGTGACGGGCGCCTTTTCGGCATCGAGTTCGAGGGTGATTACGCCGAAATTGGTGTGCAGTTTGACTGCCATGCTGTTCTCCTGTGGGCTTATTTGCTGGGGGTCGTTGCAGCGTCGAGGACGCGCGCCGACTCGATGGTGACCGGTTCGAGCGGTACGTTCTGATGCATGCCGGCGTTGCCCGTTTTTACCTTGGCGATCTTCTCGACCACATCCATGCCGCGGACAACCTTGCCGAATACCGCATAGCCCCAGCCGTCGCGTGACGGATAGTCGAGAAAGGTGTTGGGCACGAGGTTGATGAAGAACTGTGCCGAGGCCGAATGCGGGTCAGCCGTGCGTGCCATGGCCAGCGTGCCGGGCAGGTTCTTGAGGCCATTCTTCGCCTCGTTCTCGATCGGGGCACGAGTCGGCTTCTGCGTCATCTTTGCGTCGAAACCGCCGCCCTGGACCATGAAGCCATCGATGACGCGGTGGAACACGGTGTTATCGTAGTGGCCGTCCTTGACGTACTGGACGAAGTTCGCGGACGACTTTGGTGCCTTCTCGGCATTGAGTTCGACCACGATGTCGCCGTGGTTCGTCTTGAGCTCAACCATGGGGTTGGCTGCGAAAGCCTGAATGCTGCAGCTGATGAAAGCGATCAGTGCAAGAGCCTGCTTCTTCATGCGGTCTCCGGGAGATGGGTAACGGCAGGGTTGCCGGATGAGGTGCGAGCAGTCCCTCCTGGCGCCAAGGCGCATGGAGGGTCGGCAAAAGTTCGCAATTATGCGCCGTGCTATACTTTTGGCGGGTGATCCGGGCTGCTAACCAGCCCCGGATTCTACCAACAAGCGGCAAGCACTCATAGTTTCCTGTGTCGCGACGCTGACAGCGGTAACACAACGGAGCGGGTCCGGTCGGAGCCCGCTTTTTTGCTGCCGCGACTGACGAATCACACTGTTTCGCGGCTGTCGCCGCGAGCGCTTTTCGGTTATCTGCATGCTCACCATCTACAACTCGCTCACCCGCAAGAAGGAACACTTTCAACCCATCGATGCCGGCAAGGTCCGCATGTATGTCTGCGGCATGACGGTGTACGACTACTGTCACCTCGGCCACGCACGGGTGATGGTGGTCTTCGACATGGTGACGCGCTGGTTGCGCGCGAGCGGGCTTGATGTGACCTATGTGCGCAACATCACCGATATCGACGACAAGATCATCCGGCGGGCGCAGGAAAACGGCGAAAGCATCCGTGCGCTGACCGATCGCTTCATTGCGGCGATGCATGAGGATGCGGACGCCCTCGGTGTGTTGCGCCCTGACCACGAGCCGCGGGCAATGGATTACGTAGCCGGCATGCAGAGCCTGATCAGCCGCCTCGAGGCCAAAGGGCTGGCCTATGTCGCTGCCAACCGTGACGTGTGCTTTGCAGTGCGCAAGTTCGACGGTTACGGCAAGCTGTCGGGCAAGTCGATCGACGAACTGCGGGCCGGCGAGCGTGTTGATGTGGTCGGCGACAAGAACGATCCGCTCGATTTCGTGCTGTGGAAGCATGCCAAGGCGGAAGAGCCGGAAGAGGCGAAGTGGGCCTCGCCCTGGGGAAGTGGTCGTCCGGGCTGGCACATCGAGTGCTCGGCGATGAGTGCCGATCTGCTCGGCGAGCAATTCGACATTCACGGTGGCGGGCAGGATCTCCAGTTTCCGCATCACGAGAACGAGATTGCGCAGTCGGAAGGTGCGCATGGTCACGCTTTCGTCAACTACTGGATGCACAACGGTTTTGTACGGGTCGACGACGAAAAGATGTCGAAATCCCTGGGCAATTTCTTCACCATCCGTGAGGTGCTGAAGCAGTACGATCCCGAGGTCGTGCGCTTCTTCATCCTGCGTGCCCATTACCGCAGTCCGCTGAACTACTCGGATGCCCATCTCGACGATGCGCGTCAGGCGCTGACGCGGCTGTATACGGCGCTCAAGGCCGTGCCGGTCACGGACGCCGAGCCTGACTGGAGCACGCCATGGGCGCAGCGTTTCCAGGCTGCGATGGACGACGATTTCAACACCGCCGAAGCGCTTGCCGTGCTGTTCGAGCTTGCCAACGAGGTCAATCGTGGCGCAGCCCCAGCGCTTGCGCAGCAGTTGCGCGCGCTGGGCAAGGTGCTCGGTTTGCTCGAACGCGACGCAACAGCCTTCCTGCAGGGCGGGGTGCAGACGGAAGGTGGGCTGGACGTCGCCGAGATCGAGCGCATGATCGAAGCCCGGGTCAGCGCGAAGAAGGGTCGCGATTTTGCCGAAGCCGACCGCCTTCGTGCGGCCTTGCTCGAAGCCGGGATCGTGCTCGAGGACAGCGCTCAGGGCACGACCTGGCGTCGCGCCTGAATCCTCGCCCGCAACAGGCACGAAAAAGGGGCTGCACCTGTCAGGGTGCAGCCCCTTTTTCTGGCCATCGCCGCGCTCAGTTTCCGAAGCTGCCTTTGCCGATCACCGTCAGGTCAACGAAGTTCAGCCCGCTCCTGTTGCGCGCGGAAAACGCCAGACGCAGGCCGCCGGCATCCCAGTCACCGAGGCTCTCCAGCGCACTGATCAGGCGCTCACGGTTGAGCTCGCGGCCTGCACGGCGGAGACCTTCGCTGAAGCTGCGTGCGGCAAGATAGCCTTCGAGGGCGGTGTAGGAGTAGCTTTGTCCCGCCTTGTCGGCCGCCTGCCGGTATTCGCGCACCATCGGATAGTCGATGCGAAAGGGCGAGGGCATGACCTGGGCGATCACCATGCCGCGCGCCTTGTCCCCGAGCTCGCGGATCAACTGGCGGCTGCTGATCACGGAAAGGCCGAAAAGCATCGGACGGTAATCGGTTTCGAGAAGCGCCCGCATGAAGGCCGGGGAGCTGTTGCCCGCGGTCACCAGAATGACCGCCGCGGTGTTGCCGGCAACGACCGTGCCAACTGCTTCGGCCGCGTTGCTGCCGTCGGATGCGATCGGTGCAACGACCGGTGCGGGCAGGCCACGACGGGTAAGGGCTGCAGTTGCGGCCTCGAGCCCGGCCTGTCCAAAGGGGTCGGCATGGTGCACCACTGCGATCGATTTCACCCCGATGTTTGCCAGATGGTCGACCATCTTTTCGATCTCCTGCGAATACGAGGCGCGCAGGTGAAAGACGAGCGGGTTGCCAGGGCTGCGGACCGCATCGGCCCCTGTGTAGGGGGCGAAAAAGGGCACCTTGGCAGCGGTGGCAACCGGAATGGCCTTCAGGCTGGGGCCGGTGCCAAAGCACGCGAACAGTGCCAGCACCTGATCCTTTTCGATCAGCTTGCGGACATTTGCTGCCGCGCGATCCGGGTTGTAGGCATCGTCTTCGGTGATGAGCTCGATCCTGCGACCATTCACGCCACCGCGGGCATTGAGCTGGTCGAAGTGAAGCATCGCACCGGAAAGATATTCCTTGTTGAGTTCGGCCAGCGGCCCGGTGAGGGCGCCGGAGTGCCCAAGCGTGATGCTGTCGTTGTCGACGCCCTGCTGGGCGTGCGCAGCACCGACCGGAAGCAGTGGCGCAAGGGCCACGAGCACCGCAGTCAGTAGCGGACGTATTACTTTCATAGTGTCTCCATCAAGGTCTCTTCGCGGACCCGTTCATCATATCCTGCAGCGTCCAGTTTGTGGACGAAAAACGCCGACGCAGGCGCGAAGCCTTGATGGGCTGTCGCGCGTGCGTCGGCGAAGATCGTGCCGCAGTCGTCGGTCAGGTGCCGAAGAACTCGCGTACCTTGTCCATCCAGCCTTTGGCTTTCGGATTATGCCGGTCGACGTTGCCGCTGGAGATGGATTCGAACTCCTCCAGCAGTTCGCGCTGGCGCTCGGTGAGCTTGACCGGCGTTTCGACCAGCACATGGCACATCAGGTCGCCATGGGTGTGCGAGCGCACGTTCTTGATCCCCTTGCCACGCAGACGGAAGACCTTACCGCTCTGAGTCTCGGCCGGAATCTTCAGGCGTGCCATGCCTTCGAGTGTCGGGATCTCGATCTCGCCACCCAGTGCAGCGGTGGTGATGCTGATCGGCATCTCGCAGTGCAGGTCGTCGTGGTCGCGCTCGAACACCGAGTGCTTGCGAATGTGGATCTCGACGTAGAGGTCGCCGGCAGGACCGCCATTGACGCCCGGCTCGCCGTGACCGCCGTGACGAAGGCGCATGCCCTCGTCGATGCCCGCCGGAATCTTCACTTCGAGCGTCTTCTGCTTCTTCACCCGGCCTGCGCCACCGCAATCGCGGCAGGGGTCCGGGATGATGCGGCCGCTGCCATGACACTTCGGGCAGGTCTGCTGGATCGAGAAGAAGCCCTGCTGGATACGGACCTGGCCCGCGCCGCCACAGGTGGGGCAGGTCTTGGGCTGGGTGCCGGGCTTGGCGCCGCTGCCGTGGCAGGAGCCGCATTCTTCGACGGTCGGAATGCGGATCGTCTTTTCTGCGCCGCGCGCGGCTTCCTCGAGCGAGATCTCGAGGTTGTAACGCAGGTCGGCGCCGCGATAGACGTTGGAGCGGCCGCCGCGCCCGCCTGCACCGCCGAAGATGTCGCCGAAGATGTCGGAGAAGGCATCGCCAAAGCCTTCAAAGCCCTGGCCGCCACCGCCCATCGACTGATCGACGCCCGCATGACCGTAGCGGTCATAGGCGGCTTTCTTCTGCGGTTCGGAGAGGATCTCGTAGGCCTCCTTGGCCTCCTTGAACTTCGCCTCTGCGTCCTTGCTGTCCGGATTGCGGTCCGGGTGATGTTTCATGGCCAGCTTGCGGTAGGCCTTCTTGATCTCATCGTCGCTGGCGTCGCGGTTGACGCCGAGTACTTCGTAGTAATCCCGTTTGGACATGATGTTTCGCTCAGGCTTTTTGGGGGCTCGGCAATGCAGCGTGGCTGTTTGCACCGGCCTTGTGGGGCCGGGGCCTGCCATGCACGTCGTGCTTGCTCATCGCTGCTGTCCGAGAAGTCCCTATTTCGTGCAAAGGCCGAGCCGGCCGGAGCGGGTGCTCCGGCGGGGGCTCGGCCGTTAAGTCTGCCGTCGGGCGAGACGCTTACTTCTTGTCCTTCACTTCGGTGAACTCGGCATCGACGACGTCAGCGTCATCGGCCTTGTTGCTGCCACCTGCCGAGCCCGCAGGCTGCTCACCCGCTTCAGCGCCACCCTGCTGACCGTACATGGCTTCGCCGAGCTTCTGGCTGGCCATGGCAAGGGCCTGGGTCTTGGCTTCGATGCTGTCCTTGTCGCCGCTCTGGATGGCTTCTTCGGCTTCCTTGATCGCAGCTTCGATCTTGGCCTTGTCCTCTTCGCCGACCTTGTCGCCGTGCTCGCCCAGTGCCTTCCGGGTCGTGTGGATCAGGGTGTCGCACTGGTTGCGTGCGTCGACCAGTTCGCGCGCCTTCTTGTCTTCGTCGGCGTGCGATGCAGCGTCCTGGACCATGCGCTCGACTTCAGCGTCGGACAGACCGGAGTTGGCCTGGATCTTGATCTTGTTTTCCTTGCCGGTGGCCTTGTCCTTGGCCGATACGTGCAGGATGCCGTTGGCGTCGATGTCGAAGGTGACCTCAATCTGCGGCATGCCGCGCGGTGCCGGCGGAATGTCGGACAGGTTGAACTGGCCCAGGCTCTTGTTGCCGGCAGCCATTTCGCGCTCGCCCTGCAGCACGTGGATGGTCACGGCGCTCTGGTTGTCGTCAGCGGTGGAGAACACCTGGCTCGCCTTGGTCGGGATCGTGGTGTTCTTCTGGATGAGCTTGGTCATCACGCCACCCATGGTCTCGATGCCGAGCGACAGCGGGGTCACGTCGAGCAGCAGCACGTCCTTGACTTCACCTTGCAGCACGCCGCCCTGGATGGAGGCGCCAACTGCAACGGCTTCGTCCGGGTTCACGTCCTTGCGCGGTTCCTTGCCGAAGAATTCCTTAACCTTTTCCTGCACCTTGGGCATGCGGGTCTGACCGCCGACCAGGATGACGTCATCGATGTCGGACACCTTGAGGCCGGCATCCTTCAGCGCAACGCGGCAGGGCTCGATCGAGCGCGTGATCAGCTCTTCGACCAGGGATTCGAACTTGGCGCGGGTGATCTTGACTGCAAGGTGCTTCGGGCCGGAGGCGTCTGCGGTGATGTAGGGCAGGTTCACTTCGGTCTGGCTGCCCGACGACAGTTCGATCTTGGCCTTTTCGGCAGCTTCCTTCAGGCGCTGAAGGGCGAGCACGTCGTTCTTGAGATCGACGCCCTGTTCCTTTTTGAACTCGGTGACGATGTAGTCGATGATGCGCTGGTCGAAGTCTTCGCCGCCCAGGAAAGTGTCGCCGTTGGTAGCCAGCACTTCGAACTGGTGCTCGCCGTCGATGTCGGCGATCTCGATGATCGAGATGTCGAAGGTGCCGCCGCCGAGGTCATACACGGCGATCTTGGAGTCGCCCGGCTTCTTGTCCATGCCGAAGGCGAGGGCAGCTGCGGTCGGCTCGTTGATGATGCGCTTCACTTCCAGACCGGCGATCTTGCCTGCGTCCTTGGTGGCCTGACGCTGGCTGTCGTTGAAGTAGGCCGGCACGGTGATGACCGCTTCGGTGACTTCTTCGCCGAGATAGTCTTCGGCGGTCTTCTTCATCTTGCGCAGCACTTCGGCAGAAACCTGCGGCGGGGCAATCTTCTTGCCGCGCACTTCAACCCAGGCGTCGCCGTTGTCGGCCTTCGCGATCGTGTAGGGCATCATGGCGATGTCCTTCTGCACTTCCTTCTCTTCGAAGCGGCGGCCGATCAGGCGCTTGATGGCGAACAGGGTGTTCTTGGCGTTGGTAACGGCCTGGCGCTTGGCCGGCGCACCGCACAGAATCTCGCCGTCTTCCGCGTAGGCGACGACGGACGGGGTGGTGCGGCCGCCTTCGGAGTTTTCGATGACCTTGGGCTTGCCGCCTTCCATGACGGAGACGCAGCTGTTGGTCGTGCCGAGGTCGATGCCGATGATCTTGCCCATGATTGTGTCCTTTAGTTCCTGAATTTGTATGAGAGCCGTGCTTGCCGGCTCAGCCTTGATTCGAATATGGGGCGGGGTGGCCGTGTTTCAAGCCACCGGTGCGCCGAATTACGCTGATTTTGCCTTCGACACCATCACCATGGCGGGACGGATCACGCGGTCGTTCAGCAGGTAACCCTTCTGCAGTACGTTGATCACCGTGTTCGGCTCGGCGTCCGACTCGAGTGCGCCGATGGCCTGGTGCTTGTTGGGGTCGAACTTCTGGCCGGCCGGATTCTCTTCGGTGAGGCTGGCGCCCTCGAATGCGGAGACCAGTTGCTTGAGCGTCAGCTCGACACCTTCGCGCAGCTTTTCCAGGGTCTGGTTCTCGGTGCCGAGTGCGGCTTCGAGGCTGTCCTTGACCGGCAGCATCGCCGTGGCGAACTTCTCGGCTGCAAACTTGGAGGCCTTGGCGATGTCGTCCTGCGCGCGGCGGCGAACGTTCTCGGTTTCAGCCTTGGCGCGCAGCCAGGCGTCGTGGTGCTCGGAGGCCTTGAGTTCGGCTTCGCGCAGGCTCTGTTCGAGGCTGGGCATCACGTCCGGTGCTGCATGCTCGCCGGTCGGGTTTTCCGTCGTGGCGTCCGCGGCGGGCGCCTGTTCGAGTTCCGCTGCGTTTTCCGGCGTAGGCTTCTGTTCCTGCATGGATGGTCGCTCCCTGTGTTCATCAATCGCCCAACAGCTTGGGGCGCGTGCAGGGATTTCAAGTGCGGGGCGAAGATTTTTTTACGCGCGAGATGACGTGCTGCTGCAATCGTCTACTGTCGTCAAGGTAGTGAAGCCCTTGCGCATGCTAAAATTGCACGCTTTTGGTTCAAGCGGGTTTTACCGCCTCAGAGCATGACACAGTTCGCCAAGGAAACACTCCCGATCAGCCTCGAGGAGGAGATGCGCCACTCCTATCTCGATTACGCCATGAGCGTGATCGTGGGGCGCGCGTTGCCCGATGCGCGCGACGGTCTCAAGCCGGTACACAGGCGCGTGCTGTTTGCAATGCACGAGCTCTCCAATGACTGGAACCGTGCATACAAGAAGTCCGCCCGTATCGTCGGTGACGTGATCGGTAAATACCATCCACACGGCGATACCGCGGTGTACGACACCATCGTGCGGATGGCGCAGGACTTTTCGCTGCGCTACATGCTGGTCGACGGCCAGGGCAACTTCGGTTCGGTCGACGGCGACAACGCTGCAGCGATGCGATACACCGAAATCCGCATGGCGCGGATCGGTCATGAACTGCTGGCGGATATCGACAAGGAAACCGTCGATTTCGGGCCGAACTACGATGGCTCTGAAAAAGAGCCGCTGGTCATGCCCGCGCGCATCCCCAATCTGCTGATCAACGGTTCTAGCGGTATTGCGGTCGGCATGGCGACCAACATTCCGCCGCACAACCTCGGCGAGATCATCGATGCCTGTCTGAAGCTGCTCGAAGATCCCGAGACGGATATCGAAGCGCTGATCGAAATCGTCAAGGCGCCCGACTTTCCGACCGCCGCACTGATCTATGGCCTGCACGGCGTGCACGAGGGTTACCGCACCGGCCGCGGCCGTGTGGTCATGCGTGCGCGCACCCACTTCGAGCCGATCGGCAAGAGCGACCGGCAGGCGATCATCGTCGACGAGCTGCCCTATCAGGTGAATAAGCGCACCCTGCAGGAGCGCATGGCCGAGCTGGTCAACGAAAAGAAGATCGAGGGCATCAGCGAGATCCGCGACGAGTCCGACAAATCAGGCATGCGTCTGGTGGTCGAGCTCAAGCGTGGCGAGATGCCCGAGGTGGTGCTGAACAAGCTGTTCAAGCACACCCAACTGCAGGACAGCTTCGGCATGAACATGGTGGCGCTGGTCGACGGCCGTCCGCGCCTGCTCAACCTCAAGCAGATGCTGGTGTGCTTCCTCGAGCACCGGCGCGAGGTCATCACCCGCCGCACCATTTTCGAGCTGCGCAAGGCGCGCGATCGTGGGCACATCCTCGAAGGTCTGGCGGTTGCGCTGTCCAATGTCGACGAGATCATCGCGCTGATCAAGGCGGCACCGTCCCCCGCCGACGCCAAGCGCGGCCTGATGGATCGCACCTGGCGCTCGCCGCTGGTGGAAGAGATGCTGGCGCGCGCACTGGCGGACAGCTACCGGCCGGAAGGGCTCGACCCGCAGTTCGGTCTGTCGGCCCAGGGCTACCGCCTGTCAGAGGCCCAGGCTCAGGCCATCCTCGAGCTGCGCCTGCAGCGCCTGACCGGCCTCGAGCAGGACAAGATCGTCAACGAGTACCGCGAAGTGATGGACATCATCACCGACCTGCTCGACATCCTGGCCCGCCCGGAACGCATCACCGAGATCATCGTTGCCGAGCTCACCGGCATTCGCAACCAGTTCGGCGACCCGCGTCGCTCCGAGCTGGTGATGAATACCTCCGAAATCAACATCGAAGACCTGATCACGCCGGAAGACATGGTGGTGACCCTGTCGCACACCGGCTACTTCAAGCGTCAGCCGCTGGCGGATTACCGTGCCCAGCGTCGTGGCGGTCGTGGCAAGCAGGCGACCTCGATGAAGGACGAGGATTTCATCGATCACCTGTTCGTGGCCAATACTCACGACACCGTGCTGTGCTTCTCCAGCCGTGGCCGTGCCTACTGGCTGAAGGTCTATGAAGTGCCCGAGGGTACGCGCAACTCGCGTGGCAAACCGATCGTGAACCTGTTCCCGCTGATGGAAGGGGAGAAGATCAACGCCGTGTTGCCGGTGCAGGCCTTCGACGACGACCACTTCGTGTTCATGGCGACCTCTGCCGGAACGGTCAAGAAGACCGCGCTGACCGCCTTCGCCAACCCGCGCAAGGCTGGCATCATTGCGGTGCACCTGGACGATGGCGATCACCTGATCGGCGTCGAGATCACCGATGGTGCCTGCGATGTGATGCTGTTCTCCGACGCCGGCAAGGCAGTGCGCTTTGCCGAGAGCGACGTGCGTCCGATGGGGCGCGAAGCGCGCGGTGTGCGCGGCATGACGCTGGAAGATGGTCAGCGCGTGATCGCAATGCTGGTGGCCAAGGACGAATCGCAGTCGGTTCTGACTGCAACCGAAAACGGTTACGGCAAGCGCACGCCAGTCGCCGAGTACACCCGCCATGGCCGCGGCACCAAGGGCATGATCGCGATCCAGACTTCCGATCGCAACGGCAAGCTGGTGGGCGCGGTGCTGGTCGAGCCGACCGGCGAAGTCATGCTGATCTCCACTGGCGCGGTGCTGATCCGCACCAAGGTCCAGGACATCCGTGAGCTCGGCCGGGCAACCCAGGGCGTGACCCTGATCAGCCTGGACGAGGGGACTTATCTCGCCGGTATCGAGAAGGTTGCCGAGTCGGATGAGGATGAGCTCGTAGGCAGCCTGGATGAGGCGCCGGAGGGCGGTGAAGAGGGCAACGTGGAAGCGGGCGAGGGCCCGGTCGCAGACGCTGGCGGAGATGCGCCGGCCGAAGGCGAAGGTGAGGAAGGAAACGAAGCATGAGTCGGGTGTGGAATTTCAGCGCCGGTCCGGCAGCACTGCCTGAGCCGGTATTGCGCCAGGCCGCCGAGGAGATGCTCGACTGGCATGGTGCCGGCATGGGCGTGATGGAGATGAGCCACCGCGGCAAGGAGTTCATGTCCATCGCCGAGGCGGCCGAAGCCGATCTGCGCGAACTGCTCGCGGTGCCGTCGAATTACCGCATCCTGTTCATGCAGGGCGGTGCGATTGCCGAAAACGCGATCATTCCGATGAACCTGCTTGGTGAAAAGCGGGTGGCGGACTATGTCGTTACCGGTTCGTGGTCGCAGAAGGCGCAGAAGGAAGCGCGGCGCTACTGCGAGGTCAATATCGCCGCGAGCGCCGAGGCGAACGGCTTCAGGTCCGTGCCGCCAATGGCAGAGTGGAAGCTGTCGGCCGACCCTGCCTATGTGTTCACCTGCACCAACGAGACCATCGGTGGCGTGGAGTATCCGTTTGAGCCGGATCTGGCCACGATCGGACGCGGCGAGGTGCCGGTGGTGGCCGACGTGTCATCGCACATCCTGTCGCGCAAGGTCGATATCTCCAGGTACGGCCTGCTGTTTGGCGGTGCACAGAAAAACATCGGCCCTGCCGGCTTGACCATCGTGATCGTGCGCGACGACTTGCTCGGTCGTTCCGTGCCGGATTGCCCGACTGCCTTCGACTACAAGACGGTTGCCGATAACGGCTCGATGTACAACACGCCGCCGACCTATGGCATCTACATCGCCGGACTGGTATTCCAGTGGCTCAAGCGCCAGGGCGGGGTCGCCGCCATCGAGGCGCAGAACATCGCCAAGGCCGAACTGCTCTATGGCTATCTCGATGGCAGCGACTTTTACGAGAATCGCATCGATCCCGCGTGCCGCTCGCGAATGAACGTACCGTTCTTTCTCAAGGACGAAGCACTGAATGACGCCTTCCTCGCCGAATCGAAGGCCGCAGGTCTGGTTCAGCTGAAGGGGCATAAATCGGTCGGGGGCATGCGCGCCTCGATCTACAACGCGATGCCGCTTGCCGGAGTGCAGGCGCTGGTGGATTTCATGCGCGACTTTGCCGCGCGCAGGGCCTGAGCCCGATCGGGCGTTTTGAGAGCTGAGCATGAGCGACGAACTGCTGAACCTTAGAAACCGGATTGACAGCCTCGACGAGGAGATCCTCGCACGTCTTTCCGAGCGTGCCACCTGCGCCCAGCGTGTGGGCGAGATCAAGCATGGCAACATCTATCGCCCGGAGCGTGAAGCCCAGGTGCTGCGCCGTCTGGCCGACATCAACCCCGGCCCCTTGCCCGGTGGCGCGGTGCAGCGGATTTTTCGCGAGATCATGTCGGCCTGCCTGGCGCTCGAGCAGCCGCTGAAGGTGGCCTATCTGGGCCCCGCCGGCACCTTCTCCGAGAGCGCCAGCCGCAAGCACTTCGGTTCGGCCCCCAACTTCCTGCCCATGGCCGCCATCGACGACGTGTTCCGCACGGTCGAGCAGGGCAATGCCGACTACGGCGTGGTGCCGGTGGAGAACTCCACTGAGGGCGCCGTCGGCGGCACGCTGGACCTGCTGCTCGCAAACCCGCTCAAGGTCTGCGGCGAGGTCAAGCTGCGCATCCATCAGCATCTGCTGTCGCGTGCCGAAGGCATCGGTGGCGCCAAGCGGCTGTATTCGCATGCGCAGTCGCTCGCCCAGTGTCACGAGTGGCTCAATCGTCATCTGGCCAATCTGCCGCGCATCCCGGTGGCGAGCAATGCCGAGGCCGCGCGGCTGGCTGCGGAAGATCCTGAGTCGTGCGCCATTGCGGGCGAAGCCGCCGCCGAACTTTACGGCCTGAACAAGCTCGCATCCAATATCGAGGACGATCCCAACAATTCGACCCGTTTCCTCGTGATCGCGCATCACGAGGCCGGTCCGTCGGGCAAGGACAAGACCTCGGTGGTGTGTTCGGCGCCGAACCGGCCCGGCGCAATGTATGCGCTGCTCGAGCCGCTCGCCCGTCATGGTGTCGACATGACCAAGCTGCAGTCGCGGCCTGCCCGTGGCGGGCTGTGGGAATACGTGTTCTATGTCGACCTGCAGGGACATCAGACCGACGCCGATGTCGCCGTCGCGCTCAAGGAACTCGGCGAGCGTGCCGCCTTCGTCAAGGTGCTGGGGTCCTACCCCGTCGCCGCGATCTGAACAAGCTGGAGACAAGCATGAGTGTTGCTGGAAATGCGCCGGAGTACATCCGCGCAATCATGCCTTACCTGCCCGGCAAGCCGGTTTCCGAACTGGCCCGGGAGATGGGCATTGCCGAAGGGAGCATCGTCAAGCTCGCGTCCAACGAGAACCCGCTCGGGATGAGTGCGTGTGCCCGCGACGCGATCACCGGCGTGCTGTCGGAGGTTGCCCGCTACCCGGACGGGAATGCCTTTGCGCTGAAGGCGGCGATCTGCAGCAAGTTCGGCGTGCGTGCCGAGCAACTGGTGATCGGGAACGGCTCCAACGACATTCTCGAGCTTGCCGCGCGGGCGTTCATGGCGCCAGGTTGTGCCGCGGTGTTCTCGCAGCACGCCTTTGCGGTGTATCCGCTGGCGACGAACGCGGTGGGGGCGAAGTGTATCGAGGTGCCGGCCCGGGACTTCGGGCACGATCTCGATGCCATGGCTGCGGCGATCACGCCCGAAACCCGCATCGTCTTCGTCGCGAACCCGAACAATCCGACCGGGACCTTCCTGTCCGGCGAACAGCTTGAAGCCTTCCTCGGGAATGTGCCGCGCGATGTGCTGGTGGTGCTGGATGAGGCCTATACCGAGTATCTCGCGCCGGAGCAGTCCTATGACGCCCTTGGCTGGCTGGCACGCTTTCCGAATCTGCTGATCTCGCGCACGTTTTCCAAGGCATATGGCCTGGCGGGGCTGCGTGTGGGCTACGCGATTGCGCATCCCGAGGTGGCCGATCTGATGAACCGGGTCCGGCAGCCCTTCAACGTTTCGAGCATCGCGCTCGCGGCGGCGGAAGCAGCGCTCGGTGACGACGAGTTTCTGGCGCAGAGCGCCGAGGTCAACCGTCGCGGCATGATGCAGATCACCGGAGCACTGTCCGAACTGGGGCTGGAGTGGATTCCGTCGTCGGGCAATTTCGTGGCTTTCAGGGCAGGCGATGCGGCTGCCGTGAACCTTGGGCTGCTAAAGCGCGGGGTTATCGTGCGCCCGATCGCCGGCTACGGCATGCCCGAATGGTTGCGGGTCTCGATCGGACTGTCCGAAGAAAACACGCGGTTCATTGAGGCCTTGCGCCAGATTCTGGCGTGAGCGCCCGAGGAGAAGGTATGGCGCAGATCGGCAAACTGGTGGTGTGCGGCGTCGGTCTGATCGGCGGTTCGTTCGCGTTGGGTCTGCGCAAGGCGGGTGTGGTTGAGCGCATCGTCGGAATTGGCCGGACAGCGAGCGCGCTCGAAAGGGCGCGAGAGCTGGGCGTGATCGACGAGGTCGCCACCGACTGGGCATCTGCGCTCGATGGTGCCGATCTGGTGCTGCTTGCGGCGCCCGTCGGACAGATGGGCAGCATCATGGCGGCAATGGCGCCGCATCTCGCCCCCGGCACCGTGGTGACCGATGCCGGCAGTACCAAGCGTGACGTGATCGAGGCGGCCTACCATCATCTCGATAGCCGGTTGTCGCACGTCGTGCCGGCGCATCCGATTGCCGGCGCCGAGACCAGCGGTGTGGATGCCGCCTTCGGCGAGCTCTACCGTGATCGCAAGGTCGTGATGACCCCCTTGCCCGAGAGCGACGCTGACGCTGTGGCGCTGGTGCGGTCGGCGTGGGAGGCCTGTGGGGCAACGGTGGTCGAGATGGCGCCCAATGACCACGATAGGGTGTTCGCCGCCGTCAGCCACCTTCCGCATCTGCTCGCCTTTGGCCTGGTGCACGACCTTGCCGGTCGTGCGAATGCCGAATTGCTGTTTTCCCATGCTGCCAGCGGTTTCCGCGACTTCACCCGGATTGCCGGTAGCCATCCCGAAATGTGGCGCGACATCTGCATCGCCAATCGTCAGGCGCTGCTTGGCGAGCTCGATCAGTATCTGGCCGAACTGGCCTATGTACGCGCCCTCCTGATGGCGGGCGACGGCAAGCGACTCGAAGAGCTCTTCGACGAGGCCCGCGTTGCGCGCAATGCCTGGGCGTCGCAGTTCCCGCCTACCTCATCTGCTGAGTAAGTCATGCAATTTCTAGATCTGCCTCCCGTGCTCGAGGCCAGTGGAACGGTGCGTCTGCCGGGCTCCAAGAGCATCTCCAACCGGGTCCTGCTGCTGGCCGCGCTGGCCGAGGGCGAAACAGACATTCGTGACCTTCTGGCCTCGGACGACGTCGAACGCATGCTCGATGCGCTGCGTGCGCTCGGGGTCGACTGGCGGCATGCGCCCGGCACCAACAATTACCGCGTGCGTGGTGCCGGTGGGCCGTTTCCGGTCAAGGTCGCAGCGCTCTTTCTGGGCAATGCGGGGACCGCCTTTCGGCCACTGACGGCCGCACTTGCGCTGTCCGGTGGCAGCTATCAGCTGTCTGGCGTGGCGCGCATGCACGAGCGTCCGATCGGGGATCTGGTCGATGCGCTGCGTCAGATCGGTGCGGATATCGACTACCTCGGCAACGACGGTTTCCCGCCGCTGCAGCTGCGCCCGGCGACGATTCGGCGCGGCGGTGTGGTCAAGGTGCGGGGCGACGTCTCGAGTCAGTTTCTGACGGCCTTGCTGATGGCGCTGCCGCTCACCGGTGAAGAGGTCGCGATCGAAGTGGTGGGCGAGCTCATTTCCCGGCCTTACATCGCGATCACGCTCGATCTGATGGCGCGCTTCGGCGTACGGGTGACGCATGAGAACTGGGGGCGTTTCATCGTTCCTGGCGGTGCCCGTTATGTCTCGCCCGGCACCCTGTTCGTCGAGGGCGATGCTTCATCGGCTTCCTATTTTCTCGCCGCTGGCGCCATCGGTGGCGGGCCGGTTCGTGTCGAGGGGGTAGGCAGCAGCAGCATTCAGGGCGATGTCCGCTTTGCCGAGGCGCTGGAGCAGATCGGCGCGCGCATCAGCATGGGCGACAACTGGATCGAAGCTTCTGCGCCAGCGTCTGGTCGTCTGCGCGCCTTCGATCTCGATCTGAACCACATTCCCGATGCCGCCATGACGCTTGCGGTGGCGGCGCTCTTCGCTGACGGCCCGTGCCGGTTGCGCAATATCGCCAGCTGGCGGGTCAAGGAGACCGACCGCATCGCGGCCATGGCCATCGAGTTGCGCAAGGTCGGAGCCGACGTGGAAGAGGGTGCCGACTACATTCGCGTCACCCCGCCTGCGACGCTGCAACCCGCTGCGATCGACACCTACGACGATCACCGCATGGCCATGTGCTTCTCGCTGGTGAGCCTGGGGGGCTGCAGGGTGCGGATCAATGATCCGAAATGCGTCAACAAGACCTTCCCCGACTACTTCGCTGCGCTCTCCGGCGTCGTGACACCGGTCCCGGTGGTGGCAATCGACGGTCCGTCCGCATCGGGCAAGGGAACGGTCGGCGCCCGCGTGGCCGAGGCCTTGGGCTGGCATCATCTCGACAGCGGCACGCTGTACCGGCTCACCGCGCTGTCCGCGATCCGCCGTGGCGTCGATCTCGGTGACGCGGCGGCGCTGTCCGCGCTGGCGGCGGCCCTGCCGGCCCGCTTCGATGGCGGCCGCGTGCTGCTCGGCGACGAGGATGTCAGCGATGAGATCCGGGAAGAGGCCTGCTCGGTCGGTGCCTCCAGAGTTGCCGTGCTGCCGGCGGTGCGCGACGCCCTGTTCGGGCGCCAGCGCGACTTCAGGCAGGGGCCGGGGCTGGTGGCGGAAGGCCGCGATATGGGGTCGACGATCTTCCCCGATGCGCAGGTCAAGGTGTTTTTGACGGCCTCTGCCGAGGCGCGCGCGGAGCGCAGATATAAGCAGTTGATCGAAAAGGGTTTGCCTGCTAAGCTTGAGAGCTTGATGCAGGATCTCCGTGAACGGGATGCGCGTGATGCCGCCCGATCCGTTGCTCCATTGCAGCAACAGCCGGACGCGGTACTGCTCGATACCACTTCAATGGATGTCGATGCGGCCGTGGCTTTCGTGCTCGATCTCGTGCGGGATCGGGGACTGGCGACCGGTTGAGTTTTACCATGCCCGGGCAAGGGTGCCCGGTGCGTGTCCATCAACTTACTTTGCTTGCCGTCGCACGCCGGTTCCGGATTCTTTCTCTTTATGTCAACTGCCACCCCCGCCTTCGAAGAAAGCTTTGCCGACCTGTTCGAAGAAAGCCTTGCCCTTCAGGAAATGCGTACCGGTGAAGTCATCACCGCCGAAGTCGTACGCATCGACCAGAATTTTGTCGTCGTCAATGCCGGCCTGAAGTCCGAGAGCTATGTTCCCATCGAGGAATTCCGCGACGATCGCGGCGACCTCGAAGTCAATGTCGGCGATTTCGTCCACGTTGCGATCGATGCACTTGAAGATGGTTTCGGTGAAACCCGCCTGTCGCGTGACAAGGCCAAGCGTATCTCGGCGTGGAACGACCTTGAGAAGGCACTGAACGAAGGCACCCTGGTGAAGGGCGTGATCTCCGGTCGCGTCAAGGGTGGTCTGACCGTCATGACCAACAGCATCCGCGCCTTCCTGCCGGGTTCGCTGGTTGACATGCGTCCGGTCAAGGACACCACGCCGTACGAAGGCAAGGAATTCGAATTCAAGGTCATCAAGCTCGATCGCAAGCGCAACAACGTTGTCGTTTCGCGTCGTGCAGTGCTCGAAGAGTCGATGGGCGAAGAGCGCGAGAAGCTCCTCGCCAACCTCAAGGAAGGCACGGTCATCAAGGGTATCGTCAAGAACATCACCGACTACGGTGCGTTCGTTGACCTCGGCGGTATCGACGGCCTGCTGCACATCACCGACCTGGCCTGGCGTCGTGTGCGTCATCCGTCGGAAGTGCTCAACGTCGGCGACGAGATCGAAGCCAAGGTGCTCAAGTTCGACCAGGAAAAGAACCGCGTTTCCCTGGGCCTCAAGCAGCTCGGCGAAGATCCGTGGGTGGGCATCTCCCGCCGTTACCCGCAGAGCACCCGCCTGTTCGGCAAGGTCACCAACATCACCGACTACGGCGCCTTTGTCGAAGTCGAGCAGGGTATCGAGGGCCTGGTTCACGTGTCCGAAATGGACTGGACCAACAAGAACATCCATCCGACCAAGGTTGTCCAGCTGGGCGACGAAGTCGAAGTGATGATCCTCGAAATCGACGAAGACCGTCGTCGTATCTCGCTGGGCATGAAGCAGTGCGCTTCGAACCCGTGGGACGATTTCGCCCTGAACCACAAGAAGGGTGACAAGGTCCGCGGCCAGATCAAGTCGATCACCGACTTCGGTGTGTTCATCGGTCTGGAAGGCGGCATTGACGGCCTGGTTCACCTGTCCGACCTGTCGTGGAGCGAGTCCGGTGAAGATGCCGTGCGCCGCTTCAAGAAGGGTGACGAGGTTGAGGCCATCGTTCTGGCAATCGACGTCGAGCGTGAGCGTATCTCGCTGGGCATCAAGCAGATGGAAGGCGACCCGTACACCAACTTCATCGCTACCCACGAGAAGAACAGCCTCGTGACCGGTACGGTCAAGTCGGTGGAAGCTCGCGGTGCCGTGATTGCGCTCGGTGAAGAAGTCGAGGGCTACCTGCGTGCTTCCGAAGCGGCTGCTCATCGTGTTGATGATCTGACCTCCGTGCTGAAGGAAGGCCAGGAAATCGAAGCAGTTGTGATCAACGTTGATCGCAAGACGCGTTCGATCAACCTGTCGATCCGTGCCAAGGATCAGGTTGAGCAGTCCGAAGTCATGAACAAGATGGCCTCCGAAAGCGCTGCTTCGTCCGGCACGACCAACCTCGGTGCGTTGCTCAAGGCCAAGCTGAACGAGCAGAAGCAGTAATCTAACCGATCATGACCAAATCGGAGCTGATTGCCCAGCTGGCGGCACGTTTCCCGCAGCTGGTGGCAAAGGATGCCGATTACGCGGTCAAGATGATTCTCGATGCGATGACCGACGCGCTGGCGCGTGGTGATCGCATCGAGATCCGCGGGTTTGGAAGTTTTGCGCTGAACTATCGTCCTCCCCGAACAGGACGCAACCCCAAGTCCGGTGATAAGGTGCACGTGCCTGAAAAGTACGTACCGCACTTCAAAGCCGGCAAAGAGTTGCGCGAGCGGGTGGATATTGGCGGTTGACCGCGCGGCGATCGGTGGAATGAATCAGGGAAGGCGGCTTAGGCTGCCTTCTTTTTTGTCATGTGCTCGGGGATAATGTCGATATGCGCGCATTGATGTGGTTACTCCGCCTCGTTTTGTTTTTTCTCCTTTTCGGCTTCGCGGTCAAGAATGACCAGCTGGCGAGCCTGAGATTCTTCTTCGGCAGTGAGTGGCAGTTGCCCATTGTCTTCATCATCCTGATTGCATTTGCGGCCGGCTCCCTGCTGGGTGTGACGGCAACTTTCGGTTCCCTGTTGCGGCAGAAGCGTGAGATCTCACGCTTGCGCAAGCAGATTGACCGGGCAAAACGCGAGCGTGCAGAGTCGCCCGTTCCCGTCGCCGAAGCCCAGGCTCCCGAGACACTCTGACATCTATGGAAATCGAATTCTGGTGGCTGCTTGCGCTGCCACTGTTTTTTGCCTTGGGCTGGCTGGCGGCACGCATTGACATCCGGCAGGTCGTCCACGAGTCCAGAGCCTTGCCCCGCTCCTATCTGAGCGGGTTGAATTTTCTTCTCAATGAACAGCCCGACAAAGCCATTGATGCCTTTGTCGAGGCGGTGCGCATCGATCCGCAGACCATCGAGCTGCATTTCGCGCTTGGCAGTCTGTTTCGTCGTCGTGGCGAGACCGATCGTGCGATTCGCATGCACCAGCTCCTCGTTGATCGGGAAGATCTGTCCGAAGAACAGCGCCTGCAGGCGCTCGGCGAGCTCGGACAGGATTTTCTCAAGGCCGGTCTGCTCGATCGGGCCGAAGCCGTGTTCATGAGACTGCGTGGCACGCGCGCCGACGATGTCGCGCTGCGTTATCTGCTCGAGATCTATCAGCAGGAAAAGGACTGGGCCAAGGCGATCGAGATTGCGGGCTTCCTGACCGATCACGACAGCCTGCACTGGCGCACGGACGTAGCCAACTTCCATTGCGAACTCGCGACCCAGGCGCTGGCCAGTTCCCGCTTCGACGAGGTTCGTCGGCATGTGGAAGAGGCGCTGGCGATCAACCGCCGCTGCGTGCGTGCGAGTCTGATTCAGGGCGACCTTCTGCTTGCCGAAGGGCGTGACGAGGATGCGCTCGAGGCATGGAAGCGGATCGAGAGTCAGGATCCGGTCTATCTTGCGTTGGCGGCGCAACGGGTCATGGATGTCTATGGACGGCTGGGTCGGATCGAACAAGGTCACCAGTTGTTGCGTTCCTGGCTTGAGCGCCACCCCTCGCTCGATCTGCTCGATGAGCTCTTCCACTGGGAAATCGACAAGCTTGGCGCCAAGGCGGCCTATGATCTGGTGCGCGAGGAGCTGCGTCGCAATCCGACCCTGCTGGGGCTGGACAAGCTGCTTGAGGCTGCCTTGCTGACGGCGCCGAGCGAGTTGCGGGGCGACATCGACATGATCAAGCAGCTGATCCACGGTCATACCCGCAAGGTTGCTCGCTACCGTTGCGACGCCTGCGGGTTCAAGGCGAGACAGTTTCACTGGCGGTGTCCGGCCTGTGGCGGCTGGGAGACGTATCCGCCGCGCAGGACCGAGGAATTCGATCTTACGCCGTGAGCCTCCGGTTCCGGCATTGATGAGGGAAGTCGCATGAAGGTTACGGTTGTCGGTACGGGGTATGTGGGGCTCGTCAGCGGTGCGTGCCTTGCGGATGTCGGCAATGACGTGCTCTGCCTCGATGTGGATCCGAACAAGATCCGCATCCTCGAGGAGGGTGGGATTCCGATTCATGAGCCGGGGCTGCTCGATGTGGTTCGACGCAACGTCGAAGCCGGGCGTCTTTCGTTTACGACTGACGTCGAAAAGGCTGCGCGTTTCGGGACCATACAGTTCATCGCCGTCGGTACGCCGCCCGATGAGGACGGCTCGGCCGATCTGCAGTACGTGCTCGCGGCGGCGCGCAACATCGGGCGCTACATGGATGATTACCGGGTGGTGGTCGACAAGTCCACGGTGCCTGTCGGTACCGGTGACAAGGTGCGTGCCGCCATTACCGAAGAGCTTGGCAAGCGTAAGGCCGCGATTGAGTTCTCGGTGGTGTCGAACCCCGAGTTCCTGAAGGAAGGTGCGGCAGTCGACGACTTCATGCGCCCCGACCGCATCATTGTTGGCGCTGACGATGAGCGTGCCATCGACTTGATGCGTCAGCTCTACGGTCCCTTCCAGCGCAACCATGAAAAGCTGCTGGCAATGGATGTAAAGAGTGCCGAGCTCACCAAGTACGCGGCGAACGCGATGCTGGCGACCCGTATCAGCTTCATGAACGAGCTGGCCAATCTGGCCGAGACCCTGGGCGCTGACATCGAACTCGTGCGTCAGGGCATCGGTTCCGATCCGCGTATCGGCTGGCATTTTCTCTATGCAGGTTGCGGCTACGGCGGTTCCTGCTTCCCGAAGGACGTGAAGGCGCTGGTGCGTACCGGGCGCGAGAGCGGGCACGACCTGCTGCTGCTCAACGCGGTCGAAGCGGCCAACGATGCACAGAAGATGCTGCTTGTGCGCAAGATCGTGGCGCGTTTCGGAGAAGACCTCAGCGGGCTGCATTTCGGCCTGTGGGGACTCGCGTTCAAGCCCAATACCGACGACATGCGCGACGCCCCCAGCCGGGTCATCATCCGCGAACTGTTCGAGCGTGGCGCCACCGTGACGGCCTACGATCCGGTGGCAATGGACGAGGCAAAGCGGATCTTCGGCGACGAACCGCGCCTGCGCTATGCCCAGCGCCCGATGGCCGCAGTGGAGGGGGCGGATGCGCTGGTGATCGTGACGGAATGGAAGGAGTTCCGCAGTCCCGATTTCGATGCAATCTGCCAGACACTGAAGAGCGCGGTCATCTTTGATGGGCGCAACATGTACGATCCCGCCGTGATGCGCAGAATCGGCATCGAATACCACGGTATCGGTCGCCGCTGAGCTCAGGCGCTGGCCTTGCAGGTCTGAAAGGGTAATCAAATGGAATTCAAGACGCTCGAGGATTACGTTGGGCAGACGCCGCTGGTTCGACTCAAGCGAATCGAGGCGGGGCGCAACAATTTGATCCTGGCCAAGCTCGAGGGCAACAACCCGGCGGGATCGGTAAAGGACCGGCCGGCGCTGTCGATGGTGATGCATGCCGAGGCGCGGGGGGCGATTCATCCCGGTGACTGCCTGATCGAGGCCACCAGCGGGAATACCGGCATCGCACTGGCGATGGTTGCGGCGATGCGGGGCTATCGCATGATTCTGGTCATGCCGGAGAACCAGAGCGTCGAGCGACGACAGACCATGCGGGCATTTGGCGCCGAACTGGTGCTCACCCCCAAGGAAGGCGGCATGGAAATGGCGCGCGACGTTGCGGTGAAAATGCGCGACGAGGGGCAGGGCGTCATTCTCGATCAGTTCGCGAATCCGGATAACCCCCTGGCACACTACGAGGGCACCGGCCCCGAGATCTGGGAGCAGACCGGCGGGCGCATCACGCACTTCGTCAGTTCGATGGGGACGACCGGCACCATCATGGGAACCTCGCGTTTCCTGAAGGAACAGAATCCGGCCATCCAGATCGTGGGTTGCCAGCCGGAAGAGGGGTCGCAGATCCCCGGTATCCGGAAGTGGCCGGAAGCCTACCTGCCGAGCATCTACGAGAAGCCGAGGGTCGACCGGCTCGAGTACGTTGGGCAGGCCGACGCCGAGGAGATGACCCGCCGACTGGCGCGGGAAGAAGGCATCTTCGCAGGCATCTCGTCCGGCGGCTCCCTGCATGTGGCGCTGCGCCTCGCTCAGGAAGTCGAGAATGCGGTCATCGTGAGCATCGTTTGCGACCGGGGTGATCGTTATCTGTCGACGGGCGTTTTCCCGGGCTGAGCGTCCGCTCTGGTGCCATGCATGGCGATGGCTGTGCGTGGCGCTGCTGTCCCTGCCCTTGACGGCGGCTGCGCTCGGCACCCTTGTCCTCGCGGTCGATCGCGTCGAGCATCCAGCCTTTGCCCTGCAGGGGCTTCAGTTCAGTTTTCCCGCCGGCGGGCGCGCGAGCCTGAGTATCGGGCACTTGCGTGTGGCCGATCGGCACTGGCGCAATGTGCGGCTCGATTGCGCGCGCGGCAGTCTCGACGGCGCAGTCGTGCGCTGCGAAGACGGCGTGTTCCGTCTCCCCGGGTTCCCGCACCCACTTCAGGTCTCGTTCCGGTTCGATCTCTCCGCCCGCACGGGCACGCTCGGTCTCGGCACCCCGGACGGTGCGCGGTTGAATGCGCACCTGCTCGGCGATGGCAGTGTGCGGGCGAAGCTGCTTGGGCTGGATCTCACGGCGCTGCCTGCGTGGCTGCCGCTGCTCAAGGCGTGGTCTCCGGCGGGACGATTCGATGGTGAGCTCGAGTGGCATCCGACCCGCATGTTCGAGCTCACGGGGCGTCTGGCGGGTGGCGCTTTCGGATCTGCAGATGGTCTTCGCGCCGCGGAGAAGCTTGCGCTCGATGTGCGTGTCGATGCGGCGCTGAAGTCAGGCGGCTGGGAGTGGGAGGCTGAACTGGGCTGGGGGGAGGGCGCGGCCTACCTGCACCCCGTTTTCATCGAGGCCGGCCCGTCGCTGCGCGCTCACGGGCAGTTGCGACAGGGCGTGCTCGAGGTCCGCGAGGCGTCGGTGGCGCTCGCGGGTGTCGAACAGCTCGCGGCTTCTGCGTTGCTCGATCTGCGCACGGGGCAGTTGGACCGCCTCGCGATCTCGCTTGCCGGTGCCGATCTGGCGCTTGTCGGGCCGCGCTGGCTGGCGCCCCTGGTGGCGCCTGCAGCAGGGGCGCGTTTGCGTTTTGCAGGGCGGGTCAGTGGTGCGCTGGAGTTCGAGCGCGGTCAGCTGCGCTCGCTCGATGCGGTCTTCGATGAGGCCGGCTTCAGCCTTGCTGGCGGCGACGGTGGTCCGGGGCTGGCCTTCGGGCCGCTGAGCGGCCATGTGCCATGGCGGCATGGCCTGCCGACCCGCGGCACGCTGCAGGTGGGCGGGGGGCGCTGGCAGAAGCTCGCGCTGGGCGCTTTCGATCTGGGTGTCAGCATCGACGATCGCACGCTGCGTGTCGACCGGCTCCGCATTCCGTTGCTCGACGGCGGCCTCGTCTTCGACGGCATGGTCCTGCATGCCGGCGATGCAGGCTGGACGGGCGAGGGCAGTCTGGTCATCGAGCCGGTGTCGATGCGCCTGCTCACCGATGCGCTGGGGCTGCCATCGATGTCCGGCGTGCTGTCGGGCTCGATACCGGGCTTGCGTGCCTCGCCGGCTGAGGTCGTGCTCGACGGGACCACCGTGGTATCCGTCTTCGATGGCTATCTGCGGGCGACCGGGCTCAGGGTGCTCGAACCCTTTGGTGTGGGCTCGCACCTCACCGGCGACATCGAGGCGCGTCACCTTGATCTTGCGCAGCTGACCGAAACCTTCAGCTTCGGCAGCATTACCGGCTTTGTGGACGCCGACGTTCGCGGGCTGGAGCTGGTGCGCTGGCGTCCGGTCGGGTTCGATGCCAGGGTGAGCAGCAGCGCCGGGCGGTATCCGCGGCGTATCAGTCAGCGTGCGGTACAGAACATCAGCGCGCTGGGCGGTCCGGGGGCGATGGCAGCGATTCAGCGCAGTCTGCTCGGCTTCTTCGATACCTTTGGCTACAGTGAGATCGGGCTTGGCTGTGTCCTGAAAGCGGGAGTGTGCGAGATGAGCGGCATTGGTGACGGCGCGGAGGCGGAGCGCTTCGTGATCGTCAGCGGTGGTGGAATCCCGGCTCTGGATGTCATCGGCTACAATCGACGCGTGGATTGGCGCGAACTTGTCGAGCGCCTTCAGCGCGTCATCGAAGGCAATGCTGCCGCCGAAGTGCGCTGAACCGGGCGGTGCGAAGTGCCGCGTAACGAAGGAGGTGACATGTCGCCGAGCTTGCGAAAGTTGTTGTTGGGCGCCCTGGTTCTGACCAGCAGCGCCTGTGTCACGATCAATATCTATTTTCCGGCCGCTGCGGCAGAGAAGGCGGCAGACCGGATCATCGACGAAGTGTGGCAGCTGCGTGAAGGCGCTGCTGAGCCCGCCCAGCCGCCTGCGGAGGAAAAGAAACCATGAAACTCGCACCCCTGATCTGTGCGGTGCTTCTGAGCGCTTCGCTCTCGGTCGCCGCGCAGGGCAATCTTGAGATCGACTCTCCGGCAATCGGCGCGCTCAAGCAGTCGATGCAGCAACGCCATTCGCAACTCGCGCCGCTGTACCAGTCGGGAGCGGTGGGTCTGGCAGCCGATGGTACGGTTGCGCTGCGCAGTGCAGGCAATGTGCCGCTGGCGCAGCGTGGCCAGGTCAATGCCCTGATTGCAGCCGAGAATGCCGACCGCCGTGCGCTCTATCGCGAAATCGCACGCGCCAACGGGCATCCCGAGTGGGAGTCGGATGTGCGCAACACCTTTGCCCAGCGCTGGGTGCAGCGCGCACAGCCGGGCTGGTGGGTGCAGCAGGGTGGAGGCTGGGTTCAGAAGTGATGCCGACCCTGATTTTCGATATCGAAACCATTCCCGATGTGGACGGTATCCGGCGGCTCAACGAGTTGCCGGACGATCTGTCCGATTTCGAAGTGGCGGAGTTTGCCTTTCAGCAACGACGGGCGAGCCACGGGAACGATTTCCTGCCCCACCATCTGCAACGAGTGGTGACGATTTCGTGCGCCATGCGCGATGCGAGCCAGTTCCGCGTGTTCTCGCTGTCCGAGCCGGAGTCGAACGAAGGGCAGATCATCCAGCGCTTCTTTGACGGGGTGGAGCGCTTCACTCCGCAGATCGTGTCCTGGAATGGGGGGGGGTTTGACCTTCCGGTGCTGCACTACCGCGGCATGCTGCATGGCGTGTCCGCGCCACGTTACTGGGATCTCGGTGACGGCGACTACGCCGATTCGCGCGATTTCAAGTGGAACAACTACATCAGCCGCTATCACACCCGGCATCTCGACCTGATGGACATGCTGGCAATGTACTCCCCGCGTGCCAATGCGCCGCTGGACGACCTCGCCAAGCTCATGGGCTATCCCGGCAAGCTCGGCATGGACGGATCGGCCGTATGGAGCGCCTGGCAGGAGGGGCGCATTGCTGAAATCCGCGACTACTGCGAGACCGATGTGGTGAATACCTACCTCGTGTACCTGCGCTTTCAGTGCATGCGCGGACATCTGGATGCGGCCGGGCTGGCAAGCGAACAGGCTGTTGTGCGCGAGGCGCTGGGCCGGATCGGCGCTCCGCACTGGGAGGCGTTTCTGGCCGAATGGACCGAAACTTAAGTTTTTTGAAGAAAGTTCTAAAAATAGTTTGACACCTGCCGTGAAGTGCCTATAATTCGCGGCTCTTAGCAGGCGCGTAGCTCAGCTGGTTAGAGCACCACCTTGACATGGTGGGGGTCGTTGGTTCGAGTCCAATCGCGCCTACCAACACTTGGAGTCGATTTGCCATGTTCCGAACTCATACCAAGGCCGGAAACTGAACAGGTCGGGTCCGCTTGTCTGCTTGAGGAAAAAGTGCGGTTCGACCGCACTTTTTTTTCGTCCACGTTTTGTGCAGTGCAACCAAGGTCGCATTACCAGAGCTGTCACTTTTCATCAGCTCACCCAGTCTAGAGGCTAGAGATCATGCTGAATATCACGCTTCCCGATGGCTCCACTCGTCAGTTCGACCATCCGGTTACTGTGGGCGAGGTCGCCGCTTCGATCGGTGCGGGGCTGGCCAAGGCTTCGCTGGCGGGGCGTGTCGATGGTCGCCTGGTTGATCTCTCGCACCGCATCGAATCCGATGCTGCGCTGGCAATCATTACCGACAAGAATCCGGAAGGTCTCGAGGTCATTCGCCATTCGACGGCGCACTTGCTGGCGCACGCGGCGAAAGAGCTGTTCCCGGAAGCTCAGGTCACGATCGGACCGGTGATCGACAACGGCTTCTACTACGACTTCTCCTACCACCGCCCGTTTACCCCGGAAGATCTGGCCGCCATCGAGCAGCGCATGGGCGAGATCGTCAAGCGCGAACTGCCGGTGCTGCGTGAGGTGTGGCCGCGGGACAAGGCGGTCGAGTTCTTCAAGAGTATCGGTGAGAACTACAAGGCCGAGATCATCGCCTCGATCCCGTCCGACGAGGATGTCTCGCTCTATCGGCAGGGCGACTTCGTCGACCTGTGTCGCGGTCCCCATGTGCCGACGACGGGCAAGCTGAAGGTGTTCAAGCTCACGAAGCTGGCCGGTGCCTACTGGCGCGGCGACTCGAAGAACGAGATGCTGCAGCGGGTCTACGGTACGGCGTGGGTGAAGAAGGAAGATCTCGAGTCCTACCTGCACATGCTGGAAGAGGCCGAGAAGCGCGATCACCGCAAGCTGGGTCGTCAGCTCGATCTCTTCCATCTGCAGGAAGAGGCGCCGGGTATGGTGTTCTGGCATGCCAAGGGGTGGACGCTGTGGCAGCAGGTCGAGCAGTACCTGCGCAAGACCATTGGCGATGTCGGCTATCAGGAAGTGAAGACGCCGCAGATCGTTGATCGCTCGCTGTGGGAGAAGTCCGGTCACTGGGGCATGTACGCCGACCTCATGTTCACCACGCAGTCGGAAAAGCGCGACTACGCAGTGAAGCCGATGAACTGCCCGTGCCATATCCAGATCTTCAATCAGGGCTTGAAGAGCTACCGCGATCTGCCGCTGCGGATGGCCGAGTTCGGCTCCTGCCACCGTAACGAGCCGTCGGGTGCGCTGCACGGGATCATGCGCGTGCGCAACTTCGTGCAGGACGATGCGCACATCTTCTGTACCGATGCACAGGTGCAGGACGAAGCGGCCGAGTTCATCCGTCTGCTGCAGCGAGTCTATGTCGACTTCGGTTTTACCGATGTGCTGATCAAGCTGTCGACGCGCCCGGACAAGCGGGTGGGCAGCGACGAGCAGTGGGATGCGGCCGAGGCGGCGCTTGCGGCTGCGCTTGATGCCCAGGGGCTTGAATATGACCTGCAGCCGGGCGAGGGCGCGTTCTATGGTCCCAAGATCGAGTTTTCGCTGAAGGACTGCCTCGGACGGGTGTGGCAGTGCGGTACGCTGCAGCTCGACTTCAACCTGCCGGTGAGGCTCGAGGCCGAGTACGTCGCCGAGGACAACACCAAGAAGTACCCGGTGATGTTGCATCGCGCAATCCTGGGTTCGCTGGAGCGATTCATCGGCATCCTGATCGAGCACTACGCCGGGGCGCTGCCGCTGTGGCTGGCGCCGGTTCATGCGGTGGTGATGAATATTTCGGAAGGTCAGGCCGAATACGCGCAGGAAGTCACTCAGAGACTGAAGAAAGCCGGTTTCCGGGTCGAGACGGATTTGCGTAACGAAAAGATTAACTATAAAATTCGCGAACATAGCGTGCACAAGCTGCCTTACCAGATCGTAATCGGCGAGAAGGAAAAGTCCGCCGGGGTGGTTGCTGTGCGCGTCCGGGGTGGCCAGGATCTTGGCCAAATGTCCCTAGATTCGCTGATCGAGCGCTGGCATCGTGAAATTGAAGCGAAAGCCGGCTCGGTCTGATATTGGCCTTTATGGAGAACTGAACCATCGCTCAAGATAAAAAGCAGCGCGTCAACGGGGAGATCACCGCGCCGGAAGTCCGGCTAGTCGGTGAAGACGGTGAACCGCTGGGTATTGTCCCCCTGAGAATTGCCCTCGAAGCAGCAGAAGAAATCGGGCTGGACCTTGTCGAGATCGCGCCAATGGCGGAACCCCCGGTTTGCCGGGTAATGGATCTGGGCAAGTTCAAGTATCAGGAGCAGAAGAAAGCCCACGAGGCGCGTTCCAAGCAGAAGCAGATTCAGATCAAGGAAGTCAAGCTGCGTCCGGGTACGGACGAGAACGACTACCAGATCAAGCTGCGCAACCTGAAGCGCTTCCTGGATGAAGGTGACAAGTGCAAGGTCACGCTTCGCTTCCGCGGACGAGAGATGGCGCACCAGGAATTTGGTCTGCGTCAGCTTGAGCGAGTCAAGGCCGATCTCGAAGAGCTCGGTCAGGTTGAGCAGATGCCCAAGATGGAAGGGCGTCAAATGGTCATGGTCATCGCGCCGATCAAGAAGAATCGCTGATCGGGCGGTTGCAGGATTTGCCGCCGGGTAACCGGTGGCAAGACCGCAGACATCCAGCTGTGGAGGTCTGCGGAAAACAAGTGGTGTTGGGTGTAAAACGTACCTGAACCGGTACTACCTGACGGCATTCTATAAACTCGGAGTCTAAGCAATGCCCAAGATGAAGACCAAGAGCGGAGCCAAGAAGCGATTCAAGGTTCGTGCTAGCGGTGGGATCAAGCGGTCCTCGGCGTTCAAACGCCACATCCTTACCAAGAAGACCACCAAGAGCAAGCGCCAGCTGCGCGGCATGAAGGAAATTCATGCAGCCGACGAAAAGCTGATCCGCGCCATGCTGCCTTACGCTTGATAGGAGACCGCTATGCCCAGAGTTAAACGTGGTGTAACAGCCCGCGCACGTCACAAGAAAGTTCTCGTTCAGGCCAAGGGTTACCGCGGCCGTCGCAAAAACGTCTATCGCATCGCCAAACAGGCGGTGATGAAGGCCGGCCAGTACGCTTACCGCGACCGTCGTCAAAGGAAGCGTCAGTTCCGTGCCCTGTGGATCGTCCGTATCAACGCCGCTGCGCGTGAGTGCGGTCTGACCTACAGCGTATTCATGAATGGCCTGAAGAAGGCCGCTGTCGAAGTGGACCGCAAGGTTCTGGCCGATCTGGCCGTTTTCGACAAGCCCGCGTTTGCAGCGCTCGTCGCGCAAGCCAAGGCCCAAATCGCTGCGTAAGTCGTCGCAGCCCGAAAAAAGGAGGCCTGGCCTCCTTTTTTTTTCTGATTTTCCCGAGATGGCAGGGACATGGATAAGCTCGATCAACTGGTTCAACAGGCCGAGGAGGCGTTCTCCGCGGCAGCTGATGGCGCCCAGCTTGAGCAGGCAAAAGCGCGCTTTTTTGGCAAGAGCGGGTCGCTCACCGAACAGATGAAGGCGCTGGGCAAGCTGGCGCCTGAACAGAAACGCGAAGCTGGCGCTGCAATCAACCGTGCAAAGGTCGCGATCGAAGCTGCGCTCGAAGCGCGCCGCGAATCCTTGCGCGAAGCCGCGCTGCTGGCTCAGCTCGCCGCGGAAGCACTCGACGTCACCCTGCCGGGGCGCGGCTCGGTTTCCGGTGGTTTGCACCCGGTCAGCCGCACCCTTGAGCGTATCGAAAGCCTGTTCCGCTCCGTCGGTTTCGTGGTGGCGGATGGTCCCGAGATCGAGACCGACTGGCACAACTTCACCGCGCTCAACACGCCTGAGAATCACCCAGCGCGTTCGATGCACGACACCTTCTATCTGGAAGGCCGGGACGACGTCCTGCTGCGTACCCACACCAGTCCGGTGCAGAACCGGGCGATGATGGCGCACGTCGAGCGCTACAAGCACCTGGACACCATGCCCGATATTCGCGTGATTGCGCCGGGCCGGGTCTACCGGGTGGACTCCGATGCCACGCATTCGCCGATGTTTCATCAGGTCGAGGGCCTGTGGGTGGGTGAGAACGTCAGCTTTGCCGACCTCAAGGGCGTGATTGCCGATTTCCTGCGCAAGTTCTTCGAGACCGAAGACCTGCAGGTGCGCTTCCGTCCGTCCTTCTTCCCCTTTACCGAACCTTCGGCTGAAATCGACGTGGCCTTCATGAGCGGTGCGCTCGAAGGTCGCTGGCTGGAGATCGCCGGTTGCGGCATGGTCCATCCGAACGTGCTCAGCCTCGGCGGCATCGACCCCGAGCGCTATACCGGCTTTGCCTTCGGCATGGGGCCGGACCGCCTGACCATGCTGCGCTACGGCGTCAACGATCTGCGCCTCTTCTTCGAGGGCGATCTGCGTTTCTTGAGCCAATTCAGGTAAGTGAATCATGCAATTTTCCGAACACTGGCTGCGGACCTTCACCAATCCGCTTCTTGATAGTGCCGCGCTGGGTCACCTGATGACCATGGCGGGCCTTGAAGTGGAAGAAGCCGAACCCGTGGCGCCGGCTTTTACCGGCATTGTCGTGGCGCAGATCGTCGAAGCCGAAAAGCATCCGAATGCGGACAAGCTCAAGCTGTGCAAGGTCGACGCGGGCACCGGAGAGCTCCTCCAGATCGTCTGCGGCGCACCCAATGCGGCTGTCGGCATGAAGGTGCCGTGTGCCAAGGTGGGCGCGATGCTGCCAGGCGATTTCGCCATCAAGGCGGCCAAGCTGCGTGGTGTCGAATCCTTCGGCATGCTGTGCTCCGAGCGTGAGCTTGGACTGTCCGACGAGCATGGCGGTCTGTACGCGCTGCCCGACGATGCGCCGGTGGGTGTGGACATCCGCGAGTACCTGGCGCTCGACGATACCCTGTTCACCATCAAGCTCACGCCGAATCGTTCGGACTGCCTGAGTCTGACCGGGGTGGCGCGCGAGGTCGCGGCGCTTACCGGCGTCGCGCTGGTGCGTCCCGAGTTCGCTGCCGTGGTGCCGACGATCGACGATCGGCGCGCGATCGTGCTCGATGCACCCCAGGCCTGTCCGCGCTATTGCGGTCGTGTGCTCAAGGGCGTCGATGCCAAGGCGCCGACGCCGGACTGGATGAAGCAGCGCCTGCAGCGCAGTGGCATCCGGTCGATCAGCGCGCTGGTGGATATCACCAACTACGTCATGCTTGAGCTCGGGCAGCCGCTGCACGCTTTCGACAACACCCGGCTCAAGGGCGCAATCCATGTACGCCTTCCGGTGGAGGGCGAGCAGGTGCTGCTGCTCAACGAACAGACGGTGACCCCGGTTGCCGACACGCTGCTGATCGCCGACGAACACTGCGCGCTCGCGCTCGCCGGCATCATGGGCGGTGAAGAGAGCGGTATCACGCTGGAAACGTCCGAGGTCTTCCTCGAAAGCGCGTTTTTCGCGCCCGAGGCAATCGCAGGGCGTGCCCGTGCCTACGGCTTCTCGTCCGATGCCTCGCATCGTTTCGAACGCGGTGTCGATTTCGCACTCGCCCGCCCGGCGCTGGAGCGCGCCACCGGTCTCATCCTAGAGATCTGTGGCGGTGCTGCTGGTCCGGTTGAAGAGGCGCTGGCCGCCGATGCATTGCCTGCCCGTCCGCCGGTGCGTCTGCGCCCTGCACGTGCTCGCCGTGTGCTCGGCATCGACATGGCAGATGACGCAATGCAGGCGCTGCTTGAGCGCGTCCATCTTGAAGTGAGCCGGGACGGGGATGCGCTGCTCGTGAGCCCGCCTTCCTTCCGTTTCGACATCGAGATTGAAGAAGACCTGATCGAAGAGCTTGCCCGCCTCCATGGGTATGACAACATTCCCGCGGTCGCACCCTTGGGCCGGCTGGTGATGCTGGATCGCAGCGAGTCCGATCGCAGCGAATGGGATGTCCGCCATCTGCTCGCAGCGCGTGGCTTCCAGGAAGTGGTCAACTTCGCCTTCGTCGAAGAGGCGTGGGAGCGCGACTTCTGTTCAAACGATGATCCGATCCGTCTTGCCAACCCGATCGCGAGTCAGATGAGCGTCATGCGCTCAAGCCTGATTCCGGGACTGGCTGCCAATCTGGTCACCAACCGCAAGCGCCAGCAGAACCGTGTTCGCGTGTTCGAACTCGGGCGCTGCTTCGAGCGCAAGGCTGACGGTCAGCCGGTAGCCGGCTTCCATCAGCCGCGGCGCATTGCCGCGCTTGCCGCCGGTCCGGTCGTGCCCGAACAATGGGGCGAGCGCAGCAGGACGACCGACTTCTATGATCTCAAGGGGGATCTCGAAGCCTTGTTCGCGCCGCGCGAACTCAGCTTTGAATGCCTGGCCGACCCCGCGCTGCACCCGGGGCGGGCGGCAGTTGTCATGCTCGATGGTCGCCGCATCGGTGTGATCGGCGAACTGCATCCGATCTGGGTGCAGCGCTACGATCTCGGGCCTGCACCGGTGGTGTTCGAGGTTGAGCTTGATGCCGCACTGGAGGCGATTCTGCCTGCATCGGGCAGTGTGTCGCGCATGCCGGCGGTTGCCCGCGACCTGGCCCTGGTGGTCAATCAGGAACTCAGTGCGACGCGTGTTCTGGCAGTGCTGCGTGAAGCGGCGCCGAGCCTGGTGCGCGAGATCAGCCTGTTCGACGTCTACCATGGCAAGGGCATTGACCCTGACAAGAAGAGTCTTGCTTTCAGTGTGTTGATGCAAGATACTCAACGGACCCTTGAAGATGCCGAGGTGGAAGCCGCAATGTCAGCATTACTCCGCCACGCCGAGCTCACGCTGGGCGCGAGACTGCGTGGATCGGGAGAATGAACGTGACCTTGACCAAAGCGGAACTGGCCGATCTGCTGTTTGAGCAGGTGGGACTGAACAAGCGCGAAGCCAAGGACATGGTGGAAGGCTTCTTCGAGGAAATCCGGACGGCGCTGGAGCGCGGCGACAGTGTGAAACTGTCCGGGTTCGGCAACTTTCAGTTGCGTGACAAACCGCAGCGTCCGGGGCGCAACCCCAAGACTGGCGAGGAAATTCCGATCACTGCCCGTCGGGTGGTCACCTTCCACGCCAGCCAGAAGCTCAAGGCCGCGGTAGAGGAACTCAGCGATGCAAGCAAGCAACCCTGAAACCGGTACGGCAGCACTGCCGCCGATTCCCGCCAAACGTTACTTCACCATCGGTGAGGTAAGCGAACTGTGCGGGGTCAAGGCGCATGTGCTGCGTTACTGGGAGCAGGAGTTCACCCAGCTCAAGCCGGTCAAGCGCAGTGGCAACCGTCGCTACTATCAGCACCATGAAGTCATGCTGATCCGGCGTATCCGCCATCTGCTGTACGAAGAAGGTTTCACCATTTCCGGGGCGCGCAACCGTCTCGGCGAGGCCGCAATACAACAGCACGAAGAGACCGAGGCGGAAGCGCGCTACAAGGCCTTGATCGCGGATTTGCGGCAGGAAATCGAGGCCACGCTGGCGGCACTGAAAGGCTGATTTTTTGCTGGTAAAGTTTTTTTGGCCTGCTATAATGCCGGCTTGTGTCGGGGCGTAGCGCAGCCTGGTAGCGCACTTGCATGGGGTGCAAGGGGTCGTGAGTTCGAATCCCACCGCCCCGACCAAACGAATCAGACAAAAGCCAATCCTTCGGGGTTGGCTTTTTGTTTTTCCGGCTCAGTCCATTCGGTCACGTCTGCATCTTCTTGCAACGATGGAACGGCGGGGCGGTGCTGGCAGCGATGACTGAAGACCGAGGCGGATGCAATCAGCGGAGGCAGAATTCATGAAGTACGGATACAGCGAAGCGAGGCCCTACATCACGAAGGACGGTTCGACGATTCGCGAACTGATGCATCCGGACGTACATGGCAACAAGGCACAGAGCCTGGCCGAAGCCACCGTCCCCGCAGGGACGAGAACGCAGTTGCATCGCCACGCCCTGACCGAGGAGCTGTATCACATCACGTCGGGAACGGGGCGGATGCAGCTCGGCGACGCGCGTTTCGACGTGGCGGCCGGCGATACCGTCTGCATTCCGCCTGGCACGCCGCACTGCATCGAAGCGCTTGGAGATGCCCCGCTGAAATTGCTGTGCTGCTGTGCACCGGCATACGCTCATGAAGATACCGAGCTTCTTGAACCGGGGGCTTCTTGAGCCGGGTCTGAGCTAGCCCGTGTCGGGTGTGCGGCCGAGCAGTGTTCTGGCGTGTGCGAGCAAGCCCTTTTCCAGCAGCAGTCTCTTCATGCTCTTTGCCAGCCGGACACGCAGTTGCGCGTCGTCAGACCAGGCGAAGCCATCGACTTCCGGCGCACGCTTGCCGGTCACGTAGTGGTCGAAGTAGCTCGTGCACCGGCAATGCTCGGGACGGGTCTCGGTGGATGTGGTGCCGACGCAGAACAGATGAAGGTCCTTGCCGCGGTAGTAGGCGTAACGGCCCAGTTCAACCAGGCGCCCGGTCGGGAACTCGAGTCCGAACTCCTCGCGAGCCTCGCGCAGGGCGCAAGCCATGGCGCTCTCACCCTCATCGATGAGGCCCTTGGGCAGGTCCCAGTGCGTGCTTCCGGTGGAATGACCCACAAGCAGTTCGCCGCGTTCATTGATCACCAGCAGGCCGCAGGAAAGTTGCGTCGCCATCATGTGCCTGCGGCCTGTTTGAGAACACCGGCTCCCGGCGCCGGTGCCGAGTCGCTTGCTTCCATGAACACCTCCTTCACGCCACATTGTGCGGCAAAAGGAGGGCGGACGAAGCTGCGGGTGCGCAATCCGGCTCAGGGCTCTCCGGCACTGCGCCGACTCTTGCTGGCGCCTGCCATCATCGTGAACGGTCCTTTCCGCGTGCCGGTCATCGATGCGCGCACTGTGCCGGGACCCCGCCTTTTCGCAAACGACGTTTTGCTCAGCCCCTGCGCCAGGCGTGGAAGCGTTCGACCCAGGCCAGCAACTGTTGCGGTGCATGCGCCTTCTTCCAGTTGCCTGCGACGTACTTGTTGGCCTCGGCCAGTGTCGGGTAGATATGGATCGTGCCGAGGATCTTGTTCAGGCCGATGCCTTGTTTCATGGCCAGCACATACTCGGCGATCAGGTCGCCCGCGTGCTCGCCGACGATGGTCACGCCGAGAATCCTGTCCTTGCCAGGGACGGTGAGTACCTTGATGAAGCCATGTGCCTCGCCGTCGGCGATGGCGCGGTCGAGATCGTCGATGCCGAAATTGGTCACCTCAAAGGCGATGCCTTGTGCCTTTGCGTCCTGTTCGTTCAGGCCGACGCGGGCGACTTCGGGTTCGACGAAGGTGGCCCAGGGGATCACGGAGTAATCCGCCTTGAATTTCTTCAGCGGGTCGAAGAGGGCGTTGACCGCGGCGTACCAGGCCTGATGGGCGGCGGTATGCGTGAACTGGTAGGGGCCGGCGACGTCGCCTGCAGCGTAGATGTTGGGGTAGTTGGTCTGCAGGAACACGTTGGTGTCCACCGTTCGTCCGGTCGGAATACCCAGTTCTTCGAGGCCAAAGCCTTTGAGGTTGGCTGCGCGGCCGACGGCAACCAGCACGGCGTCGAAGGCGATGCGCACATCCTTGCCGTCGTGCTCCGCGATCAGGATCTTCTCGCCGTCTTCGATGAGGAATTCCTTGGCCCTGTGCCCGGTCAGCACGGCGACGCCTTCGGCGCGGAAGCGCTCGGTGACGAGGTCCGAAACCTCTGGGTCTTCGCGACCCATGATGCGCGCCTCCATCTCGACCTGGGTCACGCTGGCGCCAAGCCGGGCGAAGGCCTGGGTCAGTTCGCATCCAATCGGCCCGCCGCCGAGCACGATCAGGCGCTGCGGCATTTCCCGCAGTTCCCATACGTTGTCCGAAGTCAGGTAGCCAACGGTATCGATGCCCGGAATAAGCGGCACGAAGGGGCGGGCGCCGGTGGCGATGACGATGCTGCGGGTGGTCAGGCGCTGCGTGCTGCCGTCCTCGCGGGTGATGTCGACCTCCCACGGCGAGACAATCTTTGCCGCGCCCTGTACGACATCGACGCCGAGCCCGGTGTAGCGCTCGGCCGAGTCGTGCGGTTCGATTGCCTTGATTACGGACTGAACCCGCTTCATGACGTCGGCAAAATCGACCTCGGCCCGTGCTGACTTGATGCCGAACTCCTGCGACCTGCCGACGTGGGAGAGGAACTTGGCCGAGCGAATCAGCGCCTTCGAGGGCACGCAGCCGGTGTTGAGGCAGTCCCCGCCCAGTTTGTGTTTCTCGACCAGCGTGACCTTGGCCTTGACCGCAGCGGCGATGTAGGAGGTCACCAGTCCGGCACTGCCGCCACCGATGACCACGAGGTTGCGGTCGAAGCGCGAAGGCTTCGTCCAGTTGGCGAATACCTTGTTCATGCGAATGACCTCCAGGAGTTTGCGCGCAATCAGCGGGAAGATGCCGAGCAGGACAAAGGAGCCGAGCAGGCCCGGCGAGAGGATGCCGGACAGGGACTCCAGCTTGCCCAGCTGGGTACCCGCATTGACGTATACGATGGTGCCGGCAAGCATGCCGAGCTGGCTCACCCAGTAGTAGGTGCGGGTCTTCATTGCCGTCAGGCCGAGCAGCAGGTTGACCAGGAAGAACGGGAAGGCCGGCACCAGACGCAGCGTAAACAGATAGAACGCACCTTCGCGGCGAACCCCGGCGTCGATGGCCTGCAGACGCTGGCCAAAGCGTTGTTCCACCCAGTTCCGCAGCAGGAAGCGCGACATCAGGAAGGCGAGCGTGGCGCCGATGGTCGAGGCAAAGGAGACGATGACCGTGCCCCACAGCAGGCCGAACACTGCACCGCCCGCCAGTGTCAGCAGGGCTGCGCCGGGGAGGGACAAGGCCGCCATCAGCACGTAGATGACGAAGTAGATGCTGACGCTCAGGAGCACGTTCTCGTCGCGGAACGCTTCGATGGCGGCCTGCTGATCCTTGAGGTTCTGCAGGTTCAGGTACCGGCCCAGGTCGAGGATGAAGAACAGCGCAATGGCCGACGCGACGGCTGCCACGACTGCCAGTTTTCGAGCTTGCATGAAAGACCTCGGTGAATGTGAAGAGCGAGGGCTGCCGCCCTCCGCCTGTGCATTACTCAGTCGGATGGATGCTCGATTACTTACACATCGCGTACGACACATGCGCGCACGGGATTGCGCTCAGCGGAAGGGACGTGATTGGGTGGGAACGACATGATCTGACGCGAGCCGGCACCGCCGGACCGGCTCGGTCGTCACTTGGATCACGTCCTTACGGCTTCCGGCATGGGCGCTGCGGGCGGGCAGGCGGCGGCGGTGAACAGCACGTCGGTGGAGGAGTTAAGCGCCGTTTCGGCAGAGTCCTGCAGTACGCTGATGACAAAGCCGATCGCGACCACCTGCATGGCAACATCGGTCGAGATGCCGAACAGGTTGCACGCCATCGGGATCAGCAGCAGCGAGCCGCCGGCCACGCCGGAAACGCCGCAGGCGGCGAGTGCCGACACGATGCACAGCAGGAGTGCGGTCGGCAGGTCGACGCTGACGCCCAGGGTGTTCGCCGCGGCCAGCGTCATCACCGTGATGGTGATGGCGGCGCCGGCCATGTTGATGGTCGCGCCCAGCGGGATCGAGATCGCGTACGTATCTTTGTGCAGGTTCAAGCGCTTGCACAGCTCCATGTTGATCGGGATGTTGGCGGCTGAACTGCGGGTGAAGAATGCGGTGATCGCGCTTTCGCGCAGGCAGGTCAGCACCAGCGGGTAGGGATTGCGGCGGGTCTTCAGGAATACGATCAGCGGATTGACGACCAGGGCAACGAAGATCATGCAGCCGACGATGACCAGCAGCAGCCTGGCGTAGTCGAGCAGGGCGTCGAGTCCGGACTCCACGAGCGTGCTGGCCACGAGGCCGAAGATGCCGAGCGGGGCGAAGCGGATCACGAGCCTGACGATCTTCGATACGGCTTCGGATAGGTCGGTGAGCATCGTCCGGGTGGTGTCGGACGCGTGGCGCAACATGATGCCGAGGCAGATCGCCCAGCTCAGGATGGCAATGAAGTTCGCTTCCATCAGGGCCTTGGCGGGATTCGAGACCGCACTCAGCAGCAGGTTCTTGAGTACGCCGAGGATGCCGCCCGGTGGCGTGCCGCTCACTGCGGGCGCGTCGAGAACGAGGGTGGTGGGAAACGCAAAGCTGGCGGCGACCGCGACTGCCGCGGCACCGAGCGTACCGAGCAGATAGAGGATCAGCACCGGGCGGATGTGTGTGGGCTGACCGCGCCTGTGGCTGGCGATCGACGCGATCACCAGCAGGAAGACCAGTACCGGCGCCACCGACTTGAGCGCAGAAATGAAGACGTCTCCGAGGAGCGATACGGAGCGTGCCAGGTCGGGGGCGAGCAGGGCGAGGGCGATGCCGCAGATCAGGCCGACGACGATCTGGGTGATGAGGCTGGTTCTCAGCATGAAAACGGGGGAACGGCTTACTGCGGTGTTCATGACGTGTTTCCTGTCGTGTCGCGTGTGTGGCGGTTAGAAAGGCCACGCAGCCGGGTGGGGCTGCAGGGCCTGCGGCGGAGCGGTCAGCACTCGGTAAAGTTGACCGCCAGCCCGCCGCGCGAGGTTTCCTTGTACTTGTCCAGCATGTCACGGCCGGTGTCGCGCATGGTGCGGATCACCTGGTCGAGCGAAATGGCGTGCGAACCGTCTCCGCGCAGCGCCAGTTGTGCAGCGTTGATTGCCTTGATCGAGGCCATTGCGTTGCGCTCAATGCACGGCAGTTGTACCAGCCCGGCAACCGGGTCACAGGTCAGGCCCAGGTTGTGCTCAAGCCCGATCTCCGCCGCATTCTCCACCTGTTCGGGCGTGCCGCCCATGATCTGCGTCAGGCCGGCGGCCGCCATCGCGCACGCCGAGCCGACTTCGCCCTGGCAGCCAACCTCGGCGCCGGAGATCGAGGCGTTCTTCTTGCACAGGGTGCCGATCGCCGCTGCGGTCAGCAGGAAATCGACCACGTCCGCTTCGTCGCTGCCCGGATGAAAGTTCATGTAGTAGTGCAGAACGGCAGGGATGATGCCCGCCGCGCCATTGGTCGGCGCAGTCACCACGCGGCCACCCCCCGCATTTTCTTCATTCACTGCGAGCGCATACAGATTGACCCAGTCGAGCGCGGCCAGGGTGTCGCTGATGAAGTTGCGGCCGTGTTCGAGCCCGCTCAGTTTTTCGTGCAGGGCATGTGCACGACGCCGCACCTTGAGGCCACCCGGCAGCACGCCCTGCTGTTCGATACCGCGCGCCACGCAACTGCGCATGGCGGCCCAGATCTGCAGCAGCGCAGCACGTGTCTCGTCCTCACTGCGCCACGCGAGTTCATTCTCCAGCATGACCTCGCTGATACGCAGCGATTGCTTCTTGCAGATCGCGAGCAGTTCCGCTGCGCTGTCGAATTCGTGCCGCAACGCCGTCTGTGGCACCAGGCCCGCATCTGCCGCGGCCTGGGCCTCGTCGATGACGAAGCCACCGCCGATCGAGTAGAAGGTGTTCTCGTACACCACGCCAGTGTCACCGTGCGCGATGAGTTTCAGTGCGTTGGGGTGATAGGGGAGGCTCACCGGCAGCAATCGCATGTCGCGATCCCAGTGAAAAGGCAGGGCATGGGTTCCGCCAAGGCGCAGGCTCGCGGTCTGCCGGACCTCGGCCACTGCGGGGGCGATGAAGTCCGGGTCTACTTCGTCCGGGCGCTGGCCCATGAGGCCGACGATCACCGCATGATCGGTGCCGTGCCCGATTCCGGTCGCGGACAGCGAGCCATACAGCCTTGCCTCGATGCGGCTCACGCTGCCGGTGAGTTGTCTCGCGTCGAGCTCCGCTGCGAAGTCGTGCGCCGCCCGCATCGGCCCGATGGTGTGTGAGCTCGACGGGCCGATGCCAATCTTGAACAGATCGAGAACGCTGATGGACATGGCGGCACCTTCATGAAAATGGCGGATTCAGGGCCGTCAGACCGCCGACCCTGAGCCGCGATTCTGTGGTGCGGGGCCGGGCTTTTCAATTGGTGATTGTCCTCTCCCCTGATTTCTGCCAGCTCGCCCCGGCGCGGCGCGGCTGTGCGACGCCGGGTACGCAGCGATCAGCTGCTTTTCGGAAGTGGAAACCATCTTGCCTGGGCGGACCGCCGGCAGATTTTCATTGTCTGATTAACATTTTGATTATCAAGCGGAAAGTCATTTTACTGGGCTTTGGCATGGTTCTTGTGTTGTCTCCCGGCATGTGCCGCCGCGCTGCCTGGCTGCGGGGTCAGAAGAAAGACCTTCGAGGGAGACATTCCATGACTGAAACCTTCTACGACGTGCTGCGCCGCCAGGGCATCACACGTCGCAGTTTCCTCAAGTTCTGCAGCCTTACCGCGACTTCGCTGGGGCTGGGTTCGGCCGCTGCGCCGCAGATCGCCCATGCGCTGGAGACCCGGCCGCGCACGCCCGTACTGTGGCTGCACGGGCTGGAGTGCACCTGCTGTTCGGAGTCCTTCATCCGTTCTGCACATCCGCTGGCCAAGGACGTGGTGCTGTCGATGCTCTCGCTCGACTATGACGACACCCTGATGGCTGCGGCCGGACACCAGGCCGAGGCCATCATCGAAGAGGTCAAGCGCAAGTACAAGGGCAATTACATCCTGGCGGTGGAGGGCAACCCGCCGCTCAACGAGGATGGCATGTACTGCATCCACGGTGGCCGTCCCTTCATCGAGGTGCTGAAGGAAACCGCTGCCGACGCCAAGGCCATCATCTCGTGGGGCTCGTGTGCTTCCTGGGGCTGCGTGCAGGCGGCCAAGCCCAATCCCACCCGGGCCACGCCCGTGCATAAAGTCATTTTCGACAAGCCCATCATCAAGGTGCCGGGCTGTCCGCCGATCGCCGAGGTCATGACCGGCGTCGTCACCTACATGCTGACCTTCGATCGAATCCCCGAACTCGACCGTCAGGGGCGGCCGAAGATGTTCTACGGCCAGCGCATTCACGACAAGTGCTATCGCCGGCCGCACTTTGACGCCGGCCAGTTCGTCGAGGAGTGGGACGACGAAAACGCGCGCAAGGGCTACTGCCTGTACAAGGTCGGCTGCAAGGGGCCGACCACTTACAACGCCTGCTCCACAGTGCGCTGGAACAGCGGTGTGTCCTTCCCCATCCAGTCCGGCCACGGCTGTATCGGCTGCTCGGAAGACGGCTTCTGGGACAAGGGCAGCTTCTACGACCGGGTCACCGACATCAAGCAGTTCGGCATCGAGGCCAATGCGGACAAGGTCGGCGCCACCGCGGCCGGCGTGGTCGGTGCATCGGTTGCAGCGCACGCGGCCGTGACCGCACTGGCGCGAGCGCGCAGCACGCCCGGACTCGACAACAAACCGCAAGCGGGAGACAAGTGATCATGGGCTCGTACGAGACGCAGGGCTTCAAGCTCGACAACACCGGCAAGCGCGTGGTGGTCGACCCGGTCACCCGGATCGAGGGCCACATGCGGGTCGAGGTCAACCTCGACGAAAGCAATGTGATCCGCAACGCGGTGTCGACGGGCACCATGTGGCGCGGGCTGGAGGTGATTCTGAAGGGGCGCGATCCGCGCGATGCATGGGCCTTTACCGAGCGCATCTGCGGCGTGTGTACCGGCACTCATGCACTCACCTCGGTGCGCGCGGTGGAAGATGCGCTGAAGATCGACATCCCCGAGAACGCCAACTCGATCCGCAACATCATGCAGCTCACACTGCAGGTGCATGACCATCTGGTGCATTTCTACCACCTGCACGCGCTCGACTGGGTCGATGTGGTGTCGGCGCTCAAGGCCGACCCCAAGGCCACGTCGGCGCTCGCGCAAAGCATCTCGAACTGGCCCAACAGCTCGCCTGGCTATTTCCGTGACATCCAGAACCGGCTGAAAAAATTCGTCGAGTCCGGTCAGCTCGGCCCCTTCATGAACGGCTACTGGGGCAATCCTGCCTACAAGCTGCCGCCCGAAGCCAACCTGATGGCGGTCACGCACTACCTGGAAGCGCTCGACTTTCAGAAGGAAATCGTCAAGATCCACACCATCTTCGGCGGCAAGAACCCGCATCCGAACTGGCTGGTGGGTGGGATGCCATGCGCGATCAATGTGCACGACACCGGCGCGGTGGGCGCGATCAACATGGAGCGCCTCAACCACGTCAGCTACATCATCGACCGCTGCATCGAGTTCGTCGACCAGGTCTACGTGCCCGACCTGACCGCCATCGCGAGCTTCTACAAGGACTGGCTCCATGGTGGTGGCATCTCCTCGCTGTCGGTCATGTCCTACGGTGACATTCCCGACCGCGCCAACGACTACTCCGCGTCCAACCTGCTGCTCCCGCGCGGCGCCATCATCAACGGCGACCTGTCGAAGATTCACGAGATCGATCTGCGTGATCCGGATCAGGTGCAGGAGTTCGTCACCCACAGTTGGTACAGCTATCCGGACGAGACCAAGGGCCTGCACCCCTGGGACGGCATCACCGAGCCCAACTTCGTGCTCGGCAGGAACACCAAGGGCACGAAGACGCGCATCGAGTCGCTGGACGAGGAGGGCAAGTACTCCTGGATCAAGTCGCCGCGCTGGCGCGGACACGCGATGGAAGTCGGCCCCCTGTCGCGTTACATCATCGGCTACGTGCAGAACAACCCGGAGTTCAAGGAGCCGACCGACAAGCTGCTGACCGATCTCGGCCTGCCGCTGCAGGCCTTGTTCTCCACGCTGGGACGTACCGCCGCGCGTGGCCTGGAGGCCTCGTGGGCGGCGCACAAGATGCGCTACTTCTTCGACAAGATGATGGCCAACATCAAGGCGGGCGATGAGTCCACCGCCAATGTCGACAAATGGGACCCGTCGCGCTGGCCGGCCGAGGCCAAGGGCGTCGGCTTCACCGAGGCACCGCGCGGCGCGCTTGGGCACTGGGTCCGCATCAAGGCCGGCAAGATCGACAACTATCAGGCCGTGGTGCCCACCACCTGGAACGGCAGCCCGCGCGACGACAAGGGGCAGATCGGTGCCTTCGAGGCGTCGCTGATGAATACCCCTGTGGCCAAGGCCGACGAGCCGCTCGAGATCCTGCGTACCCTGCATTCCTTCGATCCCTGCCTGGCGTGCTCGACGCATGTCATGAGCCCGGACGGACAGGAGTTGAGCAAGGTGAAGGTGCGCTGAATCCCACGCTTCGACGGATTGCGCCGCTGCCGCTCAAACGGCGCGGTCGTCGGGAAAAGGAGAACGACATGCTGGCAGAACAAGATGCATTCGAGGCCGAGCGTCAGGCGCGGCTGGTCAAGGCCGTCTATGTGTATGAGGCGCCCTTGCGGCTGTGGCACTGGGTCAATGCGCTCGCCATCACCGTGCTGGCCATCACCGGCTATTTCATCGGGCAGCCGCTGCCGTCGGTGCCGGGCGAAGCGAGTGCGAATTTCCTGATGGGCTACATCCGTTTCGCACACTTTGCAGCAGCCTACATCTTCGCCGTCGGCTTTCTCGGCCGGATCTACTGGGCCATGGTGGGCAATCACCACGCCCGGCAGATCTTTCTGGTGCCGGTGTGGAGTCTGAAGTGGTGGAGCGAGGTGTTCTACGAACTGCGCTGGTACCTCTTTCTCGTTCGCGAGCCGAAAAAGTACGTCGGCCACAACCCGCTTGCCCAGCTGATGATGTTCCTGTTCTTCACCATCGGGGCGGTGTACATGATCTGCACCGGCTTCGCGCTGTATGGCGAGGGGCTGGGTGAAGGCAGCTGGGCGGATTCGATGTTCGGCTGGGTCATCACGGCAGTGGGCGGCAACAGCCTGCAGGTACACAGCTTCCACCGGCTCGGCATGTGGGTCACCGTCTGCTTCGTGATCGTGCACGTCTATGCTGCCATCCGCGAGGACATCATGAGCCGCCAGAGCCTGATTTCCACCATGATCTCCGGCTGGCGGATGTTCAAGGACTGAAGCCCGTCCTGCCTTTCGCAAAGATTTCGCGCCTTTCCCCTTTCGTCTCTCTCTCCTCATGATGACGATCGTTCGCGCGGGCTCCGGCCCGCGCATCTTTTTGCCTGTGGTTCGCGGCCCCGCCAGGGCGCCCACGCATCCGGGGCGCTTTCTCGAAACCCGCTTCATGCGCCCGGCTGGTATCTCGCAGGATGCGCTGGCCCGGGCACTTGGCGTCTCGCGTCGGCGGGTGAATGAGCTGACCCGCGGCAGGCGCGCCTTCACGCCAGACACTGCGGTGCGTCTGGGCGTCTTCTTCGGTACCGACCCGCTGCTGTGGATGCATCTGCAGGCTGCGTGGGATACCCATATCGCGTGGCGCAGCCTGTGCGGCGCGGTTGATGGATGAATGCCGAAGTGGAAAGAAGGTTTGCGATTTGATGTAAAGCTGATCGACGCAACCCCAGTCTGAGTTTCCACATTGCCAGCCGGATTTTCTTCAAGTGATTGATTGTGCGTTGATTCATGCGCGCGCCCCGGGCTGGCACGGCACATGCAACTGTAACCCCACTCGTTACACCCGGAGCCAGCATGCACACACAGTCCAGTTCAGTCCTGATTCTTGGTATCGGCAACCTCCTGTGGGCTGACGAGGGCTTCGGCGTGCGCTGTGTCGAGGCGCTTGATGCGGCCTGGCAGTTCGGTGCCGAGGTGACCGTGATGGACGGCGGTACCCAGGGCCTGTACCTGCTGCCGTATGTCACGGAAGCCCGCCGCCTGATCGTTTTCGATGCGGTGGACTATGGCCTCGAGCCGGGCACGATGCGCCTGGTCGAGGACGGCGAAGTGCCCCGCTTCATGGGGGCGAAGAAGATGAGCCTGCACCAGACCGGCTTTCAGGAGGTGCTGGCCTCGGCGCAGATGCTCGATCGTCTGCCCGAGTCCATGCTGCTCATCGGGGTGCAGCCGGTCGAGCTCGACGATTTTGGCGGCAGCCTGCGTGCTGTCGTGCGCGCCTGTATCGAGCCGGCCGTTGCACATGCGGTGGCGCGCCTGCGGCGCTGGGGCGTGAGTGTCGAGCCCCGTGCCGACGCGGTGCTGCGGCTCAACGACGTTGCGCTTGCCATGGATGCCTACGAAGCAGGTCGCCCCCCGCCCGAGGCGGCCTGCAGGCACGGCGATCTGCGTTTTGTCACGACCTCAGGGGAGACCTGAGATGTGTGTCGGCATTCCGCTGCAGGTGCAGCGCATGGAGGGCAGCGTTGCGGTCTGCACCGGCCTCGATGGTGCCGAGCACTGCATCGACACGCTGCTCGTGGGGCCGCAGGCCCAAGGCGTCTGGCTGATGACGTTCCTCGGCGCGGCACGGGCGGTGATCGATGGTGCCGAGGCGGCCCGGGTCGGCGCTGCCCTCAATGCCTTGTCGGACTTGATGGCCGGCCAGCCCGTGGATCTGGACGCAGCCTTTGCCGATCTCGTTGGCCGCGAACCCCAACTTCCGGAATTTTTGCGAGGACCCCGAACATGAACGACTATGCCGCACCCAATCTCGATTCCCTCGCCGCGTTGCTCGAACGCCAGGCACTGCGGCATGGCATCGCCTGTGTCGATGCAGCTGGCCTCGGCGCGTTCGTCGCCAAGGGGGGCGACGTGCTGATCCTGCTCACTGAAGACCCTGCCCGCAGTCCCGAGACCTGGGATGTGGCGGTCATCCTTCCCGAGATCCTCAAGACGTGCGGGCGTCGGCTGCGAGCAGCTGCCCTGATGCCCGCTGACAGCCGCGAAGTGGCCGCGCGTTACGGTATCACCCGCTATCCGGCGCAGTTGTTCCTGCGTGACGGTGACTACGTCGGGGTGCTCGAAGGCATGCTCGACTGGGAGGCATGGGGCGGGGCGGTGGCACGCAAGCTTGCTTTGCCTGTCGGACGTGCGCCTTCGGTCGGCATTCCGGTGCGTGGTCCCGCATCCGATTCCGCCTGCCACTGACCGGAGCAAGACAATGAAAGCCTTTCCCATCCCCGTCGTGGCCTTCGGTCCCGGATCGCAGGACGAAGACGATACGCTCGAGTACATTCCGTCACCAGGCGCAATGAGCACATTCAATGTGCCACGCATGCCCGAGGCGATCGACCCAGCCGTGCGCGACGAGGTGCTCGGCGTGCTTGGGCGCCTGCTCGACGCCATGCGTGCCTGGTCGTTTGGCGATCCGGATTATCCCGAAATCGATCTCGCAGGGCTTTCGGCTCCTGGGCTCAAGTTGGTCAACGAGGCCTTGGGGCAGGGCGAGGTCAGCATCGTTGTAGAGGCCGGTGAAGGTACGCTGCGCATTCAGGAAACGGTGTTTGCCGGCGTCTGGCGCGAACTCGGATTCGACGTCGCGAAGCAGCAGGTGCGCGATGTGGTGTCGGCCGCGCCGGTGCCCGGGGCTGTCGGGGTCTGCGCGCGGCTTGCAGGCAGCGTCGGGATTTCGGTGCCGCCACCGCCACCAGGCGTGATGAACGCACCCTCGGTCCTGGCCGAACTGGTCGATGCCGCCGCGCGGTGGAAGTCCGGCGATGGTGCCCACATTGTCAATCTCACCCTGCTGCCGCTGGTACCTGACGACCTTGCCTACCTCGACGGCGCACTGGGTGCGGGCAGCGTGCTGGTGCTCTCCCGCGGGTACGGGAACTGCCGCGTCAGCAGCACCCGGCTCGCCAACACCTGGTGGGTGCAGTACTTCAACAGTGCCGACAACCTGATTCTCAACACCATCGAGGTGACCGACATGCCCGATGTGGTGCCGGCCGCTGCCGAAGACTTCGGTGACAGCGTCGAACGCCTCGCCGAATGGATCGAGACGCTCAGGTTTGAATGATGCGGGCTGACCCGACTGCTCCTCTCCGTGGCTTCGGCGTACCATCGGGTTGCATGAGGGCAGGTGGTGCATATGGACGCGCACGACAACAGGAATTCCGACCATGTTTGAAGGCAGCTATCTCGGCGACGGCAGTCGCATTTCGGACGGAGCCCGTCTCGAGTGCGGCATCTGCTGGCATGTCTATGATCCGGCCGAAGGCGACGAGGTGTGGCAGATCCCGCCCGGCACGCCGTTCTCGGCCTTGCCCGAGCACTGGTCCTGCCCCAACTGTGACGCGCCGCGTCACAAGTTCATGGTGGTGGACGCCCTATGAGCCCCACGACGTCTGCAGATCGTGCTGGCTTTGCGCACGATCCCGCGCCCCGGCTCAGGGCCTGTTTTGCTGCGATCGCGGCGGGGCCGATGGCCGGGTTGCCGCTGTGCAATCCGGCGCTCGAGGTCGCGGCCATTGGATTTCGGCCGTGGCAGGGCGAGTGGCTGGGCGCGCTGCTGACACCATGGTCGCTGAGTCTGGTGCTGATCCCGGGCGGTGGCGGTGTGTTCCGCCCCCTGGCGGCGGACGAGCGTCAGTGCTGGACCTTTCCCTCGGGCGAATATGCGTTCCTGGGCAACAGCGAACCGGAGATCGGGCCCTACCAGATGTGCTCCCTGTATTCGCCGGTGTTCGAGTTCGAAAGCCAGGCCGATGCAGAAGCCGTGGCGCATGCGGCGCTCGACGCCTTGTTTGTCGCGGCCGATGGGGCGTCCGAAGCCGACGCTGCTGCCGAGCAGGCACGGCTGCAGGGCGAATCCGTCGCCGCCGCGCCGGTTTCGCGGCGCGACTTCCTGCGTGGCGGACTCTTGCTGCGGGGGCGGGGATGAGTGGTGCTGGCAACCTGAATATCGTGGTCAGTCTCGACGGCGGGCGCAGTCTGACGGCGCGGGTCGAGAACACGCGGCCGCGTGCCGCAGCGGTGCTGGTCGGACGGCATGTGGATGAAGTGCTGCGCATGGTGCCGGTGCTGTTCAGCCTGTGCGGCCGGGCGCAGGGCATTGCAGCGCGGGCCGCGGTGGCTGCCGCACGCGGCGAGGCCTGTGCGCCGAGCATCGAAGACGAGCGCGCAATCAGCTGCGAGGCTGCCCAGGAACACCTGTGGCGGCTGCTGCTCGACTGGCCGACGCGCTTCGGCCGGTTGCCGCAACGCGTTCGCTTCGCGCAACTGCATCATCGTCTGGCGCAGGTGAACGACACTGCAGCGGCTTTCGATGTCGGCGGCGTGCTGCTCGACCTGGTTGCCAAGGAACTGCTGTCGGGCTTCTTCCTGTCCATGCGCGAACCCGCCAATCTGGCCGAGTTCGTCAGTGCGACGCGCTACGGCGGGTTTGTCGGCGAGACGCTCGCCGAACTGATCGAGGCGGGACGGTGGACGCCCGAAGGCGACAAGGTCGCGCCGCTGCTGACCCCGCATACGGCACAGGAGTGGGCGCAGATGTTGGGCGGCACGCTGCCCGCGCCCGAGTTCGACCGCGCCCCCGCGTGGCATGGCGGCGCCAGCCCCGTCGTCTGTGAAACCGGCGCGCTTGCGCGTCAGAGCAGATCGCCACTGGTCGCGGCGCTGCTGGGCTACGGGCATCGTATTGCAGCACGCGTGTTTGCGCAGGTGGTGGACCTGTCGGACCACGCCAGCCGCCTGCGTCATCCGCTTGCGTGCGACATGCAGCCCTGCTTCGATGCCGCGCCGCTGGGCGAGGGGGCCGGGCTGGCCTGCGTCGAAACCTCACGCGGTGTGCTGCTGCACGCCTTGCGGCTGGAGGGCGACATCGTGGCCGACTATCACATCATCGCCCCCACCGAATGGAATTTTGCACCGGGCGGCGCCTTCATGCAGGAGGCGACCGGCTGGGAGGCCGAGGGGCGCGACGCGGCGCTGGCGCGGCTCGACTGGCTTGCCCTGTCGCTCGACCCCTGTGTCGCATTCACCGTCACGCAGGAGGCAGCGGAGGATGCATGAGATGTCGCTGGCCGAAGGTATCCGCAGCATCGTCGATGATGCAGTGAGTACTCAGCAGCTCGGTCGGGTCAAGACGGTCGTGGTCGAGATCGGCGAGCTGTCGGCAGTTGAAGTCGATGCGCTGAGTTTCTGTTTCGATGCGGTGATGCGCGGCAGTGCGGCTGAAGGCGCACGGATGGAGGTGGTCAGGGTGGCGGGGAGCGGCTGGTGCATGCAGTGCGCGCAGACGGTCGCGGTGAGCAGGCAGTATGACCCGTGTCCGCAGTGTGGCAGCTATCAGGTCCAGCCGACGGGGGGCACCGAGATGCGGGTGCTGGAACTGGAAGTCGAGTAGTGATTCAGAAGCGAATGCTGAAACCGAGGCAGTAACTGAGAGGCAGCGTGACTGCCCGGGTGATTGAGGAGCAGAGAGCATGTGCACGGTATGTGGTTGCGGAACAGGTGAGATCAGAATCGGTCAGGCCGTCGCCAGGCCGAGGGCCAAAGCCGGGGCGACCGTGGCCTGGCGCGCCGTGGCAGCGCATGAGCACGACCATGATGATCATCACGGTCACACTGCGCACGATCCGCATGGCGATGCGACCGGGCATGGCCCCCGTGTTGAGGGCGACAACGTGGACTACGGCACTGGCCCGGCGCACGCACATGCGCCCGGACTCAGTCAGGGCCAGATGGTGAGGATCGAGCAGGACATTCTCGGCAAGAACGACCGCCTCGCCGAGGCCAACCGTCGCTGGCTGGGCGAGCGCGGCATCTTTGCGCTCAATCTGGTGTCGAGTCCGGGTTCGGGCAAGACGACCCTGTTGTGCCGCACGATCACCGAACTGGGCGGCAGATTGCCGGTGGCCGTGGTCGAGGGCGACCAGCAGACCGATTTCGACGCCGAGCGCATCCGCGCGACCGGCGTGCGCGCACTGCAGATCAATACCGGCAAGGGCTGCCATCTTGATGCACACATGGTAGGTCAGGCATTGCCGCGCCTCGAGCTTGCGGATGATTCGCTGCTGCTGATCGAAAACGTCGGCAACCTGGTCTGCCCGGCAGCCTTCGACCTTGGCGAGGCGCACAAGGTGGTGATCCTGTCGGTGACCGAGGGAGAGGACAAGCCGCTCAAGTATCCCGACATGTTCGCCGCCGCCGATCTGATGCTGGTGAACAAGGTCGATCTGCTGCCCTACCTGAGCTTCGATGTGGACAGGGCGGTGGAGTTTGCGCTGCGGGTCAATCCGCGCCTGCAGGTGATGAAGGTGTCCGCGACCACCGGCGAAGGTTTCGATGAGTGGCTCGCCTGGATTGGTGCAGGCGTGGAGGCGGCCTCGGCTGACCGGTCGCCGTCGCAAGTGGCCGCAGCAGGTGTCGTGGCTTGATGGCGCAGGACTTCTCCCAGCCCAGGCTCGAGCGCCGGCATATTCGCGTGCGCGGCGTGGTTCAGGGCGTGGGTTTCAGGCCCTTCGTCTATCGTCTGGCTCAGACGCTGGACCTCTCCGGCTGGGTCAGAAACGACGGTGATGGCGTCGAGCTCGAAGGGCAGGGGCTGCCCGGCAATCTCTCGGCGCTGATTGCGCGGATCCGTTCGGAGGCGCCCAGCCTTGCGCGGGTCGATTCGATTCACACTCGGCTGTGCGATGCCGATCCCGCAGATCAGGGCTTTACCATCCGGACCAGCGAGAGCGGCGCGGTCAGCACCACCATCGGCCACGACAGCGCCGTGTGTGCAGACTGTCTTGCGGAACTGTTCGATCCTGCCGACCGGCGCTGGCGCTATCCCTTCATCAACTGCACCCACTGCGGTCCGCGCTACACCATCACCCGTGCGCTGCCCTATGACCGCAGCAACACGAGCATGGCGACCTTTGCGCAGTGTCCGGCATGTCAGCGCGAATACGATGCCCCCGTGCATCGGCGTTTTCATGCCGAGCCCAATGCGTGCGCGGACTGCGGGCCGCAGCTGAGCCTGCTCGAAGCGGCCGGCGTGCGGGTGGCGACGCGCGACCCGATTGCCGACACCCTGCTGCGCCTGCTCACCGGCGAGATCGTCGCGATCAAGGGGCTCGGCGGCTTTCACCTGGTGTGCGATGCGCGCAACCCGGAGGCGGTCGAGCGTCTGCGCGCGCGCAAGGGGCGCGGCGGGAAGCCGTTTGCGGTGATGGTGGCCAATCTCGCGTCGGCCCGGCGCTGGGCGCGACTGGCTTCCGCCGAAGAAGCCTTGCTGGCTGGCGCCGAGCGACCCGTCGTGCTGTGCGAAAAGCGTCCGAGCGTCGACAACGAGCTCTGGGGCCTTGCCCCGGATCTCGGCAGCATCGGGCTGATGCTTCCCTATACGCCGCTTCATTACCTGCTGTTCCACGACAACGCAGGACGCCCTTCGGGGACGGACTGGCTCGGCGAGGTGCAGGATCTGGCGCTGGTGATGACCTCGGCCAACCCCGGGGGCGAGCCGCTGGTGACTGACAACCAGGAAGCCCTGCAGCGCCTCAAAGGGATCGCCGACGCTTACCTGATGCACGATCGTGACATCCTGAGCCGTTGCGACGATTCGGTCATGGTCGCCGAGCGCAGCGCGCTTGCCGGGGCACGGGAAACGCCGCGCTTCGTTCGCCGCGCACGCGGTTTCACCCCGCGGTCTATCCGGCTGGCACAGAAAGGCGTGCCGGTACTGGCCTTTGGCGCGTGGCTGAAGAACGCGGTGTGCCTCACCCGTGGCGACGAAGCCTTCCTCTCCGAGCACATCGGCGATCTCGACAATCCGGGTGTGTGCGTGGCGATGGATCAGGCGGCAGAGCATCTGCAGCGCATTCTGGCCATCCAGCCCGAAGCCGTGGCGCACGACCTGCATCCGGATTTCCATTCCACCCGTGCCGCGCTGGCGCTGGCGGACCGCCTCGGTGTGCCAGCGATCGGGGTGCAGCATCACCATGCCCATATCGCCGCGGTACTTGCCGAGCATCGCCGTTCGGGCCCGGTGCTCGGCGTCGCGCTCGATGGCGTCGGCCTCGGCAGCGACGGCAGCGCGTGGGGTGGCGAGCTGCTGACGGTGGATGGCGCAGCGTTCGAGCGCGTGGGCCATCTCGCGCCGCTGGCGCTGCCCGGTGGCGACCAGGCCGCCAGGGCGCCGTGGCGAATGGCCGCATCCGCGCTGCACCGGATGGGAAGAGGCGCCGACATCGCGCCGCGCTTTGCCACGCAACGCGGAGCTGCGCAGATCAAGGTCCTGCTGGACAAGCCCCACCTGTGCCCGACCACGACCAGCATGGGGCGCTGGTTCGACGCTGCAGCCGGACTCCTCGGTGTATGCGAGCGCATGGACTACGACGCCGAGGCCGCGATGCGACTGGAGAGTCTTGCCGCAAGCTATGGTTCGGCGCTGCGCGCGCATCGAGGGTGGGCTGTGCGCGAAGATGAGTCCGGCGCCGAACTTGACCTCCTGCCGCTGCTTGCCGAGCTTGCGCGCGAGCGCAATCCGGCGCGTGGCGCAGCGGTCTTTCATGCCACGCTGCTGGCCGCACTCGAGGACTGGATCGTCGCTGCCGCGCGGCACGAGCGGCTGTCGACGGTCGCGCTCGGCGGCGGCTGTTTTCTCAACCGCCAGCTTGCATTCGAGCTCCCGCGCCGGCTCTCGGCACGCGGGCTCGAGGTTCTTACTGCGCGCCAGGCCCCCTGCAACGACGGCGGTATCGCCCTCGGTCAGGCGTGGGTGGCGATCCAGCAACTGCAACCCGGAAACTGAGCCATGTGTCTTGCGATTCCCGCCCGTGTCGTCGAACTGCTCGACGGTGACAATGCCCGCATCGATCTCGGTGGGGTAAAGAAGGAGATCTCGCTCGCCCTGGTCGAGGACGTCGCCGTGGGGGATTACGTGATCGTCCATGTCGGCTACGCCCTGTCCCGGCTCGATGCGGAGGAGGCCGAGCGCACGCTCGCCCTGTTCGCCGAGGCCGGCATCGGCGGCGCGCCGGGCGCCGGAGTGGGCGGATGAAGTACGTGGACGAGTTCCGTGACGGCGGTCTTGCGCAGAAGCTCGCGACCGCGATTCGCGCCGAGGCCGATCCGGCGCGCGAGTATGCGTTCATGGAGTTCTGCGGGGGTCATACCCATGCCATCTCGCGTTATGGTGTGACCGACCTGTTGCCGCCCAATGTGCGCATGATCCACGGACCCGGCTGTCCGGTATGCGTGCTGCCGATCGGCCGCATCGACATGGCGATCGGACTGGCGCTTGCGCGGCCCGAGGTGATCGTGTGCACATATGGCGACTGCCTGCGGGTGCCGGCCTCCGACGGGCTGTCGATGCTCAAGGCCAAGGCGCGTGGCGCCGATATCCGCATGGTGTATTCGGCGGCCGACGCAGTGGCGCTCGCTCAGGCCAACCCGGCGCGCGAAGTGGTGTTCTTCGCCATCGGCTTCGAGACCACGACGCCGCCCACCGCGCTCGTGATTCGCCAGGCCGAAGCGCTCGGGCTGAACAATTTCAGTGTGATCTGCAACCACGTGCTCACGCCGTCGGCCATCGTCACCATCCTTGAGTCGCCCGAGGTGCGGGAGATCGGCAGCGTGCCGCTGGACGGCTTCATCGGGCCGGCGCATGTGTCGACCATCATCGGCAGCCGCCCGTATGCCTTCTTCGCCGAAGAGTATCGCAAGCCGGTGGTGATCGCCGGATTCGAACCGCTCGACGTGATGCAGGCCGTGCGCATGCTGATCCGCCAGGTCAACGAAGGTCGCGCCGAGGTCGAGAACGAGTTCACCCGCGCCGTCACCGAGGACGGCAACCTCAAGGCGCAGGCGCTGGTGAGCGACGTGTTCGAACTGCGTCGGAGCTTTGAATGGCGCGGTCTGCACGAGGTGCCGTATTCGGCGCTGCGCATTCGGGCGCGCTTCGCCGCCTTCGATGCCGAGGCGAAGTTCGACATCGCCTACCGCAGCGTGGCGGACAACAAGGCCTGCGAATGCGGTGCGATCCTGCGCGGGGTGAAGAAGCCGACCGACTGCAGGATCTTCGGCACGGTGTGCACGCCGGAGAATCCGATGGGCTCGTGCATGGTGTCGTCCGAAGGTGCGTGCGCGGCCCACTACAACTATGGTCGCTTCCGCGATATTCCGGTGGTGGCTGCGTGACTGGAGGCTGGAGTGCGACGCTGGAGGCCCCAACATGGGTGAGGTAAAGAAAGGCTATGTCCGCCCGCTGGATCTGAAGCAGGGCCGGGTGGATATGGGACATGGTGCGGGTGGCCGGGCGATGGCGCAGTTGATCGACGAGGTGTTTGCGCGCGCCTTCGCCAACGAGTGGCTGGGGCAGGGCAATGATGCGGCGGTGCTGCCTGCACCCGCAGCGGGCGAGCGGCTGGTGATGGCCACCGATGCGCACGTGGTGTCACCGCTGTTTTTCCCCGGCGGCGATATCGGTTGCCTGTCGGTGCACGGCACCATCAACGATGTGGCCGTCATGGGCGCCCGCCCGCTCTACCTTGCGGCGAGCTTCATTCTGGAAGAAGGCTTTGCGCTGGCCGATCTGGTACGCATCGTCAATTCGATGGCCGCGGCGGCGCGCGAGGCCGGCGTGCCGGTGGTGACCGGAGACACCAAGGTGGTCGAAGCCGGCAAGGGCGACGGTGTGTTCATTTCCACCACCGGCGTCGGGGCCTTGCCGGCGGGGCGCGACATTGGCGGCGCGAATGCGCGCGCGGGCGATGTGGTGATCGTGTCCGGCAGTATCGGCGACCATGGCACGGCCATCCTGTCGCAGCGCGAATCGCTCGCCTTCGACACCGAAATCGTGTCCGACACGGCCGCGCTGCACGGCCTGATCGCCCACCTGCTCGAGCTTGTGCCCGGCGTCCGGGTCATGCGCGACCCCACCCGCGGCGGGCTGGCGACCACGCTCAACGAGATTGCGGTCCAGTCCGGGGTCGGGATCAGCCTCGAGGAGGCGGCGATACCGGTTCATCCGCAGGTGGAGGCCGCGTGCGAGTTCCTCGGCCTCGACCCGCTGTATGTGGCCAACGAGGGCAAGCTGGTGGTGATATGTGCCGCGGCCGATGCGGACGCAGCCGTTTCCGCCCTGCGCGCGCATCCGCTTGGCACCGAGGCCGCGCGCATCGGCGAGGTGATCGACGACCCCAACCACTTCGTGCAGATCCGCACCGGGTTTGGCGGGCGGCGCATGGTCGACTGGCTGTCGGGCGAGCAATTGCCCCGCATCTGCTGAGGCCGAACGGATGCGCATCCTGTTTCTGACCCACGCCTTCAACAGCCTGAGCCAGCGTCTCTTTGCCGAACTGAGTGCCGACGGGCATCGGGTGTCGGTGGAGTTCGACATTGCCGACGCGGTGGCCGAAGAAGCCGTGGCCTTGTTCCGGCCCGACGTGATCGTGTGTCCTTTTCTCAAGCGCGCGGTGCCGGCCTCGATCTGGCGCGAACACCTCACCCTGATCGTGCACCCGGGCATCGTCGGCGACCGCGGGCCATCGGCGCTGGACTGGGCCATTCATGACGGGTTGCGCGAATGGGGCGTGACGGTGCTGCAGGCTGAAGCCGAAATGGACGCCGGCCCGGTGTGGGCGGCGCGGCGCTTTCCGATGCGGGTGGCGACCAAGGCCAGTCTTTACCGCAACGAGGTGACCGATGCCGCGCTCGCAGCGGTGCGCGAGGCGCTGGCGCGCGTCGCCGCGTGGCGAGCAAGACGGTGGCAACCCTGTCCCATCCACGACTGGACGGGCGCGAACGGAACCTGGCACCCACCCATGCAGCAGGCGGATCGCAGCATCGACTGGGCCGCTGACAGCACGGCCACGGTGCTTGCGCGGCTGCGTGCGGCTGACGGCTATCCGGGTGTGGCCGATACGCTTTTCGGTGAAGACTGCCGGCTCTTCGACGCACAGCCCGCGCAGGTGCAGCACGAGGCCGCGGCAGGCGAGGTCGTGGGGCGGCGGGCCGATGGCGCGGTGTTGCGCGCAACGGTCGATGGCGCAGTGTGGATCGGTCACGTCAGGCGCAGCAATGGCGAACACCGATTCAAGCTGCCGGTCGCGGACGCCTTTCCGCAACAGGTCGCGGCTTTGCCCTTGCTCGCCGACCCGGATGCCGATGCGATCGGCTACCGCGAGTCTGCCGACGGTCGCGTTGGCTTCCTGCGCTTCAACTTCTACAACGGTGCAATGAGTACCGCCCAGTGCGGGCAGTTGCGTGAAGCCATCGAACAGGCCAATGCACGGCCGACGCGGGTGCTGGTGCTCGAAGGCGGACGTGATTTCTGGTCCAACGGGATTCATCTCAACACCATCGAGGCGGCGCGCTCGGTGGCCGACGAGTCGTGGACAAACATCAACGCCATGGACGATGTCTGTCTGGCACTGCTGCAGACGAGCGACAAACTGACCGTTGCGGCGATGCGCGGCAATGCCGGCGCGGGCGGCTGCTTTCTGGCGCTGGCTGCGGATTTCGTCTGGGCGCGCGAGGGCGTGGTCCTCAATCCGCACTACCGCAACATGGGCAACCTCTACGGCTCCGAGTACTGGACCTATCTGCTGCCGCGCAGGGTTGGCCCGGAAACCGCGCGCACGATCATGTCCAGCCGCTTGCCGCTGCTGGCCGAACGTGCCGTGGAGGCGGGGCTGATCGACGCCTGTTTCGGTCGCGATTTGCCCGGCTTCGAGCGTGAGGTCGCCGCACGCGCGGATGCGCTTGCGCGTGCCGCGGACTACCCGGACCGGCTGGCGGACAAGCAGAGCCGCCGTGCTGCCGACGAAGCCATCAAGCCGCTTGCCGCCTATCGCAACGACGAACTTGAACAGATGCGACGCAACTTCTTCGGCTTCGATCCGAGTTTTCACGTGGCGCGCTACCACTTCGTGCACAAATCGGCGCAGTCGTGGACGCCGAGGCATCTGGCCCTGCACCGCGAACTGGGGTGGCGGGTGCCGGAAGGCGCAACGGAGGCGGGTGCATGACGAGCGAATTGCCAGGCGTGCTGGTGGTGGATGACGAACTGCGCTCGCAGGAAGCCCTGCATCGCACGCTGGAAGAGGATTTCAATGTCTTCACCGCCTCGTCTGCGGCCGAAGCGGCCGAGATCATGGCGCGCGAGTGGATACAGATCGTGCTTTGCGATCAGCGCATGCCCGGGGTGTCCGGCGTGCAGTTTCTGCGCGAGGTGCGCGACAAGTGGCCGGACGCGGTGCGCATCATCATCTCGGGCTACACCGAGTCCGAGGACATCATCGCCGGCATCAACGAGGCAGGCATCTATCAGTACCTGCTCAAACCCTGGCAACCGGAGCAGCTGCTGCTCACCCTGCGCGGCGCAGCGGAGATCTACCGGCTGCAGACCGAGAACCAGCGCCTGTCGCTCGACCTGAAGGTGACGGGGCCGGTGATGCGCCAGCGGGTGGCGAGCAAGCGCCAGGTGATCGAACGCAAGTTTGCGCTGGACACCTTGCTGCGTGCGCCGGACTCGCCGATGAACGCGGTGTGCGAACTACTGTGCAAGGTGGCGCGGCTCGATGTGCCGGTGCTGCTCACCGGTGAGTCGGGTACCGGCAAGGAACTGCTCGCGCGCGCGCTGCATCTGGCCAGCCCGCGCCGTTCCGAGCCCTTCGTCACCGAGAACTGCGGTGCGGTGCCGGATCAGCTGCTCGAATCCGAACTGTTCGGCTACAAGCGTGGCGCGTTTACCGGCGCCTACGAGGATCGGGTCGGGCTGTTCAAGCAGGCCGATGGGGGCAGCATCTTTCTCGATGAGATCGGCGAAACCACACCGGCCTTCCAGGTCAAGCTGTTGCGGGTGCTGCAGGAAGGGGAAGTGCGACCGATCGGTGCGCCTCGTCCGCTGCCGGTCGACCTGCGCGTGGTGGCGGCAACCAACCGCGACCTCGAGGCCGACGTGCGCGCCGGTCGTTTCCGCGAGGACCTCTACTACCGTATCGCCGCGATCACCATTCAGGTGCCGCCGCTGCGCGAGCGGCCGATGGATATCGGCCTCATCGCGCAGACCTTCGTCGACGAAACCCTGTCCGCGGCGGGGCTGGCGCCACAGCGGCTTGGGCACGATGTGCTTTCCTGTCTGACTGCGTACCGCTGGCCCGGCAACGTGCGCGAACTGCGCAACGAGGTACTGCGCATGGTCGCACTGGCGGATGACGGCGAATTGCGTGCGGCCGATCTCAGCCCGCGTGTGCTGCGGGCTGCCGCGGTGGAGCAGGAGCCGGCCCTCGAGCTGTTGTCAGGGCTCGACGGTGATCTCAAGACCCGGCTCGACGCGCTCGAGGCCCGCATCGTCAGGGAGAGCCTCGTGCGCCATCGCTGGAACAAGACCCATGCTGCGCGCGAGCTCGGCCTGTCGCGCGTGGGGCTGCGCAACAAGCTCACCCGCTACGGGCTCGACAAGGACTGATCCTGTGCTTCAATACCGCTCATGAACGTGCTCTGGCTTCAATCCGGCGGCTGTGGTGGCTGCACCATGTCCCTGTTGTGCGCCGAGTCGCCCGACGTGCTCGCCACGCTCGAGGGCGGTGGCGTGTCACTGTTGTGGCATCCGAGCCTGTCCGAGGCCAGCGGCCCGGAGGTCGTGGCCATCCTCGAATCCTGTATCGCCGGGACGACCCCGCTCGACGTCCTCTGCGTGGAGGGCGCGCTGCTGCGCGGACCGCATGGCAGTGGCCGTTTTCATGTGCTGGCGGGTACCGGGCGGGCGATGATCGACTGGGTCCGCGCCCTGGCGGCGCGCGCACGTCATACCGTGGCGGTGGGCACCTGCGCTGCGTTTGGCGGGGTGACCGCCGCCGGCTGCAACCCGACCGATGCCTGCGGCCTGCAGTACGATGGCAACGCGGCAGGCGGCCTGCTCGGTGCCGGCTATCGCAGCGCAAGCGGCTTGCCGGTGATCAATGTCGCGGGCTGCCCGACGCATCCGGGCTGGGTGCTGGAAACCCTGCTGGCGCTTGCGCTCGACGGCATCGCCGCGGTCGACCTCGATGCGCTCGGGCGTCCGCGCTTCTATGCAGACCAGCTGGTGCACCACGGCTGTTCGCGCAACGAGTTCTACGAGTTCAAGGCCAGCGCGGAGAAGGCGTCCGATCTTGGCTGCATGATGGAGCACATGGGCTGCAAGGGCACGCAGGCGCACGCCGACTGCAATGTGCGCCCATGGAACGGAGCCGGTTCATGTACCAGCGGGGGCTACCCCTGCATCAGCTGTACCGAACCCGGTTTCGAGGAGCCCGGCCATCCCTTCTTTGAAACGCCCAAGGTGGGCGGCATTCCCATCGGCTTGCCGACCGACATGCCAAAGGCCTGGTTTGTCGCACTCGCGGCGCTGTCGAAGTCGGCCACGCCGAAGCGGGTGCGAACCAATGCGACGGCGGATCACCCGGTGGTGACGCCGGTCATCCGCAAGACCGGGTTCAAGTAACAGGGTGTGAAATGACCTTGAAGGTTGCAAGTGTGATCGTCCGGATGATGGATCGCGGATTCGCTCGACGTAGCGTGCCGGTGCGCCGGCGTGTGCAGGTGCGCTCATGAGCCGTCGTGTGCTGGGCCCGTTCAACCGCGTCGAGGGCGACCTCGAGCTCAGCCTCGATACCGAGGATGGCGTGGTTTCGGCTGCGCGGGTCAATTCGCCGCTGTATCGTGGCTTCGAGCAGATTCTCGAAGGCAAGGCGCCGGCTGACGCAATGGTCATCGTGCCGCGCATCTGCGGTATCTGCTCCGTATCCCAGTCGGTGGCGGCTGCGACGGCCCTCGCCGATGCGATGGGCGTGACGCCGCCGCCCAATGGCGCGCGTGCGACCAACCTGATGCTTGCTACCGAGAACCTCGCCGATCACCTGACCCATTTCTATCTGTTCTTCATGCCGGATTTCGCGCGCGACGCGTATGCCGGCGCGCCGTGGTTTGCGTCGGCCGAAGCGCGCTTCAAGGCGATCCGGGGGGCGGCTGCGGCCGACGTCCTGCCCGCACGGGCGCAGTTCATGCACCTGCTCGGCACGCTGGCCGGCAAGTGGCCGCACACGCTGAGCGTGCAGCCTGGCGGGTCGGCGCGCGCTGTCAGCGCGACCGAGCGCGTGCGGATGGTGTCCCTGATCCGAAGTTTTCGCGCCTGGCTGGAGCGCCATCTGTTCGGCGATGCACTGGAGGCCATCAGTGGTATCGGCTCCGAGGCGGCCCTGTGGGCGTGGCTCGATGCGAAGGGGCCGGAGCGTGGGGATTTCGCCCGTTTCCTTGCCATTGCGCGCAACCTCCGGCTCGATCGCCTGGGGCGCTGTGAGGGGGGCGAACGCTACCTGAGCCATGGCAATTACGTGTTCGAAGGCGAGCGCCTCTTCGCCCGCGGCGTGTGGGATGGGGCGTCGGCCAGCCTGCTCGACTTCGCCCATGAAGATGTGACCGAGGACGTCTCCCATGCATGGATGGCGGGGGAGGGGGCCTGCCATCCGCTCTCCGGTTTCACCCAGCCCGATATCGCGCGCGAGTCCGGCTACAGCTGGTGCAAGGCGCCGCGCTGGCGGGGCGAGGTGGTGCAGTGCGGCGCCTTGTCGCGGCAGGTGGTGGATGCCCATCCGCTGGCGCGCGATCTCGTGGCTGCGGGTGGCGGAAACGTGTTCAGCCGGGTGGTCGGGCGCTTGCTCGAAATCGCGCGGGTGGTGCCCGAGATGGAGCGTTGGGCGCTTGCGATCGAGCCTGGCGAACGTTTCTGCACCGAAGCCGGCGTGCCCGATTCGGCGCAGGGCGTGGGCCTGATCGAAGCCGCGCGCGGTGCGCTCGGACACTGGGTCGTCATCCGCAAGGGGCGGATTCAGCGCTACCAGATCATCGCGCCCACGACCTGGAACTTTTCCCCTCGCGACGGCCGCGGTACGCCCGGCGCGCTCGAACAGGCTCTGGTGGGCACGCCCGCGTGCGAGTCGGATGAAATGCCGCTTGCGGTGCAGCATGTCGTGCGCTCCTTCGACCCCTGCATGGTATGCACGGTGCACTGAGGAAGACTGCATGAAAAATACCCCTGAGTCTTCCCTCGACGTCGGCCATACCGGACATCCTGGCGAACTCGTCGGTGTGGGCGAGGACGTGTGGATGGATGTGATCCACAAGATGGACGAGGTCTATTCCGATCTGCTGCAGTACGAGGTCGCTCTCGAGGAAAAGAACGCCAAGCTTGAGGAGTCGCAGCAGTTCATCCTCAGCGTGCTGACTGCGATGTCCGACATTCTGGTGATCTGTGGGCGCGACGGCACCATCGAGGACGTGAACCCGGCGCTGGAGGTGATCACCGGGCGCAAGGCCGCAGATTTGCGCGGCACCTCGGTGTTCGACCTGTTTGCCGATGCCGACGCGCGCGTGCTGGCGCGTGCCCGGCTCAACGTGAGCTGTGGCGATGACGAAGTGCACGATTGCGAACTTCCGCTGCGCGCGCATGACGGCGCGTCGGTGCCAGTTTCCTTCAACTGTACGCCGCGCTTCAATGCGGTGGGCAAGTCCCTGGGCATGGTCGTAACCGGGCGCCCGGTCGGCGAATTGCGCAAGGCCTATCAGGCGCTTACCCAGGCGCATGACGACCTGAAGCGTACCCAGCAGCAACTGCTGCATTCGGAAAAGATGGCCTCTCTTGGGCGCCTGGTGGCCGGCGTGGCGCATGAGCTGAACAACCCGATCAGCTTCATCATCGGCAATGTGCACGCGCTGCGCCGCTATGCAGAGCGTCTCGGGCAGTACCTTGCCGCCGTGCATGAGGGGGTGCCGGCCGAGGAGGTCGAACACCTGCGCAAACGTCTGCGCATCGACCGCATCCTGGTCGATCTCGATCCGCTGATCGAGGGCACGATCGAGGGTGCCGAGCGTACGCGTGAGATCGTGGATGGATTGAAGCGCTTCTCTGCGGTTGATCGTAACGAGCAGCAACGCTTCGATCTTGCAGAGGTCATCGAACGTGCGGTGCGCTGGGTGTGTCAGGCTGAGCGCAAGACCTTCAAGGTTGCGATGGAGTTTTCCGGCCCGCTTCCGGTGATCGGGTCGGCAGGGCAGATGCAGCAGGTGGCAATGAACCTGGTTCAGAACGCTGCAGATGCCACCCGTCTCACCGACTTGCCGACGCTGCGGATTGCCGCGGAGCAGGTTTCAACGGCACAGGGGCCGCGCATCCTCTTGCGCTTCGTGGACAACGGCCCGGGTATCGCGCCGGCGCATCTGGCTCATGTGTTCGATCCCTTCTTCACCACCAAGCCGGTGGGTCAGGGTACCGGGCTCGGACTGTCCATCAGCTACGGCATCGTCGAGCGGCATGGTGGGTCGCTGCGCGCCGAAAACCTGCCTGCGGGCGGCGCGGCATTCACGCTCGAACTGCCGCTTGCGCGCTGACGGCCCCGGTGCGCGCAGTGGAAAGCGTGTGACCGGCTTGGGCTGCACGCCGTCAGCGGCGCGTCCGGTGCAGCGTCAAAAGGGTTCCGGATTGCCAGCAGGCAGTGGGGGGCGCTTGCTGGCACGCATCTTGTATCAATCGATGACAGTTTGCTCGACAGCGCCAATAAATGAGGAGATTTCCATGCTTCGCTCTCGTGTTCTGATTGCTGCCGTACTCAGCCTTGGCGCCGGATCGGTGTTTGCACACTCGGGGCATGCGGATGCGGGATTCGCGTCGGGTCTGATGCATCCGGTGACCGGCCTCGACCACCTGCTCGCAATGCTTGCCGTGGGGCTGTACGCCGCGGGTCAGCGCGGCGCGGCGCGGTGGGGCCTGCCCCTGGGCTTCGTGCTGGCGATGCTCGGTGGATCGCTGCTGGGGATGGCGGGCATCGCCCTGCCGGCCGTCGAGGGGACGATCGCAGCGTCGGTGATCGTGCTCGGGCTGTTGCTGAGTTCGCTGACAAGTCTGTCACTGGCCTTGACCCTTCCGCTGATCACGATCTTTGCAGTGTTTCATGGCCATGCCCATTACGCCGAGATCGGCGACGCGGGTTTCATGCGTTACGCGGGTGGCTTCGTGCTCGCTACGGCTGCGCTGCATCTGGCGGGGTTTCTCTGTGCGCGCTGGTTTCCCGAATCGCGCACCGGGCTGGCCGTGAAGCGGACCGTCGGCGTCGTCGTGAGCGGTGCCGGCGTGCTGATGCTCGGAAGCTGATGGGGCGTGAAGGGCCGGCCCGACCGCCTAAGAAATGGTTCTTGCGAGGCTGGCGTGCGATAATCGCCCCGCTTTTCATTTCGAGCAGCGGCCTTTCCGATCGGCGGCCTGATGATCTGTGCGATGTGGCGAAGCGCGGCGTGTCCGATTCGCCCGCTGCAGGCCGTCTCAGGGTGGCGGGTTCCGGATCCGGAGCCCGGCCCAAACGAATTCAAACCGGCGCAGGCCGGTTTTTGTTCTGGCGCGTCCGGAAGGCATGCCTGCTGCTGTGCTAACATCGGCCGACCTTGTCGATCGACGGGGTCTCATTCCGAACGGGTTCAAGATGCGTATTCTGGTCAGTAACGACGACGGCTATTTCGCGCCAGGGCTTGCAGCGCTCGTAGCGGCGCTGGCAGAAATCGGCGAGGTAACTGTCGTTGCGCCCGAACGTGACCGCAGCGGTGCGAGCAACTCCCTGACGCTCGATCGCCCGCTTTCACTGCGTCGTGCGGCCAATGGGTTCTACTTCGTCAACGGTACGCCAACCGACTGCGTGCATCTCGCGGTTACGGGCATGCTCGACCATATGCCCGACATGGTGGTGTCTGGCGTCAATCATGGCGCCAACATGGGTGACGACACCATCTACTCTGGCACTGTTGCGGCTGCCACCGAAGGCTTCCTGCTGGGCGTGCCTTCGATCGCGGTGTCGCTGGTCAGCAAGGGCGCGTCGGATTTTTCGGCCGCGGCGCGCGTCGCGCGTGACCTTGCCGAGCGCTTCATGCGCCAGCCCTGGCCGCGGCCCGCCTTGCTCAACGTCAACGTGCCCGATCTGCCCTATGAGCAGATCAAGGGGACGCAGGTGACCCGTCTGGGCAAGCGTCACAAGGCCGAGCCGGTTATCCGCAGCGTGACCCCGCGCAACGAAACCGTTTACTGGGTGGGTGCTGCCGGCGGTGCAGCAGACGCCGGCGACGGCACCGACTTCAATGCGGTGACAAGCGGCATGGTGTCGATCACGCCCTTGCAGATCGACCTCACGCACACCGCACAGATTCATACTGTAAAGGACTGGCTGGCACAATGAATGCGCGGACGCCGGATGCAGTGCGGACCCGGGCCAGAATGGTCGATCGCCTGCGTGCGCAGGGAATCCGGGACGAGAAAGTCCTCTCGGCCATGGCCCAGATCCCCCGTCACCAGTTTGTCGAGGAAGGGCTGGCCTACGGCGCCTATGACGACACTGCGCTGCCGATCGGCTTTCAGCAAACCATTTCCCAGCCCTTTGTCGTCGCGCGCATGATCGAGTTGTTGCGTGCGGGCCGGGAACTTGGCCGCACGCTGGAAATCGGAGCCGGTTGTGGTTACCAGGCTGCAGTGCTTTCCAAGATTGCGACGGATGTCTATGCGGTAGAGCGCATACGCCCGCTGCTGGATCGTGCACGCAACAATCTGCGTCCGCTGCGTCTGCCGAATGTACGTTTGAAATATGCTGACGGCAGCGTAGGCTTGCCCGAGGCAGCACCGTTTGACACGATTATTGTCGCTGCCGCAGCCGTCGGTGTGCCCCAGGCGCTGAAAGATCAGCTTGCGCCTGGCGGGCGCCTGATGATTCCTGTGGGCAGCGGCGAACAACGCCTGTTGCTGATCGAGCGGCAGGGTAACGTATTCAAGGAAAGCTGGTACGAAGCAGTGCGCTTCGTGCCGCTATTGACTGGTACAGAATGAACAAAGAAATTTTTCGTCGTCGCGCAGCCCTGTTCGGGATGGTTTCGCTGCTCGCATTGACCGCGGGCTGCGCCAGTCGCGTTTCCGCTCCGGTTCGTGACGGGACGCAGCCTCCTGCCGCAGCCGCGCCGGTTGAGCGCGTGGGTTTTCACGTGGTGCGCCCCGGTGAGACGGTGTTGGCGCTGTCCCGCATGTACAACGTCAGCGTGGCAGATATCGTGGGCTGGAATGGCCTGACGAACCCCAATCAGATCCACGTCGGGCAGGAACTGCGGGTTGCGCCCGAGACGCCCGTGGTGGCGCAGGTGATTCCGATCACGTCCGAGCCTGTGGTGATTTCGCCGGTTGTTCCGCAGACCGGCGGTGCCGCACCGATCAAGCAGGAACCGCGTGGTGGCAAGCAGCCGTACTCGGATGAGGCGTGGGAAAAAATGCAGCGCCCGGGCGATGTCGCGGTTGCAGAGTCGAAGCAGCCGGTTGCGCCCGCTGCGCCTGAAACCCCGCGTTTGCCGGGGCCTGATGGTGACTGGCTGTGGCCGGTGAAGGGCAAGGTCATCGTCGGTTTCGACGAACCGGTCGCGGGCGATGCGAAGCTGCGCAACAAGGGGATCGACATTGCAGGAACTCCGGGTACGCCCGTACTTGCCTCGGCAGGCGGCAAGGTGGTCTACTCAGGCAGCGGCTTGCGTGGTCTCGGAAAACTGGTCATCATCAAACACGATGCCAATTACCTGACGGCTTATGCGCACAATCAGCAACTGCTTGTGAAAGAAGCTGAAACCGTGACAAAGGGTCAGAAGATTGCAGAGCTTGGCAGTACCGACGCAGATCGGCCGAAGTTGCATTTCGAGATTCGCAAGCAGGGGCAGCCGGTTGATCCGCTGAAATACCTGCCCGCACACTGACGAGGAGGCACATGGAAGAGCCGGCAAACCCTGACGATATCGATAGTCAAGAACCGGATCTTCCCCTTGAGGTGGAGGTTTTCTCCGACCGTCAGGCGCCGGTGGTCGAGAATGAGTTTCTCAGCGACGTCACCCAGATCTATCTCAACGAGATCGGTGCCAATCCGCTGCTGACGGCCGAAGAGGAAGCGGCCTTGTCGCGCAGGGTGAGGCTGGGTGATTTTGAGGCGCGGCAGACGATGATCGAGCGCAATCTCCGGCTCGTCGTCAATATCGCCAAACACTACCTGAATCGCGGTATTCCGCTGCTGGATCTGGTCGAGGAAGGCAATCTCGGCCTGATCCACGCGCTGGAAAAGTTCGACCCCGAGCGCGGATTCCGCTTCTCGACCTACGCGACCTGGTGGATTCGGCAGAACATCGAGCGCGCGATCATGAATCAGTCGCGCACGATCCGGCTCCCGGTGCACGTGGTCAAGGAACTGAACCAGGTGTTGCGCGCCCAGCGCAGCATTGAGGCGAATTCCAACGGGGAATCAACCCTGGAGGAGATCGCCCAGCGTCTCGACAAACCCATCGAGACCGTTCGCGCCATTCTTGCGCTGAGCGAACATACGGCCTCGCTCGATGCGCCGCTGGACATCGATCCGAGTCTGTCCATCGGTGAGTCGCTTGCGGACGACCACGCAGAATCCCCCGAAGTGCTGATTCACGGTGCTGAAATCGAAACGCTGCTGCGCACCTGGATCGACATGCTCAACGAGAAGCAGCGTCTGGTCATCCGTCACCGTTACGGCATCGACGAATGCGAAATGCTGACCCTCGAAGAACTCGCCGCCCGGCTCGAGCTTACGCGTGAGCGTGTGCGCCAGATACAGCTCGAGGCGCTGGGCCAGCTCCGGCGCACGCTCCGGCGCCGCGGGATCTCCAAGGACGCGTTGTTCTGAGCGCTTGCGCGTCAGCGCACCGTGCCGGCGCACCCGCCGAGGCGGGCACCTTCCGTTCATGTTCGCTGTGGCGCGCTCCTGCGGCCCGGAACTAGCCCGAGGCCGCCACATTGCGGGCCAGCCTGCGCGCCCGGATGGTCTGTGCGAGCTCGAAGACCGACATCGCATAGAAGCTGCTGCGGTTGTAGCGGGTGATGACGTAGAAGTTGCGGTAACCCAGCCAGTATTCGACATCTGCGCCCGGGGTTTCAAGGTCGACGAGCGTGACTGGCGCGGTGACCGCTTCGCCATCGGCTGCCATGATGCCCGCGTCGCGCAGCGTGTCGGCACTCAGGGTCGGTTCGATTCCCGCAGCCACCAGCGGAGCAGGGCTTGCATCCAGACTCAGGCGGGCACGCACCGCCACCGGCGCCTGCGGCTGCCATCCGTGGGCGTGGAGATAGTTGGCCACGCTGCCAATGGCGTCGAGCGGGTTGTCCTCGAAATCGATCACACCGTTGGCGTCAAAGTCCACGGCGTAGGCACGCATGCTGCTGGGCAGGAACTGCGGGTAGCCGAGTGCGCCGGCATAGGAGCCCGAGTAGCTCGTCGGCTCGCGCCCCTGCTCCCGGGCGAGCAGGAATAGTTGCTCAAGTTCGCGGCGAAACAGGTCGGCACGCGGCGGGTAGTCGAACGCGAGTGTGGTCAGCGTCGACAGGGTTTCAAAATTGCCGGTATGGCGGCCGTAAACGGTCTCCACCCCGATGATGGCGACGATGATCTCGGCCGGCACGCCATAGCGTTCTTCGGCAGCCTGCAGGATCGGGGCGTACTCATCCCAGAAGTCGAGTCCGCGCTCGATGCGGACGCGCTCGATGAACCGCGAACGGTAGCGCTCCCATGAGCGCACGCCGCGCTTGGTTGGCGGGGTGATCAGCGAGATCACACGGGGGAGCTTCTGGGCTTGGCCGATCGTCCTGCTCAGCTGCCCGGCATCGAAGCCATGGCGCGCGGACAGGTCGCTGATGAAAGCCTGCACATCCTCGCGTTCTGCATAGTTTTCGGTGTCTGCGCTGGCGCTGCCGAGTCCGAATGACAGGCTCAGTGCGAGGGTGCAGGCGAGGCGGGACAGGGGTAGATGTGCAGTGATTCCAGTCATGTCAGTTTCAGTATCCGGATGCGTCGTTTCAGTTCGCGAACCGCCTCGGGGCTGGCAGGGGGGCGGTAGCGCAGGTTTGCATAGCGCGTCGTAATGTCGGTGATCTCGGCTGCGTCGTCCGGCAGGGCCTGCGCAAGGCGGCGACCGTAATCGAGCGGACCTTCGGCCGGGCGCCGGTTCAGTCCGCGGCGGGCAAGCCTGGCGGAAAACGCGGCCCAGGCCCGGTCAAGCGGGTCGGCCGCACGTGCCTGTCTGAGCGCCCATGCAAAAAGCAGCCCCATCAGACCGGCAGCCATGACGCCCAGAACACCGATCCAGGTCGACCAGCTGAGTTCGCCCAGACCCAATCGTGACAGAAATTCGCGCTGCCGTTCAGGATTGTAGCCAAGAACCCATTGGTTCCAGCTGTTCGACACGGCTTCCCAGCGGAAACGCAGATCACGCAACCACGAAAGATGTGGGCGCATGAACAGCGGGAGGACTTCGCCTGCCGGCAGCGCGCCAGCCATGCCGGACTCGATGCGTCCGGGGGCGGCAAGGGCGGTGGGGTCGACCCGCACCCACCCGCGCTGTGGCAGCCATACCTCGGCCCAGGCGTGCGCGTCCGACTGGCGCACGATCATGCTGCCGTCCACCGGATTGATCTCGCCGCCCTGATAGCCGGTGACGACGCGCGCCGGAACGCCAGCGGCGCGCATCATGAACACGAAGGCCGATGCGAAGTGCTCGCAGAAACCGCGACGGGTGTCGAACAGAAAGGCGTCCACGCCATTGGTGCCGGTCAGTGGCGGGCGCAGGGTGTAGGTGAGGTCGATCTCGCGCATGCGAGCAAGCGTCCTCGCGAGGATGTCTTCGGGCGATGTCGATCCCGCGGCGAGTTGCTGCGCCAGCGCCTGGGTGCGCGGGTTGCTGTCGGGCGGCAGGCGCAGCGCGGTGTCGAGTACGTGGGCATGTTCATTGAGGCCGACGACGGTTTCCGGGTAGGCAACCAGGTCGAGTCGTGTGCGGCTGCGCAGCGGTTGCCTGTACATGGCCTGGAAGGTGCTGCTGTAGCGCACGCCGTCCGGAGACCCGGCAGGAAAGTCGAGTGCCAGCAGCCAGCGCTGGTTGTGGGCCTCGAGCGTGATGCGGTAATCAAGCCGCGGCCCGGATGGCTCATAGGGTGGGCGGTCGCCTTCGAGGTGGCGTGCGGCGCGCCAGGTGGTGCCATCGAAAACGCTCAGCACAGGACCGCGCCAGTAGCGCTGCGCAGGCTGGGGCGGGATACCCGCGAAATCGGCCCTGAAGGCGATCGCTTCGGACAGGCTGAGGTCGCTGATTGAGCCCGGAGCCATGGTGTTGGAGAGGCCGCTCATGCCGCTGTGGGCGTCGGCAGGAAGGCCCCATAAGGGCCCCTCGATACGCGGAAACAGCACGAAGAGCACCAGCATGAAGGGCAGCCCCTGCGCCAGTAGCAGCGCGCTGGTGCGCAGACGCTCGCGGGTGCCGGCCGCGGGGTCGGACAGGGACAGCAGGGCGCCGATCGAGAGCAGGCTGGCACAGAGGGCGAGCCCCGCAACCGGCAAGCTCTGGTTGTCGAAGAACACGCCCAGTTGCAGGAAGAAGCACAGCAGGATGGCCGCCCGGATGTCGCGCATGCTGCTCGTTTCCAGCAGCTTCAGTCCGAGCAGCAGTGCCAGAAAGGCGAGGCCGGGATCCTTGCCGAAGAAGTGTCCGAAGGCCACACGCACACCGATGCCCGCGGCGACGGCAATCAAAAGGATGAGGTAAGTGTTTGGTGTGCGGCCGCCCTGCCACAGCAGGCTGGCGCGCCAGCCCAGCAGGAGCACACTCAGCGCCGATACCCAGAGCGGCAGGGTGAGGAGGTGGGGTGCAAGCGTCAGTGCCGCCGCGCTCAGCAGCCATGCACCCTGGTCCCGGCGCAGCGCGGCTTGGGCGCTCGAGTGTGGCGGTGTTCCGGCCCTGCGCCTAAACATCGCTGCTCCCGGCATGCGGCTGGCCATGCAGCGCCAGCGCGCGCAGGCACTGATGAAGATGCACGCGTCCGCTGCCGCGTGGAAAGTAGCGCGACGGCAGCTGCAAGGCGTAACGCTGTCCGCTGCGTTCGGCCATCAGCAGCCAGGCGGTCAGTCGTGACAGCCTCGCCTCGTCGTCGAGCGTCGACGGCAGGGACGACCATTCGAGGGACACGTCGCCGCCCTCAAGCGAGGAGAACTGCTTGGTCATCAGGGGCCCGCCGCGGGCGAGCACCTTCCACGCCAGGTGTTGCGGCGAGTCCGACTGCTGATGATTGCGCAGGCCGGCGAAATCGTCATCGCCTGCCCGCAGGCTGCGCTGACCGTGGGCGTCGCCGGCGGTGAGGCCGGGCAGTGGCGGTGGGTCGGCTTCGGGCGCGGGATAGACGAGACCGGTGGTGTCCGGAATGAACACGCTCCAGGCGCGGATCAGGCCGAGCGGCCAGCGGGTTTCGAGTGTCGTGCGCCCGAGCGGAAAGGGCCCGCGAGCCTTGGTCGGCAGGGCAAGGCTGACTTCGGTGACAGTGCCGGGCGCCAGGTCGAAGGCGGTCGATCCTCCCTGCGCGCGCAGGCACAGTGCGGGTCGTCGCGCCGGGCGGTGATTGTCGATGAGGAGATGGAAGACGATATTGTCGCCACAGAACGTGGGTTCGGTGCGGCCGTTGCGGATGGAGAGCTGGAGCAGGTTGCGAAAGGCATGGACGATGCTGGCGACAGCCACGCCCCCGATCAGGAAGGTCAGGCCGTAACCCAGGCTGAGGTTGTAGTTGATCGAGGCGATCAGCATCACCAGCAGGGCGAGGGCGAAGGCGTATCCGGCCGCGGTCGGCAGAACGTAGATGCGGCGCTGATAGAGAATGATCGGCGCGGCTTCCGGCCGCCGCAGGCGGAACAGCCAGCGGTCGACCAGTCGCCGGGCGCCGCCGGTCAAGGCGTCGACGCCCATCTTCAACTCACCGGAACGGATTGCAGCAGACGGTCGAGGGCGGCGGGGGCTGGCGGGCGGCCGTCGCCGGCGAGGTGGAGACGGTGCCCGGCGACATGCGGGAACATGCGCTGCACGTCTTCCGGCAGCACGTGGTCGCGTCCTTCGATCAGCGCCCAGGCGCGCGCCGAAGCCAGCAGGCCGAGTCCTGCGCGCGGGCTCAGGCCGCCCGCGAACTCGTTGCTCTGGCGTGTGGCTGCGAGCAGGTTCTGCACGTAGTCGATCAGGCGGTCGGCCACCTGAAGCGCCTGTGCGGCATGCTGCAGTTCGATCAGGTCGTCGGGCGTGATCACGGGCTGCTGGCGTTCGATCAGCTCGCGCCGTGCTTCGCCCATCAGCAATGCACGCTCTGCTGCGCGATCGGGGTAGCCGATGCGAATGCGCATCAGGAAGCGGTCAAGCTGGCTCTCGGGCAGGGGGAAGGTGCCGATCTGGGTCGAGGGGTTCTGCGTGGCAATGACGAAAAACGGGTCGGGGAGCGGCAGGGTGGCGCCGTCGGCGGTGATCTGGCGCTCTTCCATGGCTTCGAGCAGGGCGCTCTGCGTCTTTGGCGTGGCGCGATTGATCTCATCGGCGAGAATCAGCTGGGCGAACACCGGCCCGGCATTGAAGCGAAAGCTGCTGGTCTCGCGGTCGAATACCGATACCCCGACGATGTCTGCGGGCAGCAGGTCGCTGGTGAACTGGATGCGCTGGAAATGCAGGCCGACCAGACGCGCGAGGACATGCGCAAGCGTGGTCTTGCCCACGCCCGGCATGTCCTCGATCAGCAGATGCCCGCGTGCGATGAGGCATGACAGGGCCAACTGCAATTCATGCTCCTTGCCGAGGATGATCTGGCTGGCGGCTTCAAGGAGTCTGCTTGCATGGCGTTGGGGCATGAGTTCGCACATTGTGGAATTGGCTGGGAAGCGGTGATAATAGACGACAAAGACAGCGAGCCCGTAACATGGGCCATCACCGCAGCCCGTTTGAATCGGACTGTCAGGGAAAGTTCGCCCGTTTCAGGAGAGGAGGGGTATGACAACAACGGCGTTCATCACGCACCGCGATTGCTGGTTGCATGACATGGGGGCTCATCACCCGGAATGTGCGGACAGGCTGGGGGCGATCAACGATCGTCTGATTGCCGCAGGGCTTGATCTCTACCTGTCCTTCTTCGATGCGCCGCTGGCGACCGCCGAACAGATCACGCGTGTTCATCCGGCGAGCTACTTCGACGAATTGATGAGCAGCGTGCCGGAGCACGGCATCCGCCACCTCGATCCTGACACGGCCATGAGCCCCAACACCATGAAGGCCGCGCTGCGGTCCGCAGGGGCTGGCGTGCTGGCGACGGATCTGGTGCTAAAGGGCGAGATCGAGAATGCATTCTGTGCCGTGCGCCCGCCCGGTCATCATGCCGAGCGTGCGAAGGCAATGGGGTTCTGCTTTCTCAACAACGTCGCGATCGCGGCGCGGCATGCGACGGATTTTCATGGCCTGGAGCGGGTGGCCATCGTCGACTTCGACGTGCACCATGGCAACGGTACCGAAGAGGTGTTCCGCGATGATCCCCGGGTCATGATGGCGAGCATCTTCCAGCATCCGTTCTATCCATACAGCGGCACCGAGAACCAGCCCGCACACTTCTGCAACGTGCCGGTCCCTGCAGGTACGCGCGGTGATGCGTTCAGGCAGGTCGTGAGCGACATCTGGGTGCCTGCGCTGCGCGAGCACAATCCCCAGGCCATCTTCATTTCGGCGGGTTTTGATGCGCACTATGAAGACGACATGGGTTCGCTCGGCCTGGTCGAGTCCGACTACATCTGGGCGACCCAGCAGATCAAGGGGGTCGCGGAAGATTGCGGCCACAAGCGCATCGTCTCCGTTCTGGAGGGGGGCTACTCGCTGAGCTCGCTCGCCCGGTCGGTCGTTTCCCACATCAAGGCACTGGCCGACCTCTGATCCGCCTCCGGTCAGCCCCGCATGACGTGTCGTGGGGCTGGCTGTGTTGCGGCGATCGGTTAGAATCAGGTTTTTACTGTTTTGGCCCCTGCCATGATTACCGGATCGATTGTCGCCATCGTCACGCCGATGAATGAGGATGGCAGCCTGGATTTCCCCCGCTTGCGCAGTCTGATCGACTGGCACGTTGCCGAAGGCACCGACGGGATTGTTATTGTGGGCACCACGGGCGAGTCGCCCACGGTGAATGTCGATGAGCACTGCGAGCTGATCCGCACGACGGTCGAGCATGCGGCCGGTCGCATTCCCGTCATCGCCGGCACCGGTGCCAACTCGACAGCCGAGGCCGTCGAACTTGCGCGCTACGCTCAGCAGGCCGGCGCCGCCGCCCACCTGTCCGTGGTTCCCTATTACAACCGCCCGACGCAGGAAGGCCTTTATCAGCACTTCCGTACCATCGCCGAGGCGGTCGAGCTGCCGCTGATCCTGTACAACGTGCCCGGCCGCACCGTCGCCGACCTGGCCAATGACACCACGATCCGGCTGGCCGAAATCCCGAACATCATCGGTGTCAAGGATGCGACCGGCAGCATCGATCGCAACTGCGACCTGATCGCGCGTGCGCCTGAAGGCTTTGCCCTTTACAGCGGCGACGACATGACTGTTGCCGCCTTCATGCTGCTGGGTGGCCATGGAACCATCTCGGTGACGGCAAACGTCGCCCCCCGTGCGATGCACGAGATGTGTGCGGCGGCACTTGCCGGCGATGCACTCAAGACGCGCGAAATCAACGCGCGCCTGCTCGGACTGCATCGCCACCTGTTCTGCGAAGCCAACCCGATTCCGGTCAAGTGGGCGGTTGCCCGCATGGGTCTGATGGGCGACGGCATCCGCTTGCCGCTGACGCAGTTGAGCGACACCTGTCACGAACGTGTGCGGCAGGCCATGCGCCAGGCCGGCATCAATTTCTGATCTGCAATCTTCCACCAGGAACCTCATGAATCGCTCCTTGCGCACTAATGCTTCCCTGCTTGCGCTTTCGTTGCTGCTCGCAGGCTGCTCCAGTTCCCTGCTCGAATCCAAACGTATCGATTACAAGAGCGCCAAGAACAACCAGATCGCTCCGCTTGAGATTCCGCCCGATCTGACCGCGCCCACGCGCGACGACCGTTTCGCCGTGCCGGACGTGGCACCGCGTGGCGTGGCAACCTTCTCGGCCTACAACGCTGACCGCGCCGGACAGTCGGGCGTCCGCGCCTCCAATGACGTCATGCCCGTGCCCGATCGCATGCGTATCGAGCGTGCAGGCAGCCAGCGCTGGCTGGTCCTGCCCGGCAATGCAGCCGACCTGTGGCCGCAGATCAGGAACTTCTGGCTAGAACTCGGGTTCATCCTGAATGTCGACAGCCCCGAAATCGGTGTGCTGGAGACGGACTGGGCGGAAGACCGCGCCAAGATCCCGCAGGATTTCCTGCGTTCCACGCTGGGTAAGGTCATCGATGGCCTGTACTCCACCCCCGAACGCGACAAGTTCCGTACGCGCCTGGAAGAGGGCAAGGAGCCGGGCACGGTCGAGATCTACATCAGCCACCGCGGCATGATGGAAATCTATCCGACCGAGGCAAAGGATTCGACCATCTGGCAACCGCGTCCGGCCGATCCCGAACTCGAAGCCGAGATGCTGCGCCGGCTGATGATCAGTCTGGGTGCAGACGAGGCCCGTGCGCAGGCAGCACTTGCCGTGGCGCCGGTGGCAGAGCGCGCCAAGATGGCAACCGTCGATGGTCAGATGAACCTGCAGGTGCAGGAGCCGTTCGATCGTGCCTGGCGTCGCGTGGGTCTGGCACTCGACCGCATCGGTTTCACGGTTGAAGACCGTGATCGTGCGCAGGGGCTTTATTTCGTGCGCTATGTCGATCCCGATGCGGACAGCCGTAGCGGAAAGGATGAGGGTTTCTTCTCCAAGCTGGCGTTCTGGCGCAGCAGCGACAAGCCTGCCGTCGGTGGCAGCGAGTACAAGCTCAGGGTGCAGGGGCAGGCCGAAGGGTCCACCGTCACCGTGCTGACCAAGGAAGGCGCGGTGGACAAGTCGGCCACGGCCAAGCGCATGCTTGGATTGCTGCAGCAGGAATTGCGTTAAGCCGATTGATGCCGGCCCGTCCGTCCCTCGCGGCGGCGGCCGGCATCCAGTTTGATGAATGCCCGATCGTCGGGCAAAAAAAAGCCGGTCTGCAAAGACCGGCTTTTTTGCATCCGTGCTGAAGAATTACTTCGGCATGGCGTCCTTCACGGCGTCGGAAGTGGCAGCAGCGCCTTCCTTGGCAGCTTCCACAGCGTTGGCAGCGCCTTCCTTGGCAGCTTCCACAGCGTCGGCAGCGCCTTCCTTGGCAGCTTCAACGGCAGCAGCAGCGCTTTCCTTGGCGGCGTCAACGGCGTCAGCAGCGTCTTCCTTGGCTTCTTCAGCTGCGGCGGCAGCTTCTTCCTTCGCTTCTTCAACAGCAGCGGGCTGCTCGGTCGGTGCGACCTGCTCAACCGGAGCCGGTGCCGGCTCTTCCTTGCTGCAGGCGGAAAGGGCGAAGGCCATCATGGCGGCGACGAGGAGAGAAAGCTTCATTCTGTTTTCCTTTTTTGACTTGGGTGAAGACAGCAGTTGCCCGGCGTTTCGACGATGAATATCGGATACCGGAAGCACATCAATGCTAGCACGTTACGATTGCGAGCATCCACCCGAATGGTGCATTGCGAAATGCATTGAAATCGGCCTAGAGCCCAAGCTGCACGCCATTCGGACCCGTTTCGCCGCTTGCCCAAAGTGTTTCAAATTGTGCGATATGCACTGAAGTGGACTGTGGATCGTCGGTGCAGTGTTTCCCGCGCGCACGTTCGTGGTGAAAGCGGGTGACGAGATGCTTTCCATCCGCAATCGCAAAAGGGGCGTCGGGTACCGCCCGCACGTCGCTCGCCACCCTCACCATCATGCGCTGGCTGAATCGTGACAGCAGGCCGAGCAGGCGGGGGCAGCGCTGTTCGAGATAGGCCGCATCCTTGAGCAGGATGCGAATGGCCAGCGGCTGGGCCGAACGTTGCAGGAAGGCGGTGAGCGCTTCGATGCCGGCGCTGCTCTCGAAGCCGGTCTCGCCGAGATCGGGGTCCGAGAGCAGCAGGGTGGACTGCGCCCGGCCGACCAATTCGAGCAGCGCGCCCCGGAAGTCAGACCAGGTGTCGAAGTTGTAAGTGACGGGTTCAGTCATGATCGGACGAGGGATGGGCGAATCCGTCCTCGTGCCACTGATGCAGCAGATCGAGGAAGCTGGCCGAAAGCGTCTGGCCCCGCTCCAGCTTGCGGCGGTGGGCGAGATCCGCGAGTGCAGGGTGGTCGGCCGGGTCGAACTCGACCGGCTCGCCGTTGAGGTAGAAGCCGGTTTCGGACCAAAGCAGCAGGGTGCGGGCATCGAGGGCATACCCGTGCTTGTTGACTGCGGTCTCGAAACGCTTGCGGCTCAGGGGTTTTTCCGGTGGATCGAAAAAGATGTGCGCTTTCGGTTCGGTGAGGTACTCGCCGATGAACTCGGTGACGTCTTTTCGCGACCAGCGGATTGCGGAAAGCATGTTCTCGATCTGGTCGATCATCTTCGGTCCGATCTCGGCCGAATTCTCCTGCAGCGTCAGGTCGGGGTCGGCATACAGTCCGTCGAGGCAGATGCGCTCCTGCATCCAGCCGAGGAATTCGGCGCCCAGTTCCTGCGCCGTGGGCGAACGAAAGCCGATCGAATAGGTGGTGCATTCGCCGATTGCGGTGCCGTTGTGGGCCCAGTGAGGCGGCAGGTAGAGCATGTCGCCGGGCTCAAGCACCCAGTCGTGCGCAGGCTGAAAGTTTTTCAGGATACGCAGCGGCGCATCCTCCACCAGGCTGCGATCCTCCTGATCGGCGATCTGCCAGCGCCGCTTGCCGATGCCCTGCAGCAGGAACACGTCGTAATTGTCGAAGTGCGGACCGACACCGCCGCCATCGACTGCGTAGCTCACCATCAGGTCATCGAGGCGTGCTTGCGGAATGAAGTCGAACTGGTGCAGCAGTGCGTCGCCCGCGGGCGACCACAGGTTCAGGCCCTGGACCAGAACCGTCCACGGCTGGCGCTTGCCGCGCAGACGGCCGCGCGTTTGCGGTCCGCGTTCAAGCACCCACTCGCTGCCTGGCGTGTCGGGCAGGTAACGCACATAGCGGGATTCGACATCGGCGTCACAGGCGAGGTCGAACAGTTCGTCGCGCGATACGACGCCGGTGAAGCCGGGCACGGCCTGGCGCACGAGGAGGGGTTTCTTTTGCCAGTATTCCTCGAGAAACTGGCGGGGCGACATGCCCCCGAGCAGGGTTTTCATCATGGGCTGCATTATAGGCTTCGGGTATCTTCGGCGCAGCCACCCTCAGCAGTGCCGAATGCAGGTGCACGTCCGGCAATGCTCGCCGGCAGATCGTGCGCATGCGTTAAAATCGCGGGCTTTTCTCCATCGGGAAGCATCATGCCGATTGCAGTCATCGAGTCACTCGACCATGAAGGCCGTGGCGTCACCCATGTCGATGGGAAGGCGGTCTTCGTCGAGGGGGCATTGCCGGGCGAAACCGTCGAGTACGCGGTTCACCGCAGCAAACCCACCTACGAGCAGGCCGAGGCGGTGCGCATCATCAAACAGAGCGCGCAACGTGTAACGCCGCGATGCTCGCTGTACGGTGTCTGCGGCGGCTGTTCGATGCAGCATCTCGACCCGGTGGCGCAGGCGGCGGTCAAGCAGCGCGTCATGGAGAATGCCTTCAGGCATATCGGAAAGATCAAGCCCGAGACCATCCACGCCGCCATTCACGGCCCGTCCTGGGCCTACCGCTACCGGGCACGGATCAGCGTGAAGATGCTGCCGGGCAAGGGCGGTCTGCGCATCGGCTTTCACGAGCGGCGCTCGAGCCATATTGCCGACATGCGCGCTTGCGATGTCCTGCCGAAGCAGATTTCGGCGCTGTTGCCGCGTCTGCGCGAACTCATCGCCGGGCTGTTGAGGCCGGAGCGCGTGGCGCAGATCGAACTGGCGGTCAGCGACACCGGCACCGCGTTCGTCTTTCGCAACCTGTCGCCCATGTCGGCCGCCGACGAGTCCCGTCTGCGGGCGTTTGCCGACGAGGCAGAGGTGCAGGTGTGGTTGCAGCCGGGTGAGCCTGACACCGCGTATCGTTTCCACCCCAAGGATGCACCCAGCCTCGCCTACACCCTGCCCGAGTTCGATGTGAGCATGGACTTCAGGCCGACGGATTTCACCCAGGTGAATGTGCATATCAATCGCCTGCTGATCCGGCGCGCCATGCAGTTGCTCGATCCGCAACCGGGCGAGCGGATTGCCGATCTGTTCTGTGGCCTGGGCAACTTCAGCCTGCCGATCGCGCGCTCGGGCGCAATCGTGGTCGGGGTCGAGGGCAGTGAGTCGCTGGTGCAACGTGCGCTGGAAAACGCCCGCAGCAACGGGCTGGCCGAGCGCACCGAGTTTCATGCCGCCAACCTTTTTGACACCACCGAAGACAGCCTCGCCGCGCTGGGTCGCCTGGACAAGCTGCTGATCGACCCGCCGCGCGAAGGCGCGATTGCCGTGGTCCGGGCGCTCGGCCCGCAGCAACGCCCCGCCCGCATCGTGTACGTGTCCTGCAATCCGGCAACCCTGGCGCGGGATGCAGCCGTGCTCGTGCACGAAAAGGGCTACGCCCTGCGCGAAGCCGGCATTGCCAACATGTTTCCGCAGACCTCGCATGTGGAGTCGGTTGCGCTCTTCGAACGCTGCTGAAGCGGCTCCATTTTTCGCGTCGAGTGATATACTGCGCGCCTTCCGGAAGCTTGGCAGAGTGGTCGATTGCACCGGTCTTGAAAACCGGCATACCGAAAGGTATCCAGGGTTCGAATCCCTGAGCTTCCGCCAGACCAAAGAAAAAGCCCCTTGCTCAAGGGGCTTTTTCATTTTCTGCGCGCGGTGTTGCTTCATTCTGTTCCACCACCGGAACGACAGCCGCCGCGCCTCGCTTACACCCGCAGCAGCGCCATCTTCAGTGGCGGGTTGCCGTCCGGGCTGGGGAAGTCGCTTTCGGGTTCGATCCATTCCATTTCGCGGATCGGGCGGCCGGCCTTTGTTGCGCTGCGCTGGAGCTGGTCCAGCCATTCGTCGCGCTTCACCTGCGCCACGTTGTTGCAGCAGATCAGCGTGCCGCCTTCGGCCGTCGACAGCAGGGCGGGCTTGAACAGGGCGGGGTAGTCCTTGACCAGATCAACCACGCCGAAGGGGCTGCGGGCGTAGCGCGGGGGGTCGAGAAAGACGAGGTCGAACTGGTGCGCCTCGAGTTCGGGGAAGGGAGGCATGCGCTTGCCGCGCACCATCTTCGGCTGACCGATGCCGGAGTACTGGCGCAGCGCGGCGAAGGCATCGCTCTTGATGAAGCGCACGCGGATCGGCAGATCGTTGAGGCGGGCGTTCTCCTTGCCCACTGCGAGGCTCGATTCGGAGAAGTCCACGTTGATCACGTGGCGCGCACCCGCGTGGGCAGCAGCGACGCCGACGCCGCAGGTGTAGGCAAAGACGTTGAGCAGCGACTTGCCGGCCGCTTCCTGCATCACGCGCCGGCGTCCGGCGCGCATGTCCAGAAAGAGCCACGGGTCCTGACCGGCGTGGCGGGCCTGGAAGCGGTACTTGACGCCGAGCTCGCGAAACTCGCGCGGCTGCTGTGCGATCTCGATCTGCTCGGGCGTGAGTTCATTCACGATGCGCGAATTCGCCGGGCTGCGGTCGTTCAGGATCAGCGGCAGGCCGGGGTACGCTTCGGCGTAGAAGGCTTCGAGTTCGGCGCGCTCTTCTGCACTGAGCGAGCGGTGAAAGGTCTGCGCGAGCAGGGCGTCGCCGTAGCGGTCTACCGTGAGCCCGGAGAGGCCTTCGACGCTGCCGTGAAAGAGCCGGTAGGCATCGGTCTGTTCGGCGGTGAGCTGGGCGATGAGGGGCGTGCGGGCGGTGAGCGCGCGGTCGAGGCTGGAAGTCAGGGCAGAGGACATGAGTGGCGGGTGTGCGGCGCGCGGGATGCGGGCGGCCGGATGTGATTAGAGTCGCTGGCCCGAGAGTATGCATCACTCTGCCGTTCTTCCGTGCCTGAATCGGGCTTGGCGTGGTTCATAAGTTTCGACTGAGTGAAACTTCAGTGACGCAGACAGTCGTTTTCTGCACGTTTGTTCATGACTAGGATGAAGACATGTCATCAACGGTGCCCACCATGAATCACGATCAAGCTTTCTGGCTGCCCTACACGGCCAACCGCGCCTTCTGGAAATCCCCCCGCGTCATCAAGGCGGCACGCGGTCACTACTACACGGCCGATGATGGCCAGCAGTTGCTGGATGCCTTCTCCGGCCTGTGGACTTCGGGTCTGGGTCACTGCCATCCGGCAATCGTCTCGGCGGTGCAGGAGCAGGTGGCCACGCTCGACTACAGCATGGGCTTTCAGGTAACGAACGACCGCGCGATTGCACTGGCGCGTGAAGTGGCGGATCTGGCGCCTGCCGGGCTCGACCGGGTGTTCTTCACCAACTCCGGCTCGGAGTCGGCCGATACCGCACTCAAGATCGCGCTGGCCTATCACCGTGCGCGTGGCGAGGGCCAGCGTACGCGGCTGATCGGGCGCGAGCGGGGTTATCACGGCGTGAACTTCGGTGGCATGTCGGTGGGCGGCATTCCTGGCAACCGCAAGGTGTTCAGCGCTGTCATGCTGCCGGGCGTGGACCACATCCGGCACACCTACAGTCATGCGGACATGGCCTTCAGCCGCGGTCAGCCGACCTGGGGCTGCGATCTGGCAGAGGATCTCGAGCGCGTGGTTGCCCTGCATGATGCGTCGAACATTGCGGCGCTGATCGTGGAGCCGGTGTCGGGCTCGACCGGAATCCTGGTGCCGCCGATCGGCTACCTGCAGCGCCTGCGCGAGATCTGCGACAAGCACGGCATCCTGCTGATCTTCGACGAAGTGATCACCGCTTTCGGCCGCGTCGGCGCACCCTTTGCCGCGGCACGGTTCGGCGTGACGCCCGACATCATCACCACCGCCAAGGGGCTGACCAACGGCGTGGTGCCGATGGGTGCGGTCATCGTGCGCGAGGAGATCTATCAGGCGCTGATGCAGGGCCCAGACAACGCGGTCGAGCTCTTCCATGGCTACACGTATTCGGGCCATCCGCTGGCTGCAGCGGCGGGTCTGGCGGCGATGAAGGTCTATCGTGAAGAAGACAGCTTTGCCCGCGCGCTTGCGCTCGAGCCGGTGTTCGAAGAGGCCATCCACGCGCTGAAGGGCGAACCGCATGTGATCGATATCCGAAACTTCGGCCTCATGGGCGGCATCGAACTGGCACCGCGCCCGGGTGCGCCCGGTGCGCGCGGTTACGAGGTCTTCCTCAAGTGCTTCGAAGCGGGCGTGGTGATCCGCAATGGTGGCGACATCCTGCAGTTCTCGCCCTTCCTCGACTCGACGCCGGACGAACTCACCCGTATCTTCGAAACCGTACGCGATGCGCTGCGCGCGGTCGCATGAACCCAGAATAATTCAGAGAGACAGCAGATGAACACGATTGGTCACTACATCAATGGTCAGACGCTCGCCGACAGCGGACGTCTGCAACCGGTCTTCAATCCCGCGCTGGGCGAACCCGTGCGTCAGGTGGCGATGGCCAGCCGCGCCACGGTGGAGCAGGCGATTGCCTCGGCCGAGGCGGCTTTCCCTGCCTGGCGCAAGACGCCGCCGCTCAAGCGCGCCCGCATTCTCTTCGCCTACAAGGCGCTGCTCGACAAGCACGCCGACCGCATCGTCGCGGCCATCGTGGAAGAGCACGGCAAGGTGTGGGAGGACGCGCATGGCGAACTGCAGCGCGGCATCGAGGTGGTGGAATACGCCTGCGGTGCGCCGGAGTTCCTCAAGGGCGAGCACAGCCGCGACGTCGGCCCCGAGATCGATTCGTGGTCGGAGTTTCCGCCGCTGGGCGTGGTGGCCGGCATCACGCCGTTCAACTTCCCGTCCATGGTGCCGATGTGGATGTTCCCGATGGCGATTGCCTGCGGCAACTGCTTCATCCTCAAGCCCTCGGAGAAAGACCCGTCGGCGGCGATGATCCTGGCCGAACTGCTGACCGAAGCCGGTCTGCCGCCGGGCGTGTTCAACGTCGTCAATGGTGACAAGGAAGCGGTCGACACCCTGCTGACCGATGCACGGGTGAAGGCGGTGAGCTTTGTCGGCTCGACCCCGATCGCCGAATACATCTATGCCACCGGCACCGCACACGGCAAGCGTGTGCAGGCGCTGGGCGGCGCCAAGAACCATGCGGTGCTGATGCCCGACGCCGACCTCGAAAACGCGGTCAACGCCATCATGGGCGCGGCCTACGGCTCCTGCGGCGAACGCTGCATGGCGATCTCGGTGGTGGTTGCAGTAGGCGATCAGGTCGCCGACGAGCTGGTAAAGCGCCTCAAACCCAAGGTCGAGGCGCTGGCCATCGGCAACGGCCAGACGCGCGGGCTGGACATGGGCCCGCTGATCACCGGCGTGCATCGCGACAAGGTGAAGAGCTACATCGACCTCGGCGCGGAAGAGGGCGCCGAACTCGTGGTCGACGGCCGCACGCTCAAGGTGCCAGGCTGCGAGAACGGCTTCTTCCTCGGCGGCACGCTGTTCGATCACGTCAAGCCCGGGATGCGCGTCTACAAGGAAGAGATCTTTGGCCCGGTGCTGGCCATCGTGCGTGTCGCGAGCCTGGACGAGGCGATTGCGCTGATCGACGCTCACGAATTCGGCAACGGTACCTGCGTGTTCACCCGCGACGGCGCGGTTGCGCGTCACTTCACCGACAGCGTTCAGGTCGGCATGGTCGGGGTGAACGTGCCGCTGCCGGTGCCGGTTGCGTGCCAGAGCTTCGGCGGCTGGAAGCGTTCGCTGTTCGGCGATCTGTACGCCTACGGCCCGGATGCGGTGCGTTTCTACACGCGGCGCAAGACCCTCACCCAGCGCTGGCCCAGCGCCAGTATCGAGAAGGCGCAGTTCGCCTTTCCCAGCAACGGCTGATCGGAGCCTATTGAATGAATGATCGTCTTCCCGCTGCCGGCGCTTCGGCGTCCGGCCTCGCCATCGACGGCTCGCGCCTGTGGCAGTCACTGATGGATCTGGCGCAGCTTGGCGCCACCGCAAAGGGCGGCGTATGCCGTCTGGCGCTCACCGAACTCGACGGCAAGGCGCGCGACCTCTTCGCCGCCTGGTGTCGTGCCGAAGGCTGCAGCATCCGCATCGACCAGATCGGCAACATCTTTGCCCGCCGCGCGGGCACCCGCGACGACCTGCCGGCGATCGCCACCGGCAGCCATATCGACACCCAGCCCACCGGCGGCAAGTTCGACGGCAATTACGGGGTGATGGCCGGGCTCGAGGTGATTCGCACGCTCAACCAGCACAACATCCGCACCGAGGCGCCGATCGAGGTCTGCGTGTGGACCAATGAGGAAGGCTCGCGCTTCGTGCCGGTGATGATGGGCTCGGGTGTGTATGTCGATGCCTTCACGCTCGACCATGCGCTGAGCCGCGCCGATCACGACGGCATTACCGTGGCGAGGGCGCTGGCTGACATCGGTTATGCCGGTGATGCGCCGGCGTCGGTCAGTGCCGGCGCACCGCGCTTCGGTGCCTACTTCGAGGCGCATATCGAGCAGGGCCCGGTGCTTGAGGATGCCGACACCACGATCGGCGTCGTGACTGGCGCACTCGGCCAGCGCTGGTACGACGTCACCGTCACCGGCATGGAGTCGCACGCCGGCCCCACGCCGATGCGCTTGCGCAAGGATGCGCTGTTTGCCGCGACCCACCTCATGCAGAAGGTGGTGGAGATCGCGCTCGCGCATCAGCCTGACGGGCGCGGCACGGTCGGTTGCGTGCATGTGTACCCGAACTCGCGCAACGTGATTCCGGGCAAGGTCAGCTTCACCGTGGATTTCCGTCACGGCAACGACGACGGCCTGCTGGCGATGGATGCGGCATTGCGCGCAGCCGCCGAGCTGCTGCAGAAGGACTTTCCGGTCAGCGTTGCAGTGGAGCAGGTGGTGTACTTCGAGCCGGTGGCCTTTGCCCCCGAGCTGGTCGATGCTATCCGCGGCGGCGCCGAGCGGGCGGGTTGCAGCCATCTCGACATCGTCAGCGGTGCGGGTCACGACGCGGTCTATGTCGCCGGTACGGCGCCCACGGCAATGATCTTCGTACCGTGCAAGGACGGCATCTCGCACAACGAGATCGAGGACGCGGACCCCGAGCACCTGGCTGCAGGTGCCAATGTGCTGCTTCATGCGATGCTGGCGCGGGCGGGCACGGTGAGCTGAGTTCCGTCTCCAGTCGAGCGGTGCAAAGCACGACAGGGCGCCCGGCGAGTGATTCGCCGGGCGCCCTGTTTTCTGTCGTTTGCAGCGGTCTGAGGATCAGCCCTCGGCGGCAATCCTCTGCGCCATCGCGATCAGGCTGCGGTCGCTGCCGGCGGGGCCGAGCAGGGACAGGCCGAGCGGGGCGCCGTTGCGCTTGACCAGCGGCATCGACAGTTGCGGGAAACCGCTCAGTCCGGCCAGGCACAGGAGCTTGATCGCATTGTTGCGATAGTCCTCGAGCCCGGCCTCGTCGGTGGTGAGCAGGGGGGCGATGTCGGGCATGGTCGGCAGCACCATGACGCCATCGCTGCCGAGGATCTCAGCCAGTGCGGCGCGGACCTCGTCGCGGATCGCCACGCTTTCTTCGACCTGGGCATCGGTCACCAGCTTGGACCACGCAAAGCGGTCGCGCACGCCGGGGCCGAGGGCGAGGCCGTGGCGTTCGATCATGTCGCCGTCGGTCTGCCACGCCTCACGTCCCTGGATGTAGCGGAAGGCCCAGTAGTTGCGATCGAAACCCTTGGGCGCCATGCGCATGAACACGGCTTTGCCGAACAGCGCCTCGACGCGGTCGAGTGCCGGCTGCAGTGCATCGGACACGGCGCCGTCGAGCAGGCTCCAGCCGTCTTCCGGATAGAGCAGGCGGGGTTGTGCGGGCAGTGGTGAAGCGTCGGTGCCGAGCAGCACATCCGCCACCCGGCCAAAGGTCTCCGCATCGCGGGTGAAGAAGCCGCAGCTGTCGAAGCCCGGCGCGAGGTCCAGGCAGTTTTCCAGGCTGATGCGGCCGTGGGTCGGGCGCAGACCGAAGAGTCCGCAGTGGCTGGCCGGGCAGCGGACGGAGCCGCCGGTGTCGGTGCCGAGGGCGAAATCCACCAGTCCGTTGGAGACCGCCGCCGCCGAACCCGAGGACGAGCCACCGGGGATGCGGTCGGGTGCGCCGCCATTGACCGGTGCGCCGAAGTGGGCGTTGATGCCGTTCATCGAGAACGCGAGTTCGTCGGTATAGGTCTTGCCGACGAAGCGGGCACCGCTGTCGAGCAGGCGCTGCACGGTGGGCGCGGTGCGGGTCTTGATGCCCGACAGCGCCAGTACGTGCGGGTTGCCGCCGCCGGTCGGATAGCCTGCAACGTCGAAGAGATCCTTTACCGCAAAGCTGAGGCCGTCGAGCGGGCCGCCCGGCGTATGGGGCAGCGCGACTGCGGGGTAGGGAACGAAGGCGTGGGCGGGGTCGTGTTCGATCAGCATGAGGGGTCCGTTGTGGCTGTGGCGTGAGGGCTGTGCGGGCTTGCCCGCTCAGGCGATTTCGGTGACGGGAGGGGGTACGTGCGCTGCGGCTCGTGTCATGACCTGGGCCGTGGCGTCGGTGCGCAGGCAGCGCGCACGGTGGCTGCCCCCAAGCTCGACGGCGTCGGGCTGGGTCTGCAGGCAGGCGGGCTGGACGAAGGTACAGCGCTCGGCAAAGGCGCAGCCGGCGGGCAGGTTTGCGAGGTCGGGCGGTGCGCCGGGAATGCTCGCCAGGCGAGCGCCCTTTTCCATCGCGCCGTCGGCACGGGCCTTCATCAGGGCCAGGGTGTAGGGGTGGCGGGGGTTGCGAATCACTTCGCGGGTGGGGCCTTCCTCGACGATGCGGCCGGCGTACATGACCGCGAAACGGTCGGCAACCTCCACCGCGGCACCCATGTCATGGGTGACGAAGATGATCCCCAGACCCAGTTCGCGCTGCAGTTCGCGCAACAGCAGCAGGATCTGGATCTGCACCGTGGCATCGAGCGCGGTGGTGGGCTCGTCGGCGAGCAGCACCTGGGGCCGGCAGGCCAGCGCGAGCGCAATCATTGCACGCTGGCGCATGCCGCCCGACATCTCGTGCGGGTAGGCGTCGAGGCGGCGCTCGGGGCTGGGAATGCGCACGCGCTCGAACAGCTCCAGCGCACGCTTGCGTGCGTCTGCCGGGCTGATGCGTTCGTGACGGCGGATGGACTCCACGATCTGCTGGCCGACGGTGTAGACCGGGTCGAGGGCGAGCAGCGGCTCCTGAAAGATCATCGACGCGATGCGACCGCGATAGTCGGCGAGCGCGCGGCTGCCCATGGCGAGCACGTCGGCGCCGGCAACGTCGACCTTGCCTTCGATGCGGGTGCGGCGCTCGGGGTGCAGGCGCAGCAGCGAGCGCAGGGTGACGCTCTTCCCCGAGCCGGATTCGCCGATCAGGGCCACGGTTTCACCGCGGGCAACGCTGAGGTCGACGCCATTGACGGCTTTGACCGGTTTCTTGCCGCCGGTGAAGGTGACGCGCAGGTCGCGCACCGACACGATCGGCGTGCGATCGGTTTGAGTGTCTGTGTTCATGTCGGCTCCGCTCATGATGCGTGGATGACTGCGCCGGCTTGCGAGTGGCCGCTGTCGGGTTCATGGATCAGGCAGGCGGTTTCGCGCTGGTCGCGGTCCTCGAGGGTGGGCACACGCTGCGAACACACGGACTCGGCGAGCGGGCACCGGGTGTGAAAGCGGCAGCCCGGCGGCGGGTCGATGGGGTTGGGCGGATCGCCCGCAAGTGCGGCCTCTTCGGTGCGGCGGTCGGGGTCCATCGACGGCATGGACGAAAGCAGCGCCCGGGTGTAGGGGTGATGCGGCTGCTGAAACAGCGCTTCGGCGGGGCCGGTTTCGGCCACCTTGCCCAGATACATCACCATGACCCGGTCGGAGATGTAGCGCACCACGTGAAGGTCGTGGCTGATGAAGAGGTAGGTCAGGCCGAACTCTTCCTTCAGGTCCATCAGCAGGTTCAGCACCTGTGCTTCGACCGATTTGTCGAGCGCCGACACCGCTTCGTCGAGGATCACCAGGCGCGGCTCGCAGGCCAGCGCACGGGCGATATTGACGCGCTGGCGCTGGCCGCCGGACAGTTCGTGCGGATAGCGCCCGGCAAAGCGCCGCGGCTCGAGGCCGACGCGTGCGAGGAGGTCGCGGGCGCGGGTGATGGCGACCTGTTTCGGTACGCCATGCACCTGGGGGCCAAAGGCGATCGAGTCCTGAATGGTGAGGCGGGGGTTCAGGGACGAGTAGCTGTCCTGGAACACCATCTGCACCTGACGGCGGTATTCGCGCAGGGGCAGGGCCGCGGAGCCGACGGTTTCGCCGTTGAAGACGATCTCGCCCGCAGAAGGTTCGATCAGGTGCATCAGCAGGCGTGCGGTGGTCGACTTGCCGCAACCGGACTCGCCCACCACGCCAAGCGTCTCACCCTTCATGATCTTGAAGTCGACACCATCGACCGCGCGCACGACCTTGCCGCCGCCGATCAGGGTTTCCACAAAACTCTTCTTGAGGTCGAAGTGCTTGACCAGTTTGCTGACGGTCAGCAGGGGCTGCGCGGGGCCGCCGCGGTCGCTGCCCGCTGGTGCGCCGATATGTTCGATGCTGATTCCGGTACTCATGACGGACTCCCTGGATTAGCTCTTGACGTCCATCGCCGAGCGCAGGCTGTCGGACAGCAGGTTGAAGGAGATCGAGGTGATGAAGATCATCACGCCGGGCAGGGCCGCCACCCAGGGCTGGGTGTAGATTGCGGTGCGCAGGGTGTTGAGCATCAGGCCCCATTCGGGTTCGGGCGGGCGTACGCCGAGGCCAAGGAAGGACAGGCCGGAGGCGAGAATCATCGATACCGCGATCAGGCTGGTTGCAAAGACGAAGATCGGCCCCAGCACGTTGCCCAGCACATGGACCCGCACGATGGTGAAGGGGCTGGCACCTGATGCGCGTGCCGCTTCGACGTAGTCTCGCCCCCTGACCTGGGTGGTGACGCTTTCTGCCACCCGCGCGATCTGCGGAATGAACACGATGGTCAGCGACAGCAGCGCGTTGCCGATGCCGGCGCCGAGCGCGCCCGACAGGGCGATGGCGAGCAGCACCGACGGGAAGGCGTAGAGAATGTCGATGGTGCGCATGATCAGCGTGTTCACCAGGCCGCCCGCGTAGCCGGCGAGGATGCCGATGCCGCTGCCGATGACGAAGGCGATCAGCACCGGGGTGATGCCCATGAACAGCGACAGGCGCGTGCCCAGCATCAGGCGCGACAGCATGTCGCGGCCGAGTTCGTCGGAGCCCAGCGGAAAGCCTTCGAAGCCGATCGGTTTCAGGCGCTTGAACATCGAGGTCGCGTAGGGGTCGGACGGCACCAGCATGGGGGCGAAGATCGCCATCACGATCAGGATCAGCAGCACGGCGCCGGCGCCCAGTGCAACCGGGTCGCGCATGAGTTTGCGCCCGACGCCGGACCAGAAGCCAGGCGAGCGCTCGACGGGTTCGGCGGCAGCGGGCACGGGGGCGAGGCTTGCGGCAGTCGCAGTCATGTTCATGATCTCTGGATCCTCGGGTCGAGGGTGGTCTGAAGCACATCCACCAGCAGGTTGAGCACGACGAAGAAGGTGGCCAGCACCAGGATCGTGCCCTGCAGCAGTGGCATGTCGCGCTGGAAGATGGCGGAGTTGAGCAGGAAGCCGGTACCCGGCCACGAGAACACGGTTTCGATCAGGATCGAGCCGCCGAGCAGGTAGCCGAGTTGCAGACCCATCACTGCGAGTGCGGTGGGGGCGGCGTTCTTGACCACGTGCAGGAAGATGCCGAAGTCGGTCAGGCCCTTGGCGCGCAGGCCGACCACGAATTCCTGCGCCAGGATGTCGGCCACCAGGGCGCGGACGGTACGGGCAATGATGCCCATCGGGATGACTGACATCGTGATCGCGGGCAGCACCATGAACTGGACGTGAGCCCAGTCCCAGGCCCATTCGCCTGATCCGCCGGGGCCGGCGCCGGTTGCAGGCAGCCACATCAGCTGCGACGAGAAGATGATGACCAGCACCATGCCCAGCCAGTAGTGCGGCACGCTCACGCCGAGCACCGACAGTGCGGAGGCCACACGGTCCACCCAGGAGTCGCGAAAGTAGCCGGCAACAAAGCCGAACAGGCTGCCGAACAGGAAGCCGATCAGGGTGGCCATGCACGACAGCATCAGGGTGTTGCCGACTGCACGCATGACTTCGATCGAAACCGAGCGGCCGGAGGCGATCGAGGTGCCGAGGTCGCCGTGCAGCGCACGCCAGAACCAGTTGGCAAATTGTTCGTACCAGGGACGGTCGAAACCGTAGAGTTTCATCAGCTGCTGTTGCAGTTCGATCGAGGCATCGGGCGGCAGGATGGAAACCAGCGGGTCGCCCGGCGAAATATGCACCAGCAGAAAGCAGAAGAAGGCGACGCCGATCATGATCGGAATCGTGTAGATGATGCGGCGCAGGAGATAGAAGATCATCGTTCGGCCCTGTGGGTCGTTGTACAAAAAACCGCCGGCGCGCCGGCCGGCGGCAAACCCGGTTCGCGCCGCGATGCCGCGGCGCGATTCGGGACAATCAGTCCATCTTCATCGTGGCGATGTCGATGAACCAGCTCTTCGGTTGCACCACGTTCTTGATCTTGGCCGACATTGCGCGCGGGCCGACGTCGTGGGCGACGAAGATGAACGGTGCCTCTTCCACGATGCGTGCGTGCAGCTTCGCAAGGGCGGCATCGCGCGTCTTGTCGTCGAAGCTGGTGCGGGCGGTCGCGATCAGGGCGTCGAACTCGTCATTGCCGAAGTAGCCCCAGTTGTTGGAAACCGGGGGGAAGGTCTTGGTGCTGACGAAGCGCACCATGGCGAAGAAGGGGTCCATCGCGGCGGCCGACACGTTGATGCCGTTGGCGCCGTTGGCCGACGGGTCCTTCGCGCCCTTGCGCCAGTTGGTGAACAGCGTGTTCCACTCAAGCACGTCGAGCTGAACGTCGAAGTTGCACTGCTTCAGGCTTTCCTGGATGTACTCGTTCATCGGCAGCGGCTGCATCTGGCCCGAACCCGAGGCCGAAACCTGGATCTTCACCTTCAGCGGCTTGTCGGCGGTGTGGCCGGCTTCGGCCATCATCTTGGTCGCGGTTGCGGGGTCGAACTTGATGTCGAACTTCGGATTGCCCCACCACGGATGGTCGGGCGACACGATGCCCTTGGCTTCACCCATCATGCCGCCGAGGAAGGCCTTCAGTTCGGCACGGTTGATACACAGGTTGGCGGCCTGACGCACGCGCTTGTCCAGCCACGGCGAGCCCTCGGCAAAGGACAGCTGCCACGGCCAGATGTGCGGTTGCGGGTTGGAGTAGATCTTGAAGCCACGGCTCTTGATCTGGTCCATGGCGTCCGGTGCCGGTGCCTCGATCCAGTCCACCTGGCCCGAGAGCAGGGCGGCGGTACGGGCGTTGGCTTCGGGCAGCGGCAGCATCACGACCTTGTCGATTGTCGGTGTGCGCTTCGGATCCCAGTAGCCGGTGTTCTTGGCGACTTCAAGACGCTCGCGCGGCGCGAAGGAAACCATCTTGAACGGGCCGGTGCCGGAGGCATCTGCAGCAAAGGCAATCCATGCCTGCTTGCTGCGCTCTGCAACGTCGGTGACGCTGGCCGGTACGGCCTTGAACTTGGCTTCCCACTGTGCGGGCGAGGCCATGAACAGGTTGGTCAGGTTGATCGGCAGGAAGGCATCCGGCTCGGAAGAGGTGAGTTCGACGGTCAGATCGTCGATCTTCTTCGCGCTGCGCAGGGTGGGCATGCGCGAGGCGGTGACGCCGACCTGGCTGGCGTCGAAATGCTTTGCCGTCTTGTCCAGCACCTTCTGCACGTTCCACACCACGGCGTCGGCGTTGAAGGCGGAGCCGTCATGGAACTTCACGCCGGGCCGCAGCTTGAAGATCCACTTGGTCTTGTCAGCAGCGTCGACAGCCCATGACGTTGCCAGGCCGGGAATCAGCACGCTCGGAGCATCGGCCTTGGACAGATCCCACTGCGTCAGCGAGTCGTACATGGGGATGCCGGTGAAGCGGTTGCCCTCGAAGCCCTGGTCGGGCTGACCCAGGGTGCGCGGAATGTCGGCCGCGGTCATGCCGATGCGGAGCACCTTTTCCTGTGCCATCACGGCGCTGGAAGCGAACGACAGCGCAAGAAGCGTGCTGCCGATCAGGGCGGTTAGCCGACGGGTGGGCCGATTGCATGTGCTCATGGGGTGAATCCTCGCTAGGGTTGAGATGAAGATGAAAGCGTTTCTGGCTGGGGCTTCAGGCCTCGCATTTCGCAAGCGTCATGCCAGGCCTGAAGTGTTTCTACTAAATATGTCGTATGTCGCTGATTCCGCTTGGTTCGGGCTGCGATGGAGGTTCAGTTCCGTTATGTGACAGCCCTTGCCGTTATACGAAACGCTCTTGCGCATGCACCAATTTGGGGAATTGACATCAGTTTGGTGACCGCAGCACTTCGAACAAGATTCGTTCCGCGTTTGTGACTACCTTAGAGACAGCGTTTGGTGCAGAAAACTACAAATAGCGAAATTAACGTTTCATGTTTATGAAACAATCACGCCATGAAATCCCGCGCACTCCTGACCAACCTCGCCGAAGCCGACCTTCGTCTGCTCCGGATATTCATTGCGATTGCCGAGTCCGGTGGACTGGCTGCAGCCGAGCTGAGGCTCAACATCAGTCGCTCGGTGATCAGCCGTCACCTCAAGGACCTCGAAACCCGGCTCGGTGTGCGCTTGTGCGAGCGTGGCCGCTCGGGTTTTGCGCTCACCGAGGAAGGCGGAACGGTGCTCGATGCTGCACGCAGGCTGCTGTCGCAGATCGAGGGCTTCAGGCGCGAGGTGGCGGGGCTGCATGGAGGCATGCGTGGCGAACTGAACCTGGCGGTGTTCGACAAATTCGTGACCAATCCCGAGTGCAAGCTGGCGGAAACCATCGCCACCTTTGGTGCCGAGGCGCCCGGGGTGAATCTGAATCTGCATGTGGCCGGGACGATTCCGATCGAGAAGGGCTTGCTCGAAGGTCGGTTTCAGGTCGCCATCCACCCCTTTCATCGCGCCAGTGAGAGCCTGCTGAGCTGGCCGCTGTTCTCCGAGCAGATGTGGCTGTACGGCGCACCCGACCACCCGCTGCTGCGCGGTGGTGCCACGCCCGATGACGCGGTTCTGCGCACTGCGGCCTTCGTCGGCCTGGGCTATCACTCGCCCAATATGGAGCATTTCTGGCGTCTCGGGCTGCAGCCGGCGGCGCGCGCGCATGAGCAGGAGGGCAGCGTGGTGCTGATCCGCTCGGGACGCTATCTCGGTTTTCTGCCCGAGCACTATGCGCAGTCCTTCGAGCAGGCGGGCGTACTGCGGCGGATTCCCTCGGATACCCTGCAGTATCGCTGCGACTGGAACGTGTCGATCGCGCGCAGCCCGGCGCCGGGGCGCATTGCCCGTCACTTCACCAGTCGGCTGCGCGAGCTGCATGGCGCCGAGGTCGAGCCACGGTGAGCTGGCGTGTCTTCAACATGGTTGGCGCCGGCGCTCGCGCGCGCTGCGGTTCAACCAGTGATCAAGCAAACGGGTGGGCAAGGTGTCGCGACTGATTCTGCTGAACAAGCCCTACGGGGTGCTGTGCCAATTTTCCGACGAGACCGGGCGCGCCACGCTCAAGGATCATGTCGCCGTGCCCGGCGTGTATGCGGCCGGACGACTCGACACCGACAGCGAGGGTTTGCTGCTGCTCACTGACGACGGCGCGCTGCAGCACCGGATTGCCGATCCGCGCCACAAGCTGCCCAAGACCTATCTGGTGCAGATCGAAGGTGAACCGGACGATGCCGCGCTTGCGCAGTTGCGTGTCGGGGTGGATCTGGGCGACTTCGTCACCCGGCCGTGCGAGGCGCGCAGCGTGGCGGAGCCCGACTGGCTGTGGCCGCGCGATCCGCCGGTGCGGTTTCGCAAGACGGTGCCGACCGCGTGGCTGGAGATCGTGTTGCGCGAGGGCAAGAACCGGCAGGTGCGGCGGATGACGGCGAAGGTGGGCCTGCCGACCCTGCGCCTGGTGCGCGTGGCGATCGGGGACTGGTCGCTGGATGGCCTGCTGCCGGGACAGTCGCGCGAGGTGCCGGTGCCCGCCGGTCTGGTGCAGACCACCGCTGCAGCGCCACCGCGCAAGCAAGGTGGGCGGCGGAACGTGCCCCGCAGGCGGTAGAATCGGCGCAAACGCATTTAGCCGACGGAAACGAGCGATGAGCATGATGGGCGTGGTTGGGCAGGTGTTGCGGATTGGCGGGCTGATGGCGGCACTCGTGCCGGCGATCGTGGGCGCGCAGATGCAGGTCGCGGAACTCGGCGCCGGCATGTTCCGCATCGAGACCGAAGTGGCCTACACCGGCCCGGATCGTCAGCTCGGGCTGATGAATCGCAAGAGCATGCCTGCGCATCGCGGCATGGTTTTCGTCTTTCCGCAGAATGCGCAGCACTGCATGTGGATGAAGAACACCCTGTTGCCGCTTTCGGTGGCCTTTCTGGACGACGGCGGGCGCATCCTCAACATCGAAGACATGCAGCCGCAGACCGAAGACAACCACTGCGCGGCCGCGCCAGCGCGCTTTGCGCTGGAAATGAATCTGGGCTGGTTTCGCGAGCGCGGGATCAAGGCGGGTGACCTGATCCGCGGTACCGAACGTCTGCCGGCGCCGCGCTGAGCGCGCGCGCAGTCCCGGCACACAGACTGACAGCACTTTTCGCAGCGCAGGAATTACGCGGTTTTCTCCGCGCTTATCCGGCTTCGGGTCTTGTTCGCTGCCGGCGATAATTGCCCCACGTCGTCCTGCGTCCATGCTGATCCCTGCATGGCAGGGCGTTACCGGAGCCGATCGTGGCAGAAGAGAGCGATCTCGAGAAAACCGAACCAGCGTCACCACGACGAATAGAGCAGGCCCGCGAGGAAGGGCAGGTTCCGCAGTCGCGCGAACTGTCGACCTTCTTCATCACCATGACCGGGGTGGCGACGCTGTGGCTGCTCGGCGACTGGATGGCGGACCGTCTGTTCGGGCTGTTGCGACGCTCGTTTGCGTTCGAGCGCGAGATGGCCTTCGACCATGTGCTCATGCTCGACGGCTTCAATACGCTGCTCAGCGGCGCGCTGCTGACCATGATGCCCCTGTTCCTGACCCTGCTCGTGGCCGCGGTGGCGTCCCCCATTGCGCTCGGCGGTCTGGTGTTTTCCCCCAAGGCGCTGGGGCCCAATTTCGGCCGCATGAATCCCCTGCAGGGGCTGGCGCGGATGTTCTCGGTGCACGGCCTGGCCGAGATGGTGAAGGCCATCCTGAAATCCTTGCTGGTGGGCGGCGTGTCGGCCATCGTGCTGTGGGTCAACAAGGATCACCTGTTCGATCTGATGGTCGAGCCGCTGGAAGTGGGCATGCCCGACTTTGCCGACACGGTGGCCTTTGCGGCGCTGATGATCACCACCAGTCTGGGTTTGCTGGCGCTGATGGATGTGCCCTTCCAGCTGTGGCAGTACCACAAGAAACTGCGCATGACCAAGGAAGAGGTCAAGCGCGAAGGCAAGGAGCAGGAGGGCGACCCGCAGGTCAAGGGCCGCATCCGTGCGATGCAGCGCGAGATGGCGCGCCGGCGGATGATGTCCGAGGTGCCCAAGGCCGACGTGGTGGTGACCAACCCGACGCACTTCTCGGTGGCGCTGAAGTACGATGCGAGCCGGATGGCTGCGCCCATCGTCGTGGCCAAGGGGCGCGGCGATTTGGCGCTGAAGATTCGCGAGATCGCGCGCGAGAACAAGGTGGCCATGCTCGAAGCGCCGCCGCTGGCACGCGCACTGTATGCGCACTGCGAACTGGAGCAGGCGGTGCCCGCAACCCTGTTTACTGCCGTGGCCGAGGTGATGGCCTACGTCTATCAGCTCAATAACTGGGTGGCCGAAGGCGGATTGCCGCCGCAGCCACCTGCCGAATTGCCGGTGCCCGAGGGGCTTGACCCCGGCGCCCCCGAAGAGTGAATGCCTGACCCATGGCCTCGAACGATACCCTGAACCTGCGCGCGCTGATCACGCCAGAGAACCTGCGCACGCTGGCGGCACCGATCCTCATCATCATGATTCTGTCGATGATGGTGCTGCCCTTGCCGGTGTTCCTGCTCGACGTCTTCTTCACCTTCAACATCGCGATCTCGGTGATGGTGATGCTGGTGGCGATGTACTCGAAGAAACCGCTCGATTTCTCGGTGTTCCCGACCGTGCTGCTGGTCACCACCTTGCTGCGGCTGTCGCTCAACGTGGCCTCGACCCGGATCGTGCTGCTCGAAGGCCATGGCGGCGGCGATGCGGCAGGCAAGGTGATCGAGGCCTTCGGCAGCTTCCTGGTCGGCGGTAATACGGCGGTTGGTCTGGTGGTGTTCGTCATCCTCACCCTGATCAACTTCGTCGTCATCACCAAGGGTGCCGGCCGTATCGCCGAAGTGAGCGCGCGCTTCACCCTGGATGCGATGCCGGGCAAGCAGATGGCGATCGACGCCGACCTCAACGCCGGTCTGATCGACGAGAAGACAGCCAAGAGCCGACGCAAGGAGATCGGGCAGGAGTCAGACTTCTACGGCGCGATGGACGGTGCGTCCAAGTTCGTCCGTGGCGATGCGGTCGCTGGCATCCTGATCCTGGTCATCAACATCATCGGCGGTCTGTTCGTCGGCGTGATGCAGCACGACATGGCGATTGGCGAGGCGGGTCGCACCTATACGCTGCTCACCATTGGTGACGGCCTGGTGGCACAGATTCCGGCGCTGATCATCTCGGTTGCGGCCGGTCTGGTCGTGTCCCGCGTCGGCGACGAGGGCGATATTGGCGGGCAGGTCATCAACCAGGTGTTTTCCAACCCTCAGGTGCTGGGACTGACCGCCATCATCATCGGCGTGCTCGGCCTGATCCCGGGGATGCCCAACGTGGTGTTCATCCTGCTTGCGGCCATGTTCGCCGCGCTGGCGTGGATGCGGCACAAGCGCATCGGCGAGGAGTTGCAGGCGGCAGAGGCGCCCGCGGCGGCGCAGGCGGCTGCGGCGCAGCAGCCGGCCGAATCGCAGGAGGCAAGCTGGAACGATGTGGCGCCGGTCGATGTGCTCGGGCTGGAGGTGGGTTACCGCCTGATTCCGATGGTGGACAAGGGGCAGGATGGTGAACTGCTCAAGCGCATTCGCGGCCTGCGCCGCAAGTTTGCGCAGGAGGTGGGGTTCCTGTCCTCGCCGGTGCATATTCGCGACAACCTCGAGCTCAAGCCCAATGCTTACCGGATTGCGCTCAAGGGGGTCGAGATCGGCACTGGCGAAGCGTATCCGGGGCAGTTCCTGGCGATCAATCCGGGTCGTGTGTCGGGGCCGCTGAGCGGTCGCGAGACCAAGGATCCGGCCTTCGGCCTGCCTGCATTCTGGATCGAAGGCGGCGGTCGGGAGCAGGCGCATGCGCTCGGATACACGGTGGTCGACGCGAGCACGGTGGTGGCGACCCACCTCAATCACGTCATCCTCAACCATGCCGCCGAGCTGCTCGGGCGGCAGGAAACCCAGTCGCTGCTCGACCATATCGGCAAGGACGCGCCCAAGCTCATCGAGGATCTGGTGCCCAAACTGCTGTCGGTTTCCACCGTGCAGCGGGTGTTGCAGAACCTGCTCGACGAGGGCGTCAATATCCGCGACATGCGCAGCATCATCGAGGTGCTGGCCGAACATGCGCCGCGCATTCAGGATCCGGTCGAGCTCACCGCGAAGGTACGCGAGGCGCTGGGGCGCGCGATTGTCCAGAGCCTGTTCCCGGGCAATGCCGAAGTGCAGGTGATGTCGCTCGAGCCCGGTCTCGAGCGCATCCTGCTGCAGGCCATGAGTGCGAGCGGCGAGGGCGGGGCGATCGAGCCGGGTCTGGCCGACACCCTGCTGCGTCAGACGGCGCAGCTTGCCCAGCGCCAGGAAGACATCGGCCTGCCGCCGGTGCTGCTGGTTCCGGCGCAGCTGCGCATGCTGCTGTCGCGCTTCCTGCGCCGTGCCGTGCCTTCGCTGAAAGTCATCTCCAATGGCGAAGTGCCGGAGTCGCGCACCATCCGCATCACCGGCATGGTCGGCACTCCGACCTGATCGAACGCCCGTCGCGCAGCCCCCCAGGGCTGCGTGCTGCGCCTGACAGCGGCAAGCGCCTTATGACTTTCCGGCAAGGGGAATAAGCGGGGGAAAACCGGTTTATTCCGCCCATGCCGCACAACCGGTCCGCCGCATAATCGTCTCCAGGATGCGCGCAAAGCGCTGTAGTCGGGAGATTCATCATGAACGTTAAGCGCTACTTTGCTCCAACTGCCCGTGAGGCACTGCGAGCCTTGAAGGAAGAGCTCGGTGCCGATGCCATCGTACTGTCCAACCGGGCAGTCGAGGGTGGGGTCGAGATTCTGGCGCTGCCTGCCGATGCCGTGGGTGCGCTGCAAAGCGTGCGCCCGGCGCCTGCTGCTCCGCGTGCGCCCGCTCCGGCGCCGACGCGCCAGATGGCGGCACCGATCGATGATGAAGACTTTCACCTCAGCCTGTCGGGGCTGGCCGCCGGCGTGGTGCCGCGCAGTGCTGCCCCGCAGCCGCCACGGCGCAACCCCGATCCGGTGATGCGCCCCTTCAATCCGCCGCGTATCGATACCAGCGCGCCCGCACCGCGCAGCAATGCAGCGCCGGCACCGGAGCGTGCAGCCGTGATGCGCTCGCGGGTGACGGTGGAAGACGGTGGTCGCCAGGCTGCGCCCGTCGTTGAGCGTCCGTCCGCTCGCGCCGCCGAAGACGCCCGTGTGCGGGAATTGCAGGAAGCCAATAACAAACTGATGGCCGAGCTGACGGGCATCCGCGGCATGATCGAACGCCAGCTCGCAGGCTTTGCCTGGGGTGAAACCCGCCGCCATGCACCCGCCCGCGCGGCCATGCTCGGAGAACTGCTCGAAGCCGGCTTCTCCGGTACGACCGCCCGCCAGCTGGCGGAAGCGATTCCGGAGGATGCGACGCCCGATCAGGCGCATGCCGTCGTGCGTGCCATGCTCGACCGCAAGCTCAATGCGCGCTCGACCGACGATGACCTCATCGATCGCGGCGGCGTCTATGCGCTGGTGGGCCCCACCGGTGTCGGCAAGACCACGACCACCGCCAAGCTCGCTGCACGCTGCGTGCTGCGTCATGGTGCAGGCAAGTTGGCGCTGATCACCACCGACGGCTACCGGATCGGGGCGCAGGAGCAGCTGCGGATCTATGGCCGGATTCTCGGCGTGCCGGTGTTCTCGGTGCGCGATGCAGCCGACCTGCGTCAGACCCTTGGCGAGCTGCGCAACAAGCACATCGTGCTTATCGACACCATGGGCATGAGCCAGCGCGACCGCATGGTGGCCGAGCAGGCGGCCATGCTCAGCGGCGCCGGCGACGTCCGCCGCCTGCTGCTGCTCAACGCAACCTGCCGCGGCGACACGCTGGACGATGTCGTGCGTGCCTACGCCGGTCCCGATCTGGCGGGCTGCATCTTTACCAAGGTGGACGAGGCCGCTTCGCTGGCACCGGCCATCGACGTCGCCGTGCGCCGCGCCCTGAATGTGTTCTACGTGACCAATGGCCAGCGCGTGCCGGAAGATCTGCACCTTCCAAACCGCGCCTACCTCCTTCATCGCGCTCTGCGCGAGCAGGGGGGCGAGTCACCCTGGCATCTCAACGGGGATGAGGCCGGCATGATGCTCGCAGCTGCGGGCCAGGGAGCCTGACATGATCGACGGACGCGAAGACCAGGCGGCGGGACTGCGGCGTTTGTTCCGTAACGCACCACCGGGCGTGGTGGCGCTGTATGCTACCGGTCGCTATCGCACGCACAATGCGGTGCGTGCTGCCCATCGCATTGCCGGCCATGCGCACCGCGTGCTGCTGCTCGACGAGGCGACCGGCGACGAGGCCCTGACCGCTGCACTGGACCTGCCGGCGGGCCCGGATCTGTTGCAAATGCTCGATGGTCGGCTGACGCTTGCCGGCCTGCTGCAGCCGGTGCCCGGTCTGCTCGGACGTGTGCCCGCTGCCGCCGCTGCACTGGCCTTGCCCCTGCTCGACGATGCGCGTCGCGCATGTCTGGTCGAAGCGCTGCGGGTCCTTCATCGTCATGCCGGGTTCGTGCTGATCCACGCCGGTCAGAGCTCGGCCAGCGACCCGTCGCCCTTTGTGCATGCGGCGCCGCGTCGGCTGCTGGTCGCAGAGGCGAGCGCGAGTGGCGCGACCGAAGCCTATCAAGTCATCAAGCAGCTCGCGGCGGCCGGTGCCGGGTCGCTGCACGTGGCCGTCTGCCGTGCCCGCAACCGGGCCGATGCAGAGCGCTTCTTCTCCAGCCTTCAAGGCCTGGTGCGCCGCCATGTCGGCGTGCCGCTGGCATGGCTGGGCGAAATCGAGCGCGACGACATCGCAGAAGGCCTGTCGCAGCCGCAGTCGATGTCCTCGCCGCGCGAGCCGGAGGCCGCGTTCCTGCGTCGTCTCTCGGTGATGGCACGTAGCCGGCCGGACGGGCAGGTGCGCAGGGAGTGAGTATTGTGATGCCGCTGACCTATCCTGCTAGCAATGCGAACGCCAGTGCGGGAAAATGGACCTCCTTGAACGCGCCAGCGGCCGCGCCCGATCGGTCGCGCCGCAAAAAGATACAGGTCCAATGGATGTACGACGCTGACGGACAACTTGATACCGATCACCTGGTGGTGTCCTACGCGCCGCTGGTCAAGCGCATTGCCTATCAGCTCATGGCCAAGCTGCCTGCGAGCGTTGACGTCGAGGATCTGATCCAGAACGGCATGATGGGCTTGCTCGATGCGATCGGTCGTTTCGAGGAAGGCATGGGGGCGCAGTTCGAGACCTACGCGGTCCAGCGCATCCGCGGCTCGATGCTCGATGGTCTGCGCGAGAACGACTGGGTGCCGCGCAGCCTGCGCCGCGACATGCGCCGCATCGAATCCGCCATCAACGATCTCGAGCAGCAGAATGGTCGCGCACCGAGCGAGACCGAGCTCGCCGAGTCCCTCGGCGTGTCGCTGTCCGAGTATCAGCACATGCTGCAGGAGGCGCGCGGTCACCAGCTCGTCTATTTCGACGACTTTGCCCGTGACGAAGGCGAGGATTTCCTCGAGCGTCATTTCGGCGAGCATGAAACCAACCCGCTGGAACTGCTCGAGAGCGCGGATAACCGTGCCAGCCTGGTGCGCGCCATCGAGGCGCTGCCCGAGCGCGAGAAGATGATCATGGCGCTCTACTACGACGAAGAGCTGAACCTGCGCGAGATCGGCGAGGTGCTGGGTGTGACCGAGTCGCGCGTGTGTCAGCTCCACAGCCAGGCCATTGCGCGCCTGCGTGTGCAGGTGGTCGGGGCTCGCCCGGCGGGCAGCACGCCCGGTGCGCGGCGCGGTCGCCCGCCCAAGAACCCGCCCGCAGGGGCCTGACGGCCACAGGATGGAATCCAATGGATAGCATCAGCCTCGTTGGCATCGCGCTCGGACTTGCCGCCATCCTCATCGGGCAGGTTCTCGAGGGTGGGCACCTGTCTTCGCTGATGCAGCCCACCGCATTCCTGATCGTGGTCGGTGGCACTGCCGGTGCGGTCATGCTGCAAAGCCCGCTGCGCGTTTTCGTCGACGGCCTCAAGATGGCCAAGTGGGTGTTCGTGCCGCCGATGAGCAGCCATGAGGCCATCATCGAGAAAGTGTCGGCGTGGAGCACGGTTGCGCGCAAGGAAGGCCTGCTCGTACTCGAAGGGCAGATTGACGGTCTGAATGATCCCTTCATGCAGCGCGGCCTGCAGATGCTGGTCGACGGTGTCGAGCCGGGGCGCCTGCGCGAAGTGCTCGAGGTCGAGATCGATACCTGGGAAGGGCAGCTCAAGCAGAAGGCCAAGATCTGGGAAGGCGCCGGCGGTTACGCGCCGACGATCGGGATTCTGGGTGCGGTGCTGGGCCTGATCCACGTCATGGAAAACCTCTCCGATCCATCCAAGCTCGGCGCCGGCATTGCGGTCGCCTTTGTTGCGACCATCTACGGTGTCGGGCTTGCCAACCTGATTTTTCTGCCGATCGCCAAGAAGCTGCAGGCCCATATCGGGACCATGGTGTCCCAGCGCGAGATGTTCGTTGATGGTCTGGTGGGCATCGCGAGCGGTGACAATCCGCGGATCGTCGAGAGCCGCATGCAGGGCTACGTGGTCTGACGGGCCACAGCGGAACCCGCCATGGCACGCAGACGCAAGGCTCCTGAAGAACACGAAAACCACGAACGCTGGCTGGTGTCCTACGCCGACTTCATCACCCTGCTGTTTGCGTTCTTTGTCGTGATGTACTCGCTGAGTTCGATCAACGAGGGCAACTACCGGGTGTTGTCCGATTCACTGGTGCAGGCTTTCCGCAGCATCAACGTGAACGAGAGCGGACAGCAGATCATCATGCCGCCGATCGCCGTGGTGACGGGCCCCATTTCGCCGGCCCTGCAGAAACCCAAGGTGCAGGCCCCGACCGCCGAAGAGAAGAAAGCCGAGGAAGAACGCCAGCAGAACGCCGCGCGCATGCGCAACATGGCCGAGGAAATCCGGCGTGTGCTCGGGCCGCTGACGCGTGACGGACAGGTCAGTGTGTCCGAAGGAGCGTTTGGCATTACCGTCGAGATCAACGCCAGTCTGTTGTTCGCGCCCGGAGAGGCCGTGCTCGGTGACGAGGCGGTTGCGGCGCTGCGTGCAGTGGCAGGCGTGATTGCGCTGGCGTCGTTCCCTGTGACGATCGAGGGGCACACCGACAACATCCCGATCAGCACCTTCCGCTTCCCCTCAAACTGGGAGCTCTCTGCGGTGCGGGCGTCGTCGGTGGTGCGCCTGTTCGTGGAGTCGGGGGTGTCGCCCGAACGCCTGACCGCCGCCGGTTATGCCGACCAGCGCCCGGTGGCGGACAACACGACCGAAGAGGGGCGTACGCGCAACCGGCGGGTCGCGATCCTGATCGAATCTCGCGTGGGCGACCCCCCGCCTGAAGCCCCCGGTACGATCCCGGACAACGACCCGATCCGCTCCATCCTGCCGCCGATCGAGCCCGTCGCGCCGGGCTGATTCGCTTTCCTCAGTACATGTTTTCCGGCTTGAGCCGGATTGCCAGCTGCATGCCCTTGCGCGCACGGCGGTGGCGCATGGTTTCGCGCTGTGCCGGCTTGAGCGTGACCGAAGTCTGCTTGCTTCCCCGGCCGATGCCTTCGACGGTGAGAATCGCGTCGTCCGCTGGTACGGCCACCGCGACCAGGGTCTCGTCTTCGTCCATGCCCATCACGATCACGCCGCGTCCGCCCGACTGCACCTTCATCTCGGCACGCGGGAACACCAGCACACGGCCGCCGGCCGATGCGGCGGCAATCCAGTCGCCCTGTACCCGCGCCGGACGCAGCACGGTTTCGCCCTTTTCCATGGCCATGAAGGCCTTGCCCGCACGCTGGCGGCTGGTGGCGTCGCCCACGCTGCAGATGAAGCCGTAGCTGCCGCTGTTGGCGAAGAAGTAGTTTGCATCCGGCGCGTCGGCCACGACCTGGGCCAGTTTGCCGCCGTCCTGAAACTCCACCAGGGTGGTGATCGGCACCCCGTCACCACGTCCGCCCGGCAACTCCGCTGCCTTGACGGTATAGGCTCGGCCGCGCGTGTCGATGACGACAAGCGGCCAGGTCGTGCGTGTCTCGAGTACCGCGAAGCCGAAGTCGCCCGCCTTGTAGCTGATGGATGCGGGGTCGATACCGTGGCCCTGGCGCGAACGGATCCAGCCGTTTCGGGACAGGATCACCGTAATCGGCTCGTCGGGCACGCTGATCTCGGCCGGCGCAACGGCGGCCACGGTTTCGATCAGGGTGCGGCGGTCGTCGCCGTATTTCTTCGCGTCGTCCTGGATTTCCTTCAGGATGAGCTTGGTCATTGCCGAGCGGTTGTCGAGGATGTGCTGCAGGCCGGCGCGCTCGTCCCGCAGCTCGCCGAGTTCCTTCTCGATCTTGAAGCCTTCCAGGCGTGCGAGCTGACGCAGGCGGATTTCGAGGATGTCCTCGGCCTGGATGTCGGTGAGGCCGAAGGCGGCGATCAGCGCGGGCTTCGGTTCGTCCGATTCGCGGATGACGCGGATCACTTCCTCGATGTGGATGAAGGCGATCATGCGGCCCTCGAGGATGTGGATGCGACGATCCACTTCGTCCAGCCGGTGCCGGGTGCGGCGCTCGACGGTGACATAGCGGAAGTCGATCCACTCTCGCAACACCTGCACCAGATTCTTCTGCTGCGGCCGGCCGTCGCGACCGATCATGGTCATGTTGACCGAAACCGAGGTCTCGAGGCTGGTGTGGGCCAGCAGTACCGCCATGAATTCATCGCGGCTCTGGCGGCTGGAGCGTGGCTCCAGCACGATGCGGATCGGCGACTTGTCGCTCGACTCGTCGCGCACGGTTTCCACCGCGCCCAGCACCAGCTGCTTGAGGTTTTTCTGTTCCTGGCTGACTTCCTTCTTGCCCGAGCGCGGCTGCGGGTTGGTCAGGGTTTCGATCTCGGCCAGTACCTGCGAGGCTGAAACACCGTGCGGCAGCTCTTCGACGATCACCCGCCACTGGCCGCGGGCGAGTTCCTCGATGCGCCAGCGTGCGCGCATGCGCAGGCTGCCTCTGCCGCCGGTGTAGGCATCGCGGATCGCCTCGGGCGAGGAGATGAGTTGGCCGCCGCCGGGGAAATCCGGTCCCGGCATGCGTTCGAGCACGTCTTCCAGCCCGGCTTCCGGGTGGCGGATCAGGTGGCAGGTGGCCTCGGCGACTTCACGCAGGTTGTGCGGCGGAATCTCGGTGGCCATGCCGACCGCGATGCCCGAGGCACCGTTGAGCAGCACGAAAGGCAGGCGCGCGGGCAGCAGTTGCGGTTCTTCGAAGGCGCCGTCGTAGTTGGGGATGAAATCCACCGTGCCGCGATCGATCTCGGACAGCAGCAGTTCGGCAATCGGTGTCAGGCGGCATTCGGTGTAGCGCATTGCCGCGGCGGAGTCGCCGTCACGCGAGCCGAAGTTGCCCTGGCCGTCGACCAGCGGATAGCGCAGCGAAAAGTCCTGGGCCACCCGTACCATGGCGTCGTACACCGAGGTGTCGCCGTGCGGATGGTACTTACCGATCACATCGCCGACCACGCGCGCCGACTTCACATGCTTTGACGTCGACGACAGCCGCATCTCGCTCATGGCGTAAAGGATGCGGCGCTGCACCGGCTTCATGCCGTCCTCGACCTGAGGCAGGGCGCGCGACTTCACCACGCTCATCGCATAGGCGAGATAGGCGCGCTCGGCATAGTGGTCGAGGGCGAGGGTGCCGTCGTCAACAGGGGGCTGGTCTGCCGGGGGCAGGGCGGCGGAATCGCCGAACGGATTGGATATGTCGTTGCTCATCGGGAGTAGGCCAGGATCAGGCGGATATCCCGGCGACAGGCCGGAAAGGGGGCGATCTTAACCCGTCAGGGCCATTCGGCGCGAGCCGATCTTCCCCTGAGCTGGTGAGAGACACGACGTCAGGCGCTGCCTTGTCGCAATTCCGACTCAGTCGGCGGCCTCATCGGCAGCGTCGTCAATCAGGGCCGAGATCACCGAGTGGCCGACGCCGTCTTCCGGGTCAAGAACCTGCAGGCGGGCGACGATACGGCGACTGGCCTCGGGGTTGTCCCGGCGCAGTTCGATGAAGGACAGCGCCTTCCTGCAGGAGTGTATTGAGATGGGCGGGCAAGGGGCCGAAGGCGATGCGGTTTTCCTGCGGTTTCGAACGGGCCATGGCGGTCGGGTGAAGAGTCGGGGCAGCGTGCTCAAGCAAATAGCATTCCGAGCGGGGCGCGTGGTGGCACTGAACCTGCTTTCCGTGTGGAATCGAACCGGAGTCTCAACGTGAAAATTGCAATCGCTACCGATCAATTCACCACCGTCGCAGGCCATGCCGGCAAGTCGCATCACTGGTTCGTGTACGACTGCAGGCGCGACGCGCCAGTCCCGCAGCCGACCCGGGTCACGCTGGAGAAGGCGCAGCTGATGCATTACTGGAAGGACGACGGACCGCATCCGCTCGATGGGGTAGACATCGTCGTTGCGGCAAGCGCCGGCGACGGCTTCGTGCGCCACATGCAGGCGCGAAATGCGCAGGTGCTGCTGACCGGGGAGTCGGTTCCGGCGCTTGCGCTGGCAAGCATCATGAAAGGCGAGGCGCTGCCCGAGACGCGCTTCGACATTACGACGGCGCTGTGCAAGCTGAAGGATGTGTTTTCGCGCTACTAGCGCATGGGAAACGGCATGGACGCGTGGGCAGAGCATCCAACCGTCCTGCCATGCCTGCGGCGCGGTTCTGCTGATACTCGCACTCAGGGCGCGTCGGGGCTCTCCCGATGTGCGCTGGCTCCGGGCCTCGCGTCACCACTGGCCGATACGCGGTTCCGACCCGCTGCTTTCGCATGGTAAAGCGCGGCGTCCGCTCTGGAAACGATCTGCCATGGGTCCTCGTCAGTCGCACTGGAGGCCGCGAGGCCAATGCTGACGGTGATATTCCCCACAACAGGGAAGTCCGCAGCGGCAACGCTCGAACGGATCTTCTCCGCGACGGACAGGCTGACCTGGAGACCATCCGTGTCGGTCAGCAAAATCGCAAACTCCTCGCCGCCATAGCGGGCAACGAAGTCGGTGATCCGAACGCTGGCGGTCAGCAGGGTCGCCAGCGTCCTGAGCACTGCATCGCCAACCGGGTGGCCATGAGTGTCGTTGATGTTCTTGAAATGATCGAGGTCCAGAACGAGGAGGGTGAAGTTCCGTCCGCTGCGTCGCGACGCGAGAAACGCCTCAGTGATCCTTTCGTCGAATTTGCGCCGATTTGCGAGTCTGGTCAGTCCATCCTGTGCAGCAAGACGTTCGAGTTCGGCATTTGCCCGGGTCAAGGCCTGGGTCCGTTCATCGACGGTGGCTTCGAGTGAGCTGTTGATCGATTCGAGTTCGTGTTCTTTGCCGAGCAGGGACTGTGTCATCGACTGTATCGAGTGAATGAGCTGCGCGATTTCCCGCATCGGCCTGCCAGTGGGGTAGTCGGGGGTGCCGCTGCGCAATTCCACCTGACGCGCTGCTGCGGCAAGCTGCTCGATGGGCCGGCTTACGGTGGTAGCCAGTCGGTACGCGACGAAAGAGAACAGCACGGCGGTCATCAAGCCAATGATCGTGAGCTTCAACTGGATGTCCCTGACGGGCTGTGTTGCAAGCTCCAGGGGCTTGCGCACGACCAGGCGCCAGCCGAGGTCCGTCCGCGTGTTTGCATTCACTGCAACGTTGCTGCTCAGATAGTCTTTTCCGTCCGGCCAGCGGACGATTTCATGAGGTTTGCCAACTGTCGAGGCAAACGACGGTAGTGTTCCGCCTGCGAGATGCTGTGGGTAAAGGATGGCCCCGTTTCGGCCGACGATCAGAATCGTCGCACTGCGCAGTCCGTCCCGTCCAGAAACTGCTGCATCGACCGTATCGGTCACCCAGCGCCAATGAACATGGGCGCCCAGTACGCCCAGTGTCTGTCCAGCGCGGTTGATGATGGGCGAGGCGAAGTCGACGAAGCGCAGGGGATCGTCAGACGCTCCCTGCAGCAGTTTTGCGAGCAGAACCGCGTCATGGACATCCCCGATATAGGGGCCCTTCAGCGCGGCCTTGAACCAGGGGCGCGTTTCCATTGACTGCCCGACAAGCAGTCCGCCCGTTGCATGAAGTACGACGCCATTGGCATTGGTTACGCCCAGCCAGGCGTACTCCTCGTGCACGTAACGTCGGCGTTCCAGCGAGTGCAATACCTCGATGTCACGAAGATTCCCCTTGGTGAAATGCGGGGCCTGGCTTAGCAGGTAGATCTCATCTTCGCGTTCGCGCAAGCCGGTGGCGAGCGCATTTGCCGCCGTCGTGGCAGAGGCATGCAGTGCAGCGCCTTCCGCCTCTGTCATGGTCGCGATTGCGATCCGGGCGACATAGATGCCCGAGCAGAGCAGGGTGAGTACCGCCAGGCCGGCGAACCATAGCGTCAGCCGCCCCCTGAGACTTCCGATGCTAGATAGCGTTTGGGCGTGTAGCCGCATAGGTTCGCTTCCGTCTGCGCAAACGCAGAAGATCCACTTCCCGGCGGGAGGCCGGTAGATTCCCGAGGCTGGCCGACAGTCAGCGCGAATGCGTCATCAGCCGCCGCAGACTGCGTGTGCAGCCTGCGACCATTGTTCCACGGTTAGCGCAGAGGCGCTATGCCGAAAGTCAGATATCCGCTTCAACCGAATCGCCCTTTTCTTCCATCCAGGCGCGGCGCCCGGAGGCTTCGCCCTTGCCCATCAGCAGGGTGAACATTTTCAGCGTGTCGTCGAAAGCGCCAACGCGCACGTGCACCGGCAGCACGCGGCGGGTGGCCGGGTCCATGGTGGTTTCGCGCAACTGATCGGGGTTCATCTCGCCAAGACCCTTGAAGCGGCCGATCTCGATGGCCTCGGGCTTGAAACCTTCGGCGGCGAGACGGTCGCGCATCGCGGTGAGTTCGCCTTCGTCCAGCGCATACAGACGGCGGGGCGGGCGCTTCTTGCCCTGGGCGGGTACATCCACCCGGTACAGCGGCGGCTGCGCGACATAGACGTGGCCATGTTCGATCAGCTTGGGGAAGTGGCGGAAGAACAGGGTCAGCAACAGGGTCTGGATGTGCGCGCCGTCGACGTCCGCGTCGGACATGATGACGATCTTGCCGTAGCGCAGGCCGCTGAGGTCAGGTGTGCTGTCGGGGCGGTGGGCATCCACGCCGAGGGCCACGGCAATGTCGTGAATCTCGGCATTGGCCAGGATGCGGTCGGGGTCGATCTCCCATGCGTTCTGCACCTTGCCGCGCAGTGGCAGGATGGCCTGGGTTTCCTTATTGCGCGCCATCTTGGCCGAGCCGCCGGCGGAGTCGCCCTCGACCAGGAAGAGTTCGTTGTGCGCGATATCCTCTGACTCGCAATCGGAGAGCTTGCCCGGCAGCACGGCCACGCCGGACGTCTTCCGTTTTTCGACTTTCTGCGCGCTCTTCTGCCGCGACAAGGCCTGTTTGATCGACAACTCGGCAATCGCCTTGCCGGCTTCGACGTGATTGTTGAGCCAGATCTCGAAGGGGTCGCGGATCTGGCTGGAGACGAGCTTCACCGCTTCGCGCGAGTTGAGCTTTTCCTTCACCTGGCCCTGGAACTGCGGGTCGAGCAGACGTGCCGAGAGTACGAAACTCATGCGCCCGCACACGTCTTCCTGCTGCAGCTTCACGCCGCGTGGCAGCAGGGTGTGATGGTCGATGAAGGATTTCATCGCATCGAAGACCCCGGCGCGCAGGCCGGATTCATGGGTGCCGCCATTGACGGTTGGAATCAGGTTGACGTAGGACTCGCTCGGTACCGTGGATTCGAACCAGGCCAGCGCCCAGCTCGCACCTTCGCCCGGCGCAAAGCTGGTGTCATCCTTGCCTGCGTACTTCTCGCCGGTGAAGATCGGTGCCACCGGCTCGATATCGCCCGATACCTCGTTGAGATAGCCTGCCAGACCTTCCGGGTAGGACCAGGTCTTGGTCAGCATCGGGCCGTTGGCCTGCTCGATGTCGAGGCGCACGGCCACGCCCGACAGCAGCACGGCCTTGGAGCGCAACAGACGTTCGAGCTCGTTCATCGGCACACGGGGCGACTCGAAATACTTCGGGTCAGGCCACACGCGCACGCGGGTGCCGGTCTGACGCCCGCAGTCGCCTTCGATGCGCACCGGGCTAATGGTTTCGCCGCCTTCGGAGAAGTCGATGCGGTGGATCTTGCCGTCGCGCTTTACTTCCACTTCGATGCGGGTGGACAGCGCATTGGTGACCGAGACGCCCACACCGTGCAGGCCGCCAGAGAACGCATAGGCGGAATTGCCCTCGCGCTTGTCGAACTTGCCACCTGCGTGCAGCCGGGTATAGGCCAGCACGACCACGGGCACGCCTTCGACGGGATGCAGGCCGACCGGGATGCCGCGACCGTCGTCGGCCACCATGACCGAGCCATCGAGGTGCAGGGTGACGTGAATCTTCTTGGCGAAACCAGCCAGCGCCTCGTCTGCGGCGTTGTCGATGACTTCCTGAATGATATGGGTGGGGCTGTCGGTCCGGGTGTACATGCCCGGGCGTTCGCGCACCGGCTCGAGTCCCTTGAGAACGCGAAAGGAGGATTCGTCGTATTGCGTGCCTGCCATGACGGCCCTGAAATTTCCGGAAAGGGCGCAAGGATAGCAGAGACGAACAGCGGTTCAATGATGGTTCAAAGGGGGCAAACGCTTTCAAAGGGGTCAGAGTCGTTTGATCGCGTTCGATCAAACGACTCTGACCCCTTTGAAATATTCCTTTGAGCCGTCAGGCGCTGCCGAGGATGCGGCCGCCGCCGGTGGGGCGAGACTGGCCGTCGGCGTCGTACAGTTGTGGATGATTTGCGGCGGAGAGCAGGACCGAGAGTGCGGCCTGATTGTGCTGCATGCGTTCGTTGATGAGCTTGCCGTTGAGCTCGTTGCGTGTGCGGGCCTGCCGGGCGAGCTCGATGACTTCGTCCCATCGCTTCAGCACGCGCGGAAGCTGAGCGCACACGTGGCGGATCGAGGCATCCTTGTTGGGGAGGCCGAGGCGGCCGAGCAGCAAGGCGCGGTCGTCGTGCAGGCGTTGGAGCTGCCGGTAGCGTTCGGTCTTGGCTGTGGTAAGCGCCAGCAGCCCTTCGGTATCGCCGCTCACGAGGAGGGTTTCTTCGCGCTGGAGATGGTCGACGAATTCCCTCAGCTGAATCGCTTCAGCTTCGATCAGGAGCGCGATGCGCTGTATTTCGGCGGGCGCAGGTGTCTGCATGGGCGGAGTCTAGCGCGAAACTGCTCAGCTGCGTGTCTGCCCGTCGAGGAGGCCGCGAACGCTGTCGATCAGGCCGTCGGCGATACGGTTGGCGTCGATCTTGAAGCGGCCTTCGCTGATGGCGAGTTTGATCTCATCTACGCGGCTCTTATCCGAAACCGGGGTGTTGGCCATCGCGGCTTCGGCTTTCTGCATGCTCGACGACAGCGATGAAAGTTCGACCTTGTCGCCCCCGGCTGGAGGCGGTGTGCCTGCTGCGGGTTTGGGTCTTGCGTCCGCTGGCTGTACCGACCCAAGCGGCTTGCCCGTGCCTTCGATCTTCATGGTGAAGCTCCAGATGAAACTTGTCTGACTGTTAGATCGGCAGCTTTGCCGAAAACTTTAGGGCATTTAACACATCGTCAGTGCGACGGATCCTCATCCGAGGCCGCCTTGCCGCGCTTCCGATTCAGAAACCGACTTCGACGTTGCCATCTGTCGTGGCCGTGCCGGTGATGACCTGATTGTTGGACATGCGCACGCGTACGCTCTCGCCCGGCGCGGCGGTGTTCATGGCGCGGCCTTCGCTGGAGACCTGAAAGCCTTCACCACGGCTGATGACTTTCACGTTCTGTCCCTGCTTGACCGCAGCGGGGATGCGCAGCATGTCGCCGCGAATCGGATTGCCGCTGGCGAGCGCATAGCGGGTGCGATGTCCGACCACCTGCGCCGGGTCGGTCAGCGTGTTGTCGGGCAGGGCGGTCAGGTCGCCGTTCCGTCGCGCGATATCTGCCGGGCCGACGATCTGGCCAGCGCGCAGCGGGCGGGCGGAGACCAAGTAGTCGTTGATCACCGCGACACGTGCCTGCAGGTATACCTGCCACGTTACCGGCGATTCGCAACGCACGCCGACGCTGATCGCCCCCCAGGGGCGTGTCCCGCCTGGGATGAAGGCTTCGAGTTGGGCGCAAGGCGGGAGTTGATTGCGTGAATCGAGCGCGCTGATCTGCAGCTCGACGCGACCGGGCAGGCCGCGTGTCTCGAGTTCGAGCAGCTGGTGCGCGACGGCAGTCACCGGTGCAGGCGGCTGTTGAGCGTGCAGCGGCGATGCGGCCAGCATGAGGCCGGATGCGGCCAGCGCGAGGATGAGTCTTCGGCTTGAGCGCAGGGCGGAAAGTGGAATCTTCATGTCGCGATTGCAGCACGTCGCTTGCACGCAGGCAACTGCAATCGCCGGCAAGTTCTGCCGTGTACCGGCAGCATGCGCCGGATAGCGGTGAAATTGGCCGGACTTTTCCGGTCTTATCTGCGCCAGGGGCTTGATTGCAGGGGGCTACCATGGGTGGCATGGAAGGTGCAATGCAGGCAGTGAACGCATTTTTCCGTTGCGCTTGCAGCGACAACCCAGTTTCCGAGGTGATGAGATGAGAACCCAGCTAGATCGGCAGATGCAGATTCACCAGTCCGCACTGAATCTTCAGGCCCAGCGTCAGCAACTGCTGGCATCCAACATCGCCAATGCGGATACCCCGAACTACAAGGCGCGTGACATCGATTTTCGCGAAGCGCTGAAGGGCGCAGTGGGGGAACGCATGGGGCCGCTCGCCTTGAGTGCAACGCGCCCGGGGCACCTGCAGGGCAGTGGTGGCAACCCGCTTGATGGCCTTGCCAAGTACCGCACCGAACTCCAGTCCAGTGTCGATGGCAATACGGTAAACATGGATGTCGAGCGCGCTGCGTTTGCCGAAAACGCCATTCACTACGAAGCGAGCATCACCTTTATAAATGGCTTGCTGAGCGGCATGCAAAGAGCGATCACTGGTCAGTAAGCACGTCATCACGGAGGTGGATCATGAGCATTTTCAACGTATTCTCGATTGCTGGATCTGCGCTAAGCGCTCAGTCCTTGCGGCTCAATACCACCGCCTCCAACCTTGCCAACGCCGACAGCGTAGTGGGCGAGGATGGTCAGCCCTACCGCGCCAAGCAGGTTGTTTTTGCCGCACGGCCCGTGGCCGGAGAGGGCTCGGTGGGCGTGCAGGTCACCGGTGTGGTCGAGAGTGCCGCGCCGATGCGCCTGGTGTACGAACCTGCGAATCCCGCAGCCAACGCGGAGGGTTATGTCGAGATGCCCAATGTGAATGTGGTCGAGGAGATGGTGAACATGATTTCGGCCTCACGTTCCTACCAGAACAACGCCGAAGTGATGAACACGGCACGAACCTTGCTGCAGCGTACCTTGCAGATTGGTCAGTAAGCGCTGACCGGCAATCTATGCCGTAACAGCCAGGAGAATGAAATGAGCACCGTCACTTCGAGCACACAGACCGCGCAGGACATCCTGAGCAATCTCGCGCGCACGGATACTTCTGCTGACAGCGTGGCGGCAGACAGCCGGCTCCAGTTCCTCACGCTGCTGACAACGCAGTTGAAGAACCAGGATCCCATGAATCCGATGGAGAACGCCGAGCTTACGTCGCAACTGGCGCAGTTGAGCACGGTGGAGGGCATCGAGAAGCTCAATACCCTGATGGGGCAGTTGCTGGATTCGCAGTCTTCCGGCGAAAGCCTGCAGGCTGCATCGCTGGTGGGGCGCGGCGTGCTGGTCGAGGGCAAGGGGCTGCAGCTGACCGAAGCGGGCGCTGTTGGTGGCTTCGAGCTCGACGGTCCGGCCGACAGCGTGGTGCTCTCCATCAAGGATTCGTCTGGTCTCGAGGTGGCGTCCGTTACTGTCACCGATGTGGCAGCAGGTAGCCAGAACTTCATCTGGGACGGTACGGCCACCGATGGCAGTCGTGCAGCGGATGGCAAATACACGGTGAGCGTCACCGCGACGCAGGGCGAAAATAACGTCGTTGCACGCACGCTCGAATTCGGCTCCGTCAGCAGCGTGATTCGTGGCCCCAGTAGCACGGACCTTCAGGTCGGGTCACTGGGCATCTTCAAAGTTGCCGACATCAAGCAAATTCTCTGATCCGGAGTAAAGATCATGGCATTCCAGCAAGGTTTGAGCGGGTTGAATGCGTCCTCCAAGGCGCTTGACGTCATTTCCAACAACATTGCCAACAGCAGCACGGTGGGTTTCAAGTCGAGCAGGACGATCTTTGCCGATGCTTATGCGTCGGCTATGGCGGGCGGGACATCGTCCCAGCAGATTGGCATCGGCACGTATGTGGGGGCGGTGTCGCAGTCCTTCACTCAGGGGGGGCTGACCGCCACCAGCAATCCGCTCGATATCGCCATCAGCGGCAACGGTTTCTTCCGCCTGGAAAGGACGGATGGCTCGATTGCGTATTCGCGTAACGGTCAGTTCGACGTCGACAAGAACGGCTATATCGTCAATGCCGGCGGGGACATGGTGACCGGGTATGCGGGCACGACCACGGGTGGAACGACAGTTTTCGCCGGCGTGCCGTCGGTGCTGCAGATCGATACGTCGAACGTCAGTCCGAACGAAACCACCACGGCGTCCGTCGGGCTCAACCTCGATTCCAAGGCCCATAACCCGCTGAATCAGACCCCGGTGGGCAGCGATATCAACAGTTTTCTCAATGCCACGACTATTCCGGTCGACAGCTACAACTACACGACCTCGATGACCGTGTACGACAGTCTGGGCAATGGCTCACTGATGAGCCTGTTCTTCGTCCGCGATCCGGATGTGGGCGGCGTGGCGCCGAATACCTGGAATGTCTATGGCCGCTTGAGCAACGATGTCGTTCCCGATACGACCAATCCGGCGCTCTCGACGGGCAAGCCGCTCGAGAATCTCGGGTCGATTGCCTTCACGGCTTTCGGCGTGCCGGACACAACAGTTGCCGGCAATGGCGTGTTCTCCTTGACCCGGACGGCGACAGAGCTTGCGACTGGCGCAGACAGTCTGACCTTCTCGCTCAGTCTCGCAAAGTCCACGCAGTGGAACACGAGTTCTGCGGTGACCACGTCGCCCAGGCAGGATGGTTACACGACGGGCAGCCTGACCGGCGTCTCGGTGAGCAGCACCGGCGTGCTGCAGGGCACGTATTCGAACGGTCAGATCAAGGATCTGGGCCTGTTTGCGCTGGCAAACTTTTCCAGTCCGCAGGGGCTGACCTCGCTGGGTGGAAACCTCTGGGCTGAGTCCTACGATTCGGGCCAGCCGACGGTGGGGGCGCCGGGTACCGGTGTGCTTGGTTCGCTGAGTGCAGGGCAGGTCGAGGAGTCGAACGTAGATCTCACCCAGGAGCTTGTTCAGCTGATCGTCCAGCAGCGTAACTACCAGGCCAACGCGCAGTCGATCCAGGCTCAGGACCAGATCCTGCAGACCTTGGTGAACCTGCGTTAATCAGACTTCTGACTAAGGGGGGCGCGACATGGACCGCCTGATCTATACCGCCATGACGGGTGCGAAGGGCACGCTCGACCAGCAGGCCGCAGTGTCGCACAACCTTGCGAATGCGACCTCGACCGGTTTTCGCACCGAGATGCACAAGCTGCGCGCGGTCGAGGTTCAGACCGAGGCGATGCATACGCGCGCATTCACGACCGATGCCAGCGTCGCAACCGATTTCAGCTCGGGACCCATGCAGGCCACCGGCCGGGCCTACGATGTCGCGATTCAGGGCAAGGGCTGGTTGACGGTGCAGATGCCCGACGGCTCCGAGGCCTACACCCGGGACGGCAGTCTGGAGGTGAGCCCCAACGGCATCCTGCAAACCCGGAGCGGCTTGCCGGTGATCGGCGGCGGCGGTCCGATCTCCTTGCCGCCCGATTCCGAGATCGTGATCGGCAGTGACGGCACGATTTCAGCCTTGCAGGCCGGGCAGGGGGTGGTGAACGCTGTAGACCAGCTGAAGCTGGTCAACCCGCCCGAGGCCACACTGGTTCGCGGCGACGACGGCCTGTTTCGCTCCAGCGACGGTTTGCCGCAACCGGCAGACGAGGCGGTAAAAACTGCCGGCGGCTATCTCGAGGGCAGCAATGTGAACGTGGTGGACCAGATGGTGACCATGATCTCGCTCGGCCGTCAGTTCGAGATGCAGACGCGCATGCTCAGTACGGCCGAGGAAAACGACCGCGCGGCGACCCAACTGCTCTCGAGCCGCTGATTTCGCGGCACAGGCCACGGATAAGGCAGGGATTAGCATGGTTTTTGCACTGTTAATCCCGAGATGGCCTGCAACGCTGCCGGCCTAAACTGAAACCTGGCCGATCCCCAGCCGAGGCGCGGCACCTGCCGACGCCGGCACCGTCAAGAGGAACCCATCATGATCCGCTCACTGTGGACCGCCCGTACCGGGCTGGATGCCCAGCAAACTTCGCTGGACGTGATCTCCAACAACCTTGCCAACGTCTCCACCAACGGCTTCAAGCGCCAGCGTGCGGTGTTCGAGGATCTGCTGTACCAGACTGTTCGCCAGCCGGGTGCGCAATCCACCCAGCAGACACAGATTGGCTCGGGTCTGCAGATCGGTACCGGTGTGAAGCCGGTCGCCACCGAGCGCATCTTCACCCAGGGCAACCTGCAGCAGACGGGCGGTTCGCTCGACATCGCGATCCAGGGCAACGGTTTCTTCCAGATCTCGCTGCCGGACGGCACCACGGCGTACACCCGTGACGGCGCCTTTCAGATCGACAGCCAGGGCAACATGGTCACCGCGAGCGGCTATCCGCTCGCAGACAACATCAACATCCCGTCGGATACGCTGACCGTGACGGTCGGTAAGGACGGCACCGTCAGCGCCCTGCAGTCCGGGCAGACGACGCCGACCCAGCTCGGTTCGATTCAGCTCGCGTCCTTCATTGCGCCGGGCGGACTGCAGAGCGCGGGCGAGAATCTATTCCTCGAAACCGCGTCGAGCGGGGTTGCGACGCCCAATCAGCCCGGACTCAACGGCACCGGCGTGCTCAACCAAGGCTATGTCGAGACCTCGAACGTGAACGTGGCCGAGGAACTGGTGAACATGATCGTCACCCAGCGCGCCTACGAGATGAACTCGCGCGCCATCCAGACTTCCGACTCGATGCTCGGCCGTCTGACCCAGCTCTAAGAGGTCTGTCATGAAAGCGATCGCGCTTGTTCTGGTCCTGCTCCTGAGCGGCTGTGCGTCGATCTATTCGACGCCGCCGACTTCGGTGCACCAGCCCATGAGTGCCCGCCCCGAGATGCGGCCGCAGGCAGTACCCGCGACCGGCGGCATCTATCAGCCCGGCGGCCTGCGACCCCTGTTCGAGGATCGGCGCGCGCGCAATGTCGGCGACATCATCACCATCAATCTGGTCGAACGAAACACCGCGCAGAAAAGCGCGAATGCGTCGGCGACCCGTGGCTCCAGCCTTGGCGGCGGTGTCAGCCTGACCGCGCCCAACCTGCTTGCACTGCAGAACGCGAAGCTGAACGGGCTCGACGCCAGCATTACGACCGATTCTGACTTCTCGGGAGAGGGCGAGGCGGCCGCTAACAACGTGTTCAGCGGCACGATCTCGGTCACGGTAATCGATGTCTTCCCCAACGGCAATTTGCTCGTCTCCGGCGAGAAGCAGGTCGCGATCAATCAGGGTAACGAATACATCCGTTTTTCCGGGGTGATCAACCCCACTACGGTAAGCTCGACCAATACCGTGCAATCGACTCAGGTCGCAGATGCGAGGATGGAATACCGCGGCAGCGGCTTCATCGATGAGTCGAACACCATGGGTTGGCTGCAGCGTTTCTTCGTTGCCATCCTGCCGTTCTGAGGAGGCCGCCATGCGAGCCCTGCGCTTTCGCTTCATTCCAATACTCATGAGCTGCGTGATGCTGTCAGGCATCTTCGCGGCCCCCGCGGCGGCCGAGCGCATCAAGGACCTGGCTTCGATCGCGGGTGTGCGTGACAACCAGTTGGTCGGCTACGGCATCGTCGTGGGCCTGGACGGGTCGGGCGACCAGACCACCCAGACGCCGTTCACCGTTCAGAGCATCATCAGCATGCTAGGCAACATGGGGGTGACGCTGCCTGCAGGTACGAGTCTCCAGCTGAAAAACGTGGCGGCGGTCATGGTCACGGCGACGCTGCCTCCCTTTGCGCGCCCGGGACAGGCGATCGACGTCACGGTGTCGTCGATGGGCAATGCCAAGAGCCTGCGTGGCGGCACGCTGGTGATGACGCCGCTCAAGGGGGCGGACGGACAAGTATACGCGCTGGCCCAGGGCAACATGGTCGTCGGCGGCGCGGGCGGGCAGGCTGGCGGTGCGGCTCAGACCATCAATCATCTTTCGGCCGGACGGATTCCCGGCGGCGCAACCGTGGAGCGCGCAGTGCCGGCCATGCTGGGGCAGGGCGAGTACGTTTTCTTTGAGCTCAACGACACCGATTTCGGTACCGCACGCCGGGTGGTCGATGCGATCAACATGGTCGCACCGGGTTCGGCCGAGGCAATCAACGGCCGCAGCATCCAGGTTCGGGCGCCGCTCGACGTCAACACCCGGGTCGCCTTCCTCGGCCGGATCGAGAATCTCGATGTGACACCGGTGCAGCAAGCGGCAAAGGTGATCGTGAACTCGCGTACCGGTTCGGTGGTGATGAATCAGACCGTGGCCTTGCTGAACTGCGCCGTGGCGCACGGCAATCTGACCGTCACCGTGAATGCGCAGCCGCAGGTGTCGCAGCCTGAACCCCTGTCGCGCGGGCGAACGGTGGTCACCCAGTCCGGACTGGTGAATATCGATCAGGAGGGCGGCGCGCTGATGAACGTCCGCGGCGGCACCAGTCTTGCCGACGTGGTGAAGGCGCTCAACGCGCTCGGTGCCAAGCCGATGGATCTGGTCAGCATCCTGCAGGCAATGAAGTCCGCCGGCGCCCTGCGCGCCGAGCTCGAGATCATCTGAGGGAGGGGCCGACATGACTTCCGGTATCCAGATGAACGCCTTTGACCCGGGCTCGCTGGGCGATCTGAAGCGCCTCGCCCGCACCAATCCCGATGACCCGGAAACCCTGCGCGCGGCCTCCAAGCAGTTCGAGGCGATGTTCCTGCAGATGGCGCTCAAGGCGATGCGCGCGGCCACGCCGACCAACAGCATGTTCGACAGCGAGCAGTCGCGCACCTATCAGTCGCTGCTCGACCAGCAGCTGGCGCTGAACATGGCGCAAAGCAAGAACAACGGCATGAGCGAGGCGCTCTTTCGGCAGCTCGGCGGCATTACGGGCAATACCTCGACGAGTGCAATCAGCGCGCTGACCATGCCCGGAACCATGGACAACAAAGGCTTCGACATCTCAAACGTGATTCGTCAGGCGGCAAATCCTGCCGCCATGATGCGCGAGGCACAGGCGATTGCCGCCGGCGCGACCGGTGTCGACAGCAGCGCCGACGCCGACCCGCTGGGCGACCTGATCTTCCGCCTCGACGCCGCGGCAAGAGCGGCACGCAGCACCGACGGTGACGGCTCGATCTCGTCCTCGGTACGCGATTTCGTCAATGAAGTATGGCCGCACGCCCAGACCGCCAGCCGTCAGACCGGCATTCCCGCACAGTTCATGGTTGCCCAGGCTGCGCTTGAGACCGGCTGGGGCGACAAGGTCATGCGCCATGCCGACGGTCGCTCGAGCTACAACCTGTTCAACATCAAGGCCGGCTCAAGCTGGACGGGCGAGACCGTGGCGCGCAACGTCACCGAGTATGCCGGCTCGAGCGCCTACACCGAAAAAGCGCGTTTCCGCAGCTACGGCTCGTATGCCGAGGCCTTCCAGGATTACGCCAGCCTGTTGTCGAACAGTTCGCGCTATTCGGAGGTGCTGGGCCAGACCAGTCCCGCGGGCTTTGCCGGCAGCCTGCAGAAGGCGGGCTATGCCACCGACCCGATGTACGCCGACAAGCTCACCCGCATTATCGCGGGCAACACCCTGCGTACCGCCCTTTCGGGCTGAAGACAGGCGGCGGCCGAATTTGCCGGTTCTGACCTGGCAAGCATCTTGCTGATGAGGATCAGGACTTAGCAATTCAGGGGAATCATCATGGCAGGCTTGCTCAATATCGGCTTGACCGGTTTGAATGCCGCGCAAGCGCAGTTGGTGACGACGAGTCACAACATCACCAACGCGGGTGTCGATGGCTATCATCGCCAGTCGGTGATTCAGAGCAATGCCGCCCCGCAGTTCTCCGGTGTGGGCTTCTTCGGGCAAGGCACGCAGATTGCGTCCGTCACCCGCTCGTACAACCAGTATCTTGAAAACCAGGTGCTCAACAGCAACGCGAGCCTGGCCTCCTTCAGCAGTTACAACAGCCAGATCAGCCAGATCAACAACCTGCTTGGCGATTCGACCTCCGGGCTGTCTCCTGCGCTGGAAACCTTCTTCGCCGGTGTTCAGGAAGTTGCGTCCAACCCCACCAGCCTGGCGTCGCGCCAATCCCTGATTTCCGGGGCAGAGGCAATGGTATCGCGCTTTCAGTCGATGGATGCCCGCCTGAGCGAGATCAGGTCGGGACTTGAGGGTGAGATCGCGTCAACCGTCACGCAGATCAACACCTATGCCGGCGCGATTGCCGAGATGAACCAGCGCATCGCAACGGCGCAGGTGGCCGGCCCGAGTGTGGCCGCGAACGATCTGCTCGACCAGCGCGAACAGTTGGTCAGCGAACTGAACAAGCTGGTCAAGGTGAGTGCAGTGACTGAGAGTAACGGCTCGGTCAGCGTGTTCATGGGCTCCGGGCAGTCGCTCGTCGTAGGCAGCACGGTGAACAAGCTGGCGACGGTGCAGGATCCGAGCGATCCGCAACGCAGCATGATCGCAATCACCTCGGATAGCGGTGCGTCGAATACCTTGCCGGAGAGCCTCATCAGCGGCGGCGCGCTGAGCGGCTTGCTCGCGTTCCGCCGGGAGTCGCTCGACCCCGCGCAGAATACGCTCGGCCTCGTCGCGCTCGGCATCGCCGAGACCTTCAATGCCCAGCATCAGCTGGGTACCGATCTCGATGGCGTGCTGGGCGGTGCCTTCTTCAATAGCCCCGCACCCACCGTGATGCCCGCGATCTCCTCTGCCAGGGTGGCGATCGAGGATGTCTCGCAACTCTCCTCCAGCGATTATCTGCTGACTTGGGACGGGACCAACTATTCGATGAAGACCGTGGGCGGGAGCGCCATTGCGCTGACACTGCAGGCCGATGGCAGCTATAGCGGCGGTGGAATCAACTTTTCAATCAGCAACCCGAGCCAGATTCCTCCGACCGGTCTTCTGATCCAGCCTACGCGCTATGCTGCAAGCAATCTGAGCGTGGCGATTTCTGATCCGCGCAAGGTTGCGGCAGGCGATCCTGTCAGCGTGGCGCCGGGCAACTACAGTGGCGCGGTGAGCGACCGGATCGAGGGCGTGAAGACACTGTCCGTGGGCGGCATCGATGCCAACAGCGACGGGCTCGCCGACTTTTCGCCGATTACACTGAGCTTCAGTGCAAACGCATTCACCGCATCGAGCGGAACGCTTGAGCGCTACGATGCGTCGGCCGGAAGCTGGGTTGCGAGCGGCGCGTATAATCCGGCAACCGACAGCTCGGGCGCGCGCTTCAGGGTGACGGACGCGCAGGGCGGCGTCGATTACTCCTTCGAATTTACCGCCGTAGGCGCATGGGCCAGCGGAGAGAGCCTGGTGTTCAGCCCGACCGCTGCCGGCGTGTCCGACAACCGGAACGCGGTGGCCCTTGGTGCGCTGCAGACCTCCAAGCTGATGTTTGCCGGCAGCAGTGGCACGGCAACGGCAACATTCCAGTCGGTGTATGCGCAGATGGTGACCCAGGTCGGCAACAAGACCCGTGAGGTTCAGGTCAACGAGAAGGCACAGGAGACACTGCTGACCCAGGCGACCGACGCACGGGACGGACTCTCCGGCGTGAATCTTGACGAAGAGGCTGCCAACCTCATGCGCTACCAGATGGCTTATCAGAGTGCCGCCAAGGTGATGTCGGTGGCACAGACGCTGTTTGACGAAGTTCTGGCGATCAGCCGTTAAGGAGATCGTGATGCGTATCTCGACCAGCATGATTTACGACAAAGGGATCAATTCGCTGCAGTCGCAGTGGAGTGATCTCCTGCACACGCAGCAGCAGCTATCCACCGGACGGCGGGTGCTGACCCCTGCGGACGACCCGATTGCCGCATCGCGTGCGCTTGAGCTGGGTCAGTCCAAGGGCGTGAACGCGCAGTTCATGACCAATACGGGCTACGCCGAGGATCGGCTTAACCTGCTCGAAAACAAGCTCACTGGCGCTGGCGACATCCTGCAGTACATTCGCGAGAAAACTGTTGCCGCCGGCAATGCGGCCTATTCGGACAAAGAGCTCGGCTATCTCGCCACCGATCTGCGCGCACAGTTTGATGGCTTGCTGGCCCTGGCCAACAGTCAGGATGGTACTGGCGATTACCTGTTCTCGGGCTACCGTTCCAATGACACGCCCTTCACGGGCAACCTGGCCGGTGTGAGCTACAACGGCGACCACGGCACACAGACGGTGCAGGTATCAGCATCGCGCTTCATGGCGGTCAGTCTGCCCGGCATGGACATTTTCGGTTCGACGCGCAAGATCGACGATTCGCTGGTGCAGGCCTCGACCGGCACCCATACCGATGGCTCGGCGAATACGGGTGGCACCACGCTCAGCGGTACGCTGAGTTCGACGGTGAGCACCAGCCAGCTCGGTCACCGTTACGAGATCATCTACGACGCGGCGACCCCGGGCTATGATGTTTATGAATACCAGCCGGGGAACCCGTCCAAGGTGACCGTTGCCACTGGCGCGGCCTCGCTGGCCTCGCTTGCTGCGACCCTGGGCATCGATCTGCAGATGACTGACAGCAGTGGGGCGGCGGCCACGCCTGGCGACGGCGACCGCTTCGAGCTCTTCGTCGGCTCTCCCGACATGTTCAAGAACCTGGGGCTGCTGATTGATTCGATGGAGCGGCCGGGGCCGTCCGGCATGGCAGGCGGCGCAGTGGCCTTCGGTCTGAACAGCATCGATGGTGCGATCGACAACGTGCTCAAGACCCGGGCGCAGGTTGGTTCGCAACTGGTGGAGACCGAGAGCCTGCAGACGATAGGGAGCGATCTCGATCTGCAGTACGCGACGGTGATCTCTGGACTGATGGATGTCGATTACGCCGAAGCCATCTCCAACCTGACCCAGCAGCAGACCTACCTGGAGGCGGCACAGCAGTCTTTTCTCAAGGTGTCCGGCCTGTCTCTGTTCAACTACATCTGAGCCTGCCATGCGTGCCCGTCGCTTCCTTCTCGCCCTGTGCATTCCCGCTCTCGTCGGCTGCAGTCACCTGGAAACCTATGGCGGCCCCGCGGCGGGCGTCGTCGGGACGCGCGCGCTGCTGAACAGTCTCGACCTGTGGTCGACGACCTATCTTTCCAACGGATTGATTGCCTATGCGATCTACGACCCGCTGCAGCCGACGTGGTCCATCGAGGCCAGCGTAACGGGCGAGGATCGCGTCCAGATGGATTTGCAGATGAAGCGCCTGGTGACAGGCGGCGAGGGCGAGGCGCGTCAGGTGTTCATGCGCACCGCGCGCAAACTGGTCGAAGAGGGTGGCTACGCCGGTTTCGATGTGCTGCGCTTCGAAGAGGGCGTGGAGGCTACCCGGCCGTTTGCCCGCCGCACCGCCAACGGTGAGATCCGCCTGGTGAAGTCCCGCCAGGTCCCGACGCTGTAGGGCCCGCAACGAAAAGCCTGCAACCCAGAGCAGGCCTCCGAGCCCTCCGCGCCTCCGCGAGAAATCTCGCCCCCAAGTGATGGCCACCCGCGGGTGCTCAAGGTCGCGGTGAAAGTGCTTCCAGCAGGATCGGCACTGTGTCGAAACTGCGCTCGAACAGGCTTTGCACCACTGGACCAAAGTTGGTCATGATCAGCATCAGTGCGAAGAAACCCATCGCCAGCGTGAGCGGGAAGCCGATCGCGAACAGGTTGAGCTGCGGCGCGGCGCGGGTGAGGATGCCGAGTGCGATGTTGGTGACCAGCAGCACTGCCACCACCGGCAGCGACAGCAACAGCCCGGTTGCGAACACCGTGGTGCCGGCGCGCGCGATATAGCCCCAGCCATCGGCGCTTAAACTCGCCGTGCCGACCGGCAGCCACTCGAAGCTTCGCACCAGCAGGTCGATCATGATCAGGTGGCCGTTGATGGCGAGAAAGAGCAGCGTGGCTACCAGCCCAGCAAAATCCGAGAGCACCGCGGTCTGTCCGCCGGCATCGGGGTCGAAGAAGATCGCGAAGGACAGGCCCATCTGCATGCCGATCAGGGAGCCGGCCATGTCGATGGCTGCGAACACCAGTCTCAGCATGAAGCCGATGGCCACGCCGATGAACATCTGTTGCACCATGATCATGAGCCCGATGCCCGAGCCCGGCGGCACGGCCGGCATGGCCGGCATCACTGGCAGCAGGGCGATGCCGATCCCGAGCGCGATGGCCAGCCGCGCGCGTGCCGACACGCCGCGGTTCGAAAAAATGGGGGCACTTGCGAACAGCCCGAACAGGCGAGCCAGTGGAAACATCAGGGCGGCGAGCCAGGCATCGAGCTGTGTCGCGGTCACGCTGAGCATCGTGCCTGCGCCTTCAGCCAATCATGATCGGGATGTTTTCGAACAGGCGGCGCATGAAGTCGGTCAGCACGGTGATCATCCACGGGCCGGCCAGCACCAGGGTGACGAAAATGGCGATCAGCTTGGGAACGAAAGACAGGGTCATTTCGTTGATCTGGGTCGCGGCCTGAAAGATGCTGATGACGAGGCCGGTCACCAGTGCGGCGAGAAACAGCGGCGCCGACACCATCAGGGTGACTTCGATCGCCTGGCGTCCGAGATCGATGACTGCGGTGGGGGTCATGGATGGGCTCTCATGCTTGCGCGCCTACACTGCGAAACTCTGAACCAGCGAGCCGATGAGCAGGGTCCAGCCGTCGACCAGGACGAAGAGCATGATCTTGAAGGGCAGGGAGACGATCACCGGGGACATCATCATCATACCCATCGACATCAGCACCGAAGCGACCACCATGTCGATGATGATGAAGGGAATGAAGACGATGAAGCCGATCTGAAAAGCCGTTTTCAGCTCCGAGGTGACGAAGGCCGGTATCACGACCCGCATCGGCAGGTCTTCTGCCTTCTCCACCGGGGGGACCTTGGCAAGGCCGGCAAACAGGGTCAGGTCGGGTTCGCGGACCTGCTTGAGCATGAAGGTCTTGACCGGCACCGAGGCGCGCTCCAGCGCCTGCTCGAAGCCGATCGTGCCTTCGGACATCGGCACGTAGGCGTCGGTATAGACGCGGTCGGCGACCGGCGCCATGATGAAGAAGGTCAGGAACAGCGCGAGGCCGAGCAGGACCTGGTTCGGCGGCGAGGTCTGCGTACCCATGGCCTGACGCAGGAGCGAAAACACGATGATGATGCGGGTGAAGCTCGTCATCATCAGCACCATCGCCGGCACGAAGCTGAGCATCGTCAGCAGCAGCAGGGTCTGGATCGTGAGGCTGTAGGTCGTGCCGCCATTGGCGGCCGGCACCGTGGTCAGGGCGGGCAGCGCCTGGGCCAGCGCAAGGACCGGCGCGCTGCCGAGGACAAGCCCGACCGTGGCCTGCAGCAGGTGCTTACGCGCCATGGCGGCGCTCCAGTGCTTTTCTGAACCAACCGGCGAAGTCGCCGCCGGCGACGGTGCCCGTGTCGTTGGTGGCAGCGTCGGTCGGAAAATCGGAGGCTTCCAGGATGTGCAGGGTGCGAACGCTGCCCGGCGCCACCCCGAGCACAAGCACCTTGGGGCCGGTCTCGACCAGCACGACACGCTCGCGCGGGCCCACTGCGGTCGCGCCCAAGACCTTGAGCACGCCTGCGGCGTTGCGCGGCTGTGACAGACGCTTGATGGCCCAGAGGCAGGCAACCAGCAGTGCGATCACCACCACCAGTCCGAACAGCATCTGGCCGAGGCTGCCCGCGAGATCGGTGGCAGGGCTCGGGACGGGGTCGGCTGCCCGCGCAAGCGCAGGCAGCAGGAGCATCAGGAATGGCGTCAGTATGAAGGCGGGTTTCACTGCATCTTGTCGAGGTTGGCTGCAGGGGCGATGTCCCCCCGCAAGCGAGTCAGCTGCGAATCTTCCGCATGCGTTCTGCGGGGGTGATGATGTCGGTGAGCCGGATGCCGAACTTGTCGTTGACGACCACGACTTCGCCCTGGGCGATGAGCGTACCGTTGACCAGTACGTCCATGGGCTCGCCGGCGAGTCCGTCGAGCTCGACGACCGAACCGTGCGCAAGCTGGAGCAGGTTACGGATCGACAGCTTGGTGCGGCCGAGCTCGACCGTGAGCTGGACCGGAATGTCCAGAATCATGTCGAAATCGTTGATCGCGCCCGGTTTGCTGCCGCTCGAGCCGAAATCCTCGAACAGCTGGCTGGCCGGCTTGGCCTGGTAGGGCGATTCGTCCATCGCGGCGGCAGCGAGGTCGGCCGCAACCTGTGCGGCCTCGCTGTCCACGCCGGACTCGGTCGCGGCCTGCTCCTGCATCGCAGCAGCCCAGTCGTCTTCGCTGATCTGATTGTCTGTGTCGTCAGCCATTCTGGCCTCCCGCTGGCTTGTTGATGTCCTGCTCCTCGCTGCCGATGAAGCGTTCGACCTTGATTGCGTACTGCCCGCTCTGTGTTCCGTGCCTGCACTCTATGATGGGCACACCGTCGACTTCGGCCTGGAGCAGATCGTTGACGTGCAGGGGAATGACGTCGCCGACCCGCATGTTGACGATGTCGCGCAGGCTCACCTTGGCCGTGCCGAGGTTGCAGGTCAGCTCGACCTCGGCCGTTTGCAGCTGCCGTGACAGCAGGTTCTCCCAGCGCCGATCCTGCGTCAGGTGGTCGCTCTGCATGGTGGAGTAGAGCAGATCGCGAATCGGCTCGACCATGGAGTAGGGGAAACAGAAGTGCATATCCGCCTGCGCACCGCCAAGTTCGAGCGAGAAGCTGGTCGCGAGCACGATCTCGGATGGCGTCGCGATGTTGGCAAACTGCGAATTCATTTCCGAGCGGACGTACTCCAGTTCGAGCTTGAAGACCGGTGCCCAGGCTTTGCCGTACTCGGCAAAGACCACGTTCAGCATGCCCTGTATGATGCGTTGCTCGGTGGGGGTGAAATCCCGCCCCTCGACCCGGGTGTGAAAGCGTCCGTCGCCGCCGAACATGTTGTCGACGACGAGAAAGACCAGATTGGGATCGAATACCACCAGCCCCGTGCCGCGCAGGGGTTTGGCAACAACCAGGTTCAGGTTGGTCGGTACCACCAGATTGCGCACGAATTCGGCGTACTTCTGCACCCTGATCGGACCGACCGAGACCTCGGCATTGCGATGCATGTAGTTGAACAGGCCGATCCGCAGGTAACGGGCAAAGCGCTCGTTGATGAGCTCCATGGTGGGCATGCGCCCACGCACGATGCGTTCCTGCGTGGCCATGTTGTAGGGGCGCACGCCCCCGTCGTCGACCGCTTCTTCGGCCGGCTCGTCGGACTCCCCGCTGACGCCGCGGAGCAGCGCATCAACTTCTTCCTGGGAGAGAAAGTCCGAAGACATGGCGGCCTCGTTACTGAATGATGAACGAGTTGAACAGAACCGACTGGACCGGCGTCGCCACCGTCATCCGCTGGCCGGGGGGCGGAGGGGGGACGCCCAGCGCACTGTTGACCTGGTCGAGAATTTCCAGCGCGAGTGCCTCGCGACCCTCGATGGTCTGAACCTCGGACGGAAGCTTGCTCGACAGCAGCAGGTTGATGCGATGCCGGATCTCGGGCATGAAGCCCTTGAGTGCATCGGCCGTCTTCTGGTCGGTCACACGCAGCGCGATGATGGCCTGCAGGTAGTGGTCGCCCTCTTCACGGCGCAGGTTCACGGTGAATGCGTCGAGTGCGGCAAAGACTGGCGGCCGGCTCAGATCCACAGCACTTGGCGGGGCCACGGCTGCCGGGGCTTCCGCATGATCGCCGTTCTCGCCGCCACCCTTCTTGAGCAGGATGAGCGCGCCGATTGCGCCGGCGACAACGATCAGCAGAACCAGCACCACGATGATGATGATCATCAGCATCTTGCCACCCTTCTTGGGTGGTGCATCACCTGCGGGTGCTTCCGGCTTGTTTGGGGCTTTCGCCATGAAACTCTCCTTTTCCTACGCCTGGATTATGGCTCATCGCCATCTTGGCCCAAGCGCGGAAAAGTGGGGCAGAGTGCCCCTTATTCATGCGCTTCAGGCGAAGGTGTCGACCAGCCCTTCAATTTGCCTGACCCAGCGAGTGGCCGGTGCGGCCCCACCTGCGTCCACGTCGCTCTGTCCGATGCCGCTGCGACCGCCACGTTGGCCGCGATCGTCACCCGAGGCCTGCTGCTCGCCCGAGGTGCTCACATTGGCCTGCCCAAGGCTGATGCCCGACTGCGCCAGAATCTCGCGCAGCTTGGGCATGGCCTGCTCCAGGGCGTCGCGTGCCGATTGGGTCGCAGCGACAAACTGGGCGGTGGTCTGATCGCCGTTCAGGTTGATCGAGACCTCGACCTTGCCCAGATGCGGCGGCGTGAGTACCAGTTCTGCCTTGCTCTCCGCACGGCCGATCATCCACATGACCCGACTGCCGACCTCGTCTGCCCAGGCGGCCTGGCCTGCGGGCGTGGCAACTGTCAGTTGCGGCGCCGACGTCGTGATCTGGCCTGGCTGGCGCAGCGAGTGCATGAACGAGGCCTGCGTGCCGTCGGGCATCTCTGCGCTGACCGTCTGCAAGGCCGTTGCAGCACGCTCCGCGAAGCCGGACAGTGCTTCTGGTCTGAGCTGCAGCGGGATCGCACTTTGCCCCTGCTGGCCGGCCTGAGCGAAGTTCAGGGCTGGCTTCGGGAGCGAATCGGCAGAATTCTGAAGTGATTTTCCCTGGGTGTCACCCGCCAGGGCGATATTTGCGGCAAGGCCGGCCTTGTTTGACCCGTCTGCAACGACCGCCGTTGTGCCCGCACGCTCCCTGGCGCCAGGCAGCAGGGCGGCAATCGCTGCCGGCAGACCGGCAATTGCCATTGCCGCCTCGGTGGGCTCGTTTGCCGCTTCGGCTGTCGCCGGGGCCTCCGTCGTCACTTCACCTTCGGTCTGTGTGTCGGCAGCTGCGGTGTCGCGCTGGGCGGGTTCGTTGTACGCCGCGTCGGCGCGGTCCGTCGCTCGCGACTCGCGCGGGCGCTCGGGTGCTCGCTCGGAGTCCGAGGCGGATTCGGACCGCGATTCGGATCTGGACTCGGGCCGGGATTGCGCGTCCTGACTGCGGTCCGCGCTCGAAGTCGCCTCTTGGCGGGTGCTGGTGTCCTTGCTCCGGAGTTGTCCGCGCAGCACGTCAGAGAAGCCTGACGAAGTGGCGTCTCGGGAATAGGCACTGCTGTTCGCCATGCTTCCTGCGGTCGGCAGGAAGGGAAAGGTCTGCGAACTGGATGCAATCTGGGATGCCATGGTCTTGCCCTCTTCAGCGTGTGTCACGCTTGGTATGAGCAAACAGCGTGCCAGCCCTGGCGCTCAGTCGCCGTCGCGCTCGAGGTGCTGACGTGCCGCGTGTTCATCGCTGGCGCGTTGCTCCTGGCGCGACTCGTGCCGCGATTGCTGGTCCAGATGACGCTGGGACAGGGTGTCGAAGGCTCGCACCTTGTTGCGCTGTGCCATCCAGACCTTCTGGCCCTGACTGGTGTGATTTCGCGACTGTTCGACAACGACGTGCTGCGCAGCGATGGCGTCGTCGATGCGGTTGATGAAGGCGGTGAAATTACGCAGCTCGTCCGGCCCGATGCCGGCGCGGGCTGCATCGACAAAGCGCTCCCGGTACTCGGCTCGATAGTTCTCAAGCATTTCGAGCTTCTGCTGGCCACTGCGTTCGGATGCGATTAATTCACCAAGGCGACGCGCAGCGTCGTCCATGCGGGTGTTGGCCAGATCGAGCAGCGGTTGCAGCGGAAATTTGCCTGTCATGAGTGCGCAGCGAATATTGACGAAGCGTATTGTAGTCGACCCTCGGGCTCTGGCGCCAAGCGCGGCTTCTCAGAAAGCCTCATTGCCTGCTTCCTGGGCAATCTTGCATCGCACGACACGGTTCTTGCCACTCTGCTTGGCTTCGTACATGGCCGCATCGGCGCGTGCCAGCACGACGTCGATCGTTTCCCCCTGTGCGCGTGCGGTCACGCCGGCGCTGAAGGTGATGACGACCCGCTGTTCGCCGGCCATGAAGAACACGCGGGTGAGCTCGCGCTGCAGGCGCACCAGCGTCTGCTCGGCTTGCTCCAGGGTGGTCTCGGGCAGGATGATGACGAACTCTTCGCCGCCATAGCGGGCGAGCGTGTCCTGCGGACGGAGGTTCTCGCGCACGACCCGCGACAGATGCACGAGGGCGTCGTCGCCCGTCTGGTGGCCGAGCGTGTCGTTAAGCTTCTTGAAGTTGTCGATGTCGAGCAGGGCGACGCACAGCGGGACCTCATGCCGCTGTGCCCGCGCCGCTTCGCGGATGAAGACTTCTTCGAGGCCGCGACGGTTGAGGCTGCCGGTGAGCTGGTCGTGACGCACCAGGTGGCTGGCTTCCTCAAGCTCCTTGTGCAGGCTGTCGATCCGTTTCTCTGCATCGAGGGCACGTTGCCGTGTGGCTGAAAGGTCATCGCGCGAGCGCTCGGCCTGGATCTGGATGTTGCGGGTCTCGGTCATGACCTCGTCGAGCAGATGACCGATCTCGGAGATGTCGCGTGCTGCGGCAATCTTCCGTGCGCAGCTTCCCATGCGGTCGTGATAGCTCCCGGTTGACTCGGCGAAGCTGGCAAGCTGGTCCACGAAGCCGGCAAGCATCTCCTTGAGCATGAGCTGGGCTTGCGAGAGATTGTGCTTGAGCTGGCTCTGCTTGTAGATGACCTCCTTCAGGCGCCGGCTGGCGTCGTCGATCAGGCGGGGGGTCGCGGGTTTGTCGACGATGTCCCGCAGCATCTCGATCTGGCCGCCGAGCCACTGGTCGTCTATGACCAGTTGGTCGATGTTCTCCAGCAGCAGCTTGAGCAGGTCGAGCAGGCCGGCACGGACCTCGGAATCGTCCGCAGCGGTGAGTTCGAGGCGGTGAGCGAACTTGCGCAGCTGTTTGCCGACAACGGCAAGCGCACGCGCGTCGGTGGCGCTTCGCGTTGCATTTGCGATGAGCCTGGCGTCGCTGATCAGCTCGGGGTGCTCGGCCAGGAAGGCGGGCAGTACCGACTCCATGGTCAGCGCGATCAACTCGCGCAGCCCATCGATCAGCTCGGTTGGGTCGGCGTCCGCGGCAATCAGTGCGCCCGTCGTGGGCGCCGCCGGGGCCGCTCTGGCCGTCGCCTGCAAGGGCTGTTCGGTCTGTTCGGGCAGCTCCGGCGTATCGCCGGACGCCGGGCGCTCGGGGTCGACAGGCGCCTGCCCCCATGCCCGCAGCAGGGCCTGAAGGCGCGTGTACAAGGTATTGGGATCACTCGCACCGAGCACGCGTTCGAGCGATTCGCGCTTGCGTGCCGAGGTCCATCCGAGCTGCCTTCCTTCCCATTGGCGCAGCAAGGTGGCGATGAGCTCATTCCATGCCTGCGGCTTCTCCGCACTCAGGCTCGCCATGTACTGGTCGAGCGCGCGCTCGGCAGCGCCTGTGTCGGCTTCATTCAGTGCCTGGTCCAGCTGTCGCGCGAGGCGCTGTCGCTCTGCCGTGTCCCGCGGCAGCTGCTGGGCGATACGGCGCACGAAGCGCTCGGGAACAGGCGCGGCGGCAGGCTGGGTGCCGGCGATCTCGTGATACAGGCGCAGGTAGTTCTCCGGCGTCGGCGGGGTGCGTCGCATCGCGAGCTGGCGCAGTGTCTCGCGCGCAATCTCGGAGGGGTTCGTGGGTTCTGCCATATGGCTCTGGAGTGAGGGGGCGGAGTGCGCGCGTATCAGGCCGAGTTCATCACCCGGTTCTTGCCCGCGCGCTTAGCGGCATACATGGCCTTGTCAGCGCGTTCGATCGCCTTCATCGGGTCTTCGGTGTCACCAAGGCAGGCAATGCCCGCACTGAAGGTGATCAGCAGATGCTCATGCTGGGCGAGGAAATAGCGGCGCGTGAGCTCCCGCTGAAGTCTAATAAGGATGATCTGTGCCTGTTCAGGCTCGGTTTCGGGAAGCAGGATGAGGAACTCCTCGCCACCATAGCGCGCGATCGAATCCTGGGGGCGCAGCGTTTCCTTCACCACGCGGGCGAGGTGCCGGAGCGCATTGTCACCCACCACATGGCCGTGTGCGTCATTGATCTGCTTGAAGTTGTCGACGTCCAGCAGGGCGAGGCTCAGGGATGTGCCGGACCGGCGCATGCGTGCAATCTCGCGCTCGAGCGCTTCATCCAGACCCTTGCGGTTCAGCGCGCCGGTCAGCGGGTCGTGGCGGACGAGCTCGCTGGTTTCGTCGAGTTCGCGCTGCAGCTGGACGATTTGCTGATTAGCCGACTCGACCTGTTCGCGCAGGCGCGAGAGCTCTTCGCCCGAGCGGTGTGCGGATTGCTGCGTGCTCTGCGTCTCGCGCAGCACTTCTTCGACGACGTCCGAAAGCTCCTTGATGTCGTGTGCTTCGCTGATCCGGTGCGCGCTTTCGGTGAGCACGACCTCGTAGCGCTCGGTGGACGTGGAGAAGGCCGACAGCTGGTCGATGAAGCCGGCCAGCATCGACTTGAGCTTCTGCTGTGCGTCAGTCAGCTGGTGTTTCAGCTGGCTTTGCTTGTCGATGACCGTGCGCAGCCTGCGTTCGACGTCGTCGAGCAGTCGCAGGTCCAGGGGCTGGTTGAAAGTGTCCGCAATCAATGTCAGCTGCCCGTGCAGCCAGCTGTCATCGACGATCAGTTCGCGGACATTGTCGACGATCAGCCTCAGCAGGTTGAGCAGCGCCTGCCGTATCTCCCGCTGTTCGTCGGCAGTCCATGTAACGCGCGCAATCAGGCGGTCGACGCGCGCAGCGAGGTCCGCGACCTGTTCGGGGTTTGCCGGCGCCGCAACCAAAGCGGCGATGGCTTTGGCTTCGGAGGTGAGCGCCTCGTCGTCTGCGAGCGGCGTAACGCAACCCGTCAGGAGCTTGGCGAGCAGTGGCCCGAGTGCGTCGGTGGCGGGCGGAGGCGTGTTTTCCTTCGGCGCGATGGCGGCATGCTGCTCACTGCCCGCCTGTTCGTGCCAGCTCCGCACAAGGGCGTGAAGCCGCAGGTGAAGCTGTTCGGGGTCGGCACAGGCAGCCAGCACATGTTCGAGCGAGTCGCGCTTGCGCCCCGGCGTGATGTGCTGGTGATGACCGTCAAGTTCGCGGATGAGATCCCGTATCAGCTGTGCCCATGGCCTCGACTCGCTAGCCTGCATGCCGCTGATGGTGAGCATCGACTGGCGCAGGACGGACCACTGCCCGCTGGCGACGGCTTTTTCGAAGACCCGGGCAAGTCGCAATGCCTGCGGTGTGGATCGCGGCAGGGCTTCTGCAATGGCTTTCAGCGTTCGTACGGGAAAGGCATCCTCAGCCGCTGTGCCCGCGATCTGGAAGTACAGCTCGCGGAAGTTGTCAGGCGTCGGGGGGATTTTTTGCGTCGCCAGTCGCAACAGGGCTTCCCGCGCAATCTCGGACGGGGTGGGCGCATGACTGCCTCCCGCCTTCCCGTGGCTGCGGGCAGTCGAAGCTCGATCGTCCGTATTCGGTTGCGCTGCGGGCGGCCCTGCTTGCGTCATTCAGTTGATCCGTTTGATGTCGGATAGCGGCGGTAAAACGAACTGCGACTGGCAGTCTGCAATGATTATGCCTATGTGTCGTTCGGATAACCACTGTCCTGCGAAGGGATCACGGCCCGTGGTGGCCTTCGCAGGACGGCGTGTCTGCGCTCATGTACGGGAGGTCCGCGCTGCCGTTTCTGCCTGGCCGGGTTCCCCGGGCGTCACCGTGGCGCAGGTCGTGGGTTTGGCATCGGGCGGGGCTGCGGCCGTCGCCCATTCGGCGATGTACTGCGCCAACGCGGGCAGGCCTTCACGGATCGCAACCGGCCCGGGAGACAGAATGACTGCGGATTTGATCTCGTGGATTCGTCCGTTGCTTACGGCAGGCACATCTGCCCAGCCAGGGCGGGCCGCGACCCTCTCCGGGCGGAAGCGCTTTCCGCACCACGAGCCGATGATGATGTCGGGAGCCCTGCGGGCCGCCTCCATCGGGTCGGCGAGCGTGCGGTCCCGGGCGGCGGGGCAGGCAGCCAGTTCGCCAAATACATCATCCCCGCCGGCAACGCCGATCAGCTCCGACACCCAGCGAATGCCGGAGATGGCCGGGTCGTCCCATTCCTCGAAGTACACCCGCGGGCGTCGCGCGTTGGCGGCTGCGCGTTTGCGGGTGGTCTCGATCAGCCCCTCGAGTTCTTCAACCAGTGCGCTGGCCCGGTCTGTTGCGCCCACCAGCCGGCCCACGGTTTCGATCATTGCAAGAATGTCATCGACGCTGCGCTGGTTGAACACGTGCACCGCCACCCCCGCCCTGATCAGCCCGCTCGCGATGTCTGCCTGCAGATCGGAGAAGCACAGCACGAGATCGGGCGAGACCGCCAGAATCCGTTCCAGGTCGCCGCTGGTGAAGGCAAACACCTTGGGCTTCTCCTTTCGCGCCTGGGGCGGGATGACGGTGTAGCCGGAAATGCCGACGATGCGGTCGGCTTCGCCGAGGGCGTACAGGACTTCTACGGTCTCGGTGCTCAGGCATACGATTCGCGCGGGCAATCTGCTCATGGGGCTCCGGTGGCGTTCGTGGTCGGTGCGTCATTGTGAGGCATCGGCAAGCATGTTTCATCGATGACGGGCGCACTCGGGGCTGGCGTGATCCGGGCGCTTTCTGCGCAGCGTGCGCCGTCGGCCGCGCCGCGCTGCTGCGATACAATCCGCGCAAACGACGCCACACGGGCCCTTCTGACGACATGAACAATCACGCTCTCGACGTGGCGATCCTTACCGAGGACCGCTACCTGAAGCTCGATACATCCAGCTGGTATGAAGCGCAGATCGCGACCGAGGACGGTCTCGTCGCGCAGGCACTCGCCGCACGCGGGCTCACGGTCGGACGCGTGAGCTGGTCCGATCCGGACTTTTGCTGGGGCGACACCCGCGCCGCGCTGTTTCGCAGCACCTGGGACTACTTCCATCGTTTTGCCGAGTTTTCGCCGTGGCTCGACGCCGCTGCGATGCAGACCAGGCTGCTGAACCCGGCGGAACTGGTGCGCTGGAATCTCGACAAGCGCTACCTGCGGGACCTGTCCCGTGCAGGCGTGAGCGTGGTCCCGACCCGCTATGCAGATGTTGGCGAGCAGCACTCGCTTGCGGCGATCATGGACGCAGAAGCCTGGGACGAGGTCGTGTTCAAGCCCGTGGTGTCGGGTGCGGCGCGGCTGACCTATCGTGTCGGTCGCGATGCCCTGGACGCGCATGAAGCGGTGTTTGCACGCTGCCTGGCTGCCGAAGCGATGATGGTGCAGCGCTTTGAGCCTGCCGTGCTGGGCGAGGGCGAACTGTCGCTGATCGTGATCGAGGGACGCACCACCCACGCCATCCGCAAGACGGCCGCAGCAGGAGATTTCAGGGTTCAGGACGATCACGGCGGCACCGTGCACGCGCATCAGCCGCGTGCCGACGAGTGCGCCTTCGCCGAGGCGGCAGTCGCGGCGTGCCCGAGTCTGCCGCTCTATGCGCGAGTGGATTTCGTGCGTGCGGGTGATGGTGGTTTCCGGCTCATGGAGCTTGAGCTGGTCGAGCCTGAGCTGTTCTTCCGCTTCCATCCGCCCGCAGCCGACGCGCTCGCCGACGCGCTGGTGCAGCGCCTGAAGTCAGGGGACTGACATCAAGGGGCTGAGTTGTCCTGTCCGATGATGAGGTCGGCAAACTGTTTCTGCCTGCGGGCGAACAGGGGAAATTCTTTCGATGATGATGGCCTGAGCGCGGAATTCCTTTCTCCGGGCGGGCTGTCGTTGAGCTCGGGGCGCGATCCTGCGATCATGCGGGGATTGCGCCGCAGCCCGCGCAGTGTCCTTATGCGCATCGAGCCGGCGCCCCAAACAGGAGAGTGACGTGATGAAGAGAAGCTTGCTGCTGGCGGCGCTGCTGCTCGCCAGCCACACCGTGATGGCCAAGGACTGGGACCAGATCCGCTTCGCCACCGAGGGCGCCTACCCTCCGTTCAACACCACTGCGCCGGACGGCTCCGTACAAGGCTTTGACGTCGATATCGCCAACGCGTTGTGCGCCGAGATGAAGGCAAAATGCACCTGGGTGAAGCAGGAGTGGGACGGCATGATCCCCGCGCTCATGAGCCGAAAGTTCGATGCGATCTCGGCCTCGATGTCGATCACCGAGGAGCGCAAGAAGAAGGTCGATTTCACCGACAAGTATTACGCCACGCCGCTCGCGCTGGTGGCGAAGAAGGGCTCGGCCCTGAAGCCGGAGCTGGACAGCCTCAAGGGCAAGCGTATCGGTGTGCAGCGCGGCACCGTCGCCGACAACTTCGCCGGACGCTTCTGGGCCGATCACGGCGTGGACCTGGTGCGCTATGCCAAGCAGGAAGAGGTCTACCTCGACCTCGGCGCGGGGCGCATCGATGCGACCTGGGTGGACGCGCTGGAGGCCGACGGGGGCTTCCTCACCAAACCCGCCGGCGCGGAATACGATTTTGCCGGCAGCCAGGTCTTCGGGCGTAACGCCGAGGAGAAGGCGGTCATCGGCGAAGGCGTTGGCATTGCCATCCGCAAGCGCGATACCGAGCTGCGCGACAAGCTCAACACGGCGCTGAAGGCGATCCGGGCCAACGGCACCTACGATGAGATCCGCAAGAAGTATTTCCCGCACGACATCTACGGCGAGTAAGGCATCCTTGTCCCGACTTCGTTGATGCTGCACGGCTACTCTTCCTCGCTGCTCGATGGTGCCTGGCTGACACTGCAGGTTGCCGTGCTGTCGCTCGCGCTGGCGCTGGTGCTCGGGCTTGCGGGGGCGTCCGCCAAGCTGTCCCGGATCAGGATGCTGCGCGCGCCGGCCGTGATGTACACGACCGTGGTGCGGGGCATTCCCGATCTGGTGATGATGTTGCTGGTGTTCTACGGTGGGCAGATTGGCATCAACGAGATCACCGACCGTCTGGGCTGGGACTACGTTGACGTCAACCCGTTTGCCGCCGGGGTTGCCACCCTAGGCTTCATCTTCGGCGCCTATTTCACCGAGACCTTTCGCGGCGCCTTTCTTGCGGTGCCGGCGGGCCAGCTCGAGGCCGGCTATGCGTACGGGATGAGCCGCTGGCAGGTGTTCAGGCGCATCCTGTTTCCGCAGATGCTGCGCCACGCGCTGCCCGGCCTCGGCAACAACTGGCAGGTCATGCAGAAAAGCACCGCGCTGGTGTCGATCATTGGCCTCTCGGATCTCACCTGGCTCGCCGACCAGGCCGGCCGCAGCACGCAGCAACCCTTCCTGTTCTATGCGGTGGTGTGTGTCTTCTACCTGGCGATGACGGCGGCCTCGGGCGTGCTCTTCCGTTCGCTCGAACGGCGTTACAGCGTTGGCGTGAGGCGGGCGGCGGCATGATCGAATGGGCTGTCATCACCGAGAATCTGCCGGAGTACGGCGCGGGCCTGTGGCTCACCCTGCAACTCACGGTGCTCTCGCTCGTGGCCGGCCTGCTGCTGGCCATCCCGCTGGCGGTATTGCGCTCCTCGGGTCGGTCTGTCGTTTCCCGCCTGGTGTGGGCCTACAGCTATTTCTTCCGCGGCACGCCGATGCTGGTGCAGCTCCTGCTGATCTATTACGGCCTCGGCCAGTTCGAATGGGTTCAGGCGCGCTGGGCCGAGGGGAACGCCTTCTGGCTGATATTCCGCGAGCCTTATGGCTGCGCGCTGGTGACATTCACGCTCAACACCTGTGCCTACACCACCGAGATTCTCGCGGGTGCGCTGCGTGCCACCCCGCACGGCGAGATCGAGGCGGCGCAGGCCTGCGGCATGAGCCGGCTGACGATGATTCGCCGCATTCTCGTTCCGGGCGCCTTGCGCCGGGCGATACCGGCCTACAGCAACGAGGCCATCTTCATGCTGCACGGTACGGCCATCGCCTCCACCATCACCCTGGTCGACCTCACGGGTGCGGCGCGCAACGCCTATTCGCAGCACTTCGCCCCCTTCGAGGCCTTCATCTTCGCCGGCGTGGTCTACATGTGCGTGACCTTCGCCCTGGTCGGCCTGTTCCGGCTTGCCGAGCGGCGCTGGCTGGGTCATCTGCAGCCGCGCAAGGCCGGGTCGGTCAAGGTCTGACCGCCGCCCTCACTCAGGACTCATTTCATGACCCAGCTTTCGGTCGAAGACCTTCACAAGCGTTACGGCGACCACGAGGTGCTCAAGGGCGTGTCGCTCGACACCGAGGCGGGCGATGTAGTGAGCATCATCGGCTCGTCCGGCTCGGGCAAGAGCACCTTCCTGCGCTGCATCAACTTTCTCGAACAGCCTGACGCCGGGCGCATCACCGTCGGCGGCGAGGAGATCCGTCTGGTGCCGGACCGCAACGGTCACCTCAAGGTGGCTGACGCCAGACAGCTGCAGCGCCTGCGCACGCGGCTGGCGATGGTGTTCCAGCATTTCAACCTGTGGGCGCACATGACGGTGCTCGAGAATGTCACCGAAGCCCCGGTGCATGTCCTCGGCCTCACCCGGGCCGAAGCGCGCGAGCGCGCCGAAGCCTATCTGGAGAAGGTCGGCATTGCCCGCTTCAGGGACAGCTATCCGGCCCATCTGTCGGGCGGTCAGCAGCAACGCGTGGCAATTGCTCGCGCGCTGGCCATGGAGCCCGCCGTGCTGCTGTTTGACGAGCCCACCTCGGCGCTCGATCCCGAGCTGGTGGGCGAGGTGCTCAAGGTCATGCGTGGCCTTGCCGAAGAGGGTCGCACGATGGTGGTGGTGACCCACGAAATGGGCTTTGCTCGCGAGGTTTCGAGCAAGGTGATGTTCCTCCATCAGGGGCTCGCCGAAGAGTACGGTCCGCCGTCCGAGGTGTTCGGCAACACGCGCAGCGAACGCCTGCGTCAGTTCCTGTCGGGCAACCTCAAGTAAGGAATCAGCGCACTTCAGTCCCCGCCTGCCTGTGAGTGAACGCGGGCGCGATCCGCGCGTGCCGTTTCAGGCTGTCCTGCCGCGGGCAGGTTTGCGCTTCTTCTCACGTTCGCCACGGGCAGGGCCCTTGGGCGCCGGGTTGCGGCTGCTGTCCGCCTGATCGAGCCAGAGCAGGGCGTCGACGTAGGACATGAACTGCTTGAGGTAGTCCGGTGCGATGTCACGCATCAGGGTCAGTGACTGCAGCACGAGGAAGTGCGAGTTCAGCGGGCCGGCGTTCTCGGGCGCCTGCGCCAGCGAGTGCGACAGTTGCTTGTCGACGCTGAGTTTCGACCAGGTGCTGCGGAAGTAGCGCATCGACTTCAGTTCGCCTTGCGCGCTGGCCGCTGCCGGGTTGTCAGGCGCGAGGTCGCTGGTCTGCCCGCCTGCAGCTTGCGCACCAATATGGTCGAGGAGGGCTGTCAGCGGCCCCGCGATGTCCCTCGCCTGCAGGCTTGCGAGCGCACGATGCAGGCCCGCGAAGTCGCTGGCGTCGGCGTACTGTTGCAGCGCATCGGCGTCTTGCGGAAACGCTTCCTTGCCACGGGTGAGGGCGTCCTGCGCCGACATGCTGGCACGCTCAAAGCGTTCGCCGAATGCGGACACGATCTCCGTCAGCCTGCGCTCAAGGATGCGACGGGGGGTGCCGCGATGGTTTGCCATCCGTCGCGCCATGGCCTCGATGAAGCGCCAGCCGACAGGGTCGAAGCCCTCCGCGCCGCGCGCACGCAAGGCGTCGATCATCAAGTCGGGGGCGACGTGACCTGGCAGCTTGCCAGCCGCGGTACCGGATTGCCCGGCGTCACCCATTGGGTGCCGTGCTCCCCGCGGTGCGTTCCTTTGCCGACTTCGGCACCGGCGCCATCTCCACCCGCCTGTTTTGCGAGCGACCCTCGGGGTCGGCGTTGGAGGCCACCGGCTGCTCCGGGCCGAAGGCCGCGGCGAAGATCGCCGAGGACGGAAGTCCTTCTTCGATCAGCGCGCGCGTCACGGTCAGCGCGCGCTGGGCCGAGAGCTCCAGATTGTCTGCAAACTGGCGATTGCTCTCGCGCACCGGTTGGTCGTCGGTGAAGCCGCTCACCATCAGCATTTCGTCGCGGACACCGAGGTAGGCCGCAAGCGGGGGCGCGAGACTCTTGAGCAGCTGGCGTCCTTCCGGCTGCAGTTCATCGGAGTTCAGCGCAAACAGCACACTGCCACTGATACCGATGCGTCCGTTGTTGAGGGTGACCCGGCCGGCAGCGAGCGGGACGGCCAGCGCCTGTTCCAGCGCTTCGCGGCGCTGCTCTTCGATCTGGCGCTTCTGCACTTCGGTTTCCAGGCTGCTCATCAGCTCAAGCTGCACGCCGAGCACCCCGACCAGGATCAGCACGAAGGCACCCAACAGACCCGACATCAGGTCGCCGAAGACAGCCCAGACCGGCGCGGACTGCTCGATGCCGGCGTCGATATCGTCCATCGTCAGCCCTCTGCCGCGAGCGAGGGCTGCCTGCCGGACAGCTGTTGCAGGTCGTCGACGATCTGCTTCTGCGACATGATGCTCAGATCGATGATCTCCCGCGCCTGGGCGACGTAATAGGCAAGCTGCTCGTCGCTTCGGGCCACGGACTTGTTGAGCGAGCCCTCGATGCGCTGCAGCGTCGTCATCAGCTTGTCGTTGGATTCGCTGAACAGCTGGACGGCGAGCCCGAAGGCTTCGCTCAGGCTCGCGACCTCGACCGCACCGCCGGTGATCTGGCTGGCCACCTCGCCCATCTTCGCCGACTCCGTCTCGATGCTTTCGGTGAGCCGGGCGCCGACGCGCTCCAGCATGGTGGCGGAGGTGCCCACCAGGGCGTCGATCGCGGTGCGCTGTTCGGTGGAGGCGTGGTTGATGGCGTCGAGCAGGCCGCCCAGGGTTTCCATGATGCGGCTGCGTTCGGCCAGCAGCGCGTTGTCGCGCGCCATGCTGGCGGAGAGCTCCTGGCGCAGTTCGCCGATGACTTCGGCGGCGACGCGCGGCGCCTCCGCCGCGGTATGCATCAGGCGCGCGACTTCATCGATGGTGCCCGTCGCCTGCGCTTTTGCTTCGGCGCTGATGTCGCGGGCGGTTTCGCCCAGGGTGGTGCAGATCTGTTCCTGCTGGGCGAGTGTCCGCTCGCCTGCCTGCCGCCATTCCTGCTGCAGCGCGGCCGTCATGGCCTCCATCGCGCGGGTCTGTGCTGCCAGCCGGGCATCGTCTTTTGCGGCCAGCTCTGCCTGCAGCGCCGAGGCGCTTTCACCGAGAGAGGCGAGCAGGGTGGCCGAGCGACTGGCGAAGGTTTCGGCGAAGGCTTCCAGCGCGGTGTGCATTGTTGCGGTGAGCTTCTCGCTGGCGTCTTCATGGCGAGAGAGTGCCGTCGTCCAGGTGTCGGCCACGGTCGTCACGGTGGCGTCGAACCGGCTCGAGAGTCCGTCGAGCTGGGTCTCGACTGCGGTTGCCAGTCGGGCGTGCAGGGCGCCTGTTTCCTGTGCCATCGCGGCCGTCGTGGTGGCGAGTTCGCTGCGCAGGCCGGCGTGGACCTGTTCCACCGACTCGAGCATGGCGCCCGAGCGCTGTGCGAAGGTGTCGGTATAGGCTGTCAGCGCCTGTTGCAGGCTGGCGCTGAAGCGCTCGTTGCTGCGTTCATGCTGGGCCAGTGCCGCCGTCCAGGTATCGGTCACAGTGCTCACCGTGGTGTCGAAACGCGCTGAAATGCCCTCCAGCTGCGTCCTGACCGCTTCGGCTACGCGTTCCTGCAGCGCGCTCGTTTCGCGCGCGATGCCGTCCATCGTTGCGGTGACGACCGGCTGGATGGTCTCGCCTGCAAGCCGGGCGCTTTCGGTCAGGCTGTGCTTGAGCGAGGTATCGACCGATGCGGCCAGGTCCGTGTACAGGCCCTTGGTCTCGCTGTGGAAACGGGTCTGCTCGGCGAGCAGACGTTCGTTCGACGCGCTGCTGTTGCGCTCCATCTGCGTCATCATCGCCTGCAGCTTGTCTACAAGCTCAGGCAGAACCTCGGCCTGGCGTTGCATGGCCTTGAAGGTTTCCTGACGCTGGTGGGTAAGGGAGAAACCGCGCAGGACGGTGGCAATGCGGGTGTCGAGCAGTTGCGCCGCGTTCAGGCGCGCGCGCCGGCACAGCGCGGAGATCAGGCCCAGCATGGCCGACGCCGCGACACCGGCAACCGAGGTGCCGAACGCGATGCCGAGCCCCTTGACCGGCGCGGCGAGGGCGCTGCGGATGGTGTGCAGGTCGGTCGTGCTTTCGAGTGCGATCACCGCGCCATTGAGGGTGACCACCATGCCGAGAAAGGTACCGAGCATGCCCAGCAGGACGAGCAGGCCCACCAGATAGGGGGCGATGGCCGGGCCGGGCATGCCGGCGCGCTCACCTTCGATGCGCAGGCGCACCGGATTGCGCAGGGCGGCAGGCAGGCGGCCGATCCATTCATCGGGATGCGAGAGGTCCCCGGGAATGGCGTTCAATGCCTGTGTCAGCGCGGTCGTGGCGCGATGGAAGCGAAACAGCTCCAGAGCGCCAATCGCGTAGACAACACCAATCAGGGCCGTCATGGTCAGCGCCAGGGGACTGGAGCCGATGTAACCGGCACCGACCCAGGACACGGCGAGCAGGCCCACGACAAAGGCCGCCACGCAGATGGTTCTATTCATTGCTATCCCGTTACTTCGTTATGGAGTGCCTCGATCAGGCCGGAAACCGGCTGCAGTCGAGTGTCCAGTTCTGCCAGCAGTACGGCCTGCATTTCCCTGCAGAACACCGCAAGCCACCCGCCGGGTTCCATCCAGCGCGAGGGGTCGTCCTCCGCCTGCGCTTCGGCCTGTGCCGCCTGATGGGCCGCATACAAATGCTCGAAGCGCTTTGCCAGCAGGGAGGACACCGTCGACAGCAGGGTGCGTTCGCGCGTCGCCAGCGCCTGGTCGAGCACCGCATCCAGTGCGGCAAGGTGCTGTAGCGCGGGCGAGTGGCGCGACAGTGCCGCCCGGGCGCTGGTGCGCAAAGGGGCAATGCCTGCCTGCATGTCGCGCTGGTGCGCGAGGTAGTAGCGCCTGTAGGGCGAAAACTCGGCCGCGCTTTCCACCGGTGCATTTGGCACCGGGGTCGGCAATTCTATGCGAGCCTTGCCCGGCCTGAACACGCCATCGGCGACAATCGAATCTGCCAGCGCGGCGCGCACGCGGTCGAACTCCTCCCGCAGCGCGGCATACTCAGGCGGCGCCGTGCCCGACCCTTGCACCGCGGCCCCCGATGTTCCGGGGTTGAGCACCGAGTACAGGGGAAGCGCGTCCTTGAAGTCCAGCCACTGGCCGACTCGTTCGGCGAAGGACTGCCGGGACTCCGGAACGTCCTCTGCGGCCAGGTCCGCAAGCGCACGAACCAGCCCTGAGCGAGTGAAACTTGTACGCGGCAACGCTTGCGTCATACCGGAAACCGACGCCAGACTGGCGAAAAAGGGGCAAGGCTACTACAAAGCGGCGGGCAGGTGAGTGCCGGAGCCGACGCACTTGCGACAGGTAACATCTCGCAAGCCCGGGTGCGCGGGCGTTGCGGCGGGTTCAGCGCGTTCGCATCAGCCGGCTGCCATCGCGCGGTATCGCCGCGACATGCTCATGCAGGCTGTCGTGCCTCGCTGCGCTGGCGCAGTGCCAGCCATACCAGGGCTGCGCCGGTCAGTGCCACCGGAATCAGCGAGCCGACGTTCAGCAGGGTCCAGCCCTGGGTGGTGACCAGCGCGCCCGAGGCGAAGGAGGTCAGCGCCATCGTGGCGAACACGGCAAAGTTGATCGCGGCCTGTGCGCGGTCTTTTTCCTCGGGGCGGTAGGCCTGCATTGCCAGGGTCGTGCCGCCTGTAAACAGGAAGTTCCAGCCCACGCCGAGCATGAAAAGGCCGATGAGGAACTGATGCAGATCCTGGCCGGACAGTGCGACGGCGATACATGCCGCATTGAGCAGCACGCCCACCCCCATGATCTGCAGCACGCCAAAGCGCTTGATCAGGTGGCCGGTGAAAAAGCCGGGGGCGAACATGCCGATGACGTGCCATTCCAGCACCAGTGCGGCATCCGAGAATGGCATGCCGCACACGTCCATGGCCAGCGGCGTCGCCGCCATCAGCAGGTTCATCACCCCATATCCGAGCGCTGCGCCGATCGTCGATACGATGAACACCGGCTGGCGGATGATCTCGCGCAGCGGACGCCCCTGGTCGCTGCCGGCGACCTTCACCGGCTCTGCCGGAAACCGGATTCGGGACATCACCGCCATGGAGATCACCGCGACAACCGCCAGCGCGAGGTAGGAGCCGAGAAAAGGCGTGTCCATGGTTTCACGTGTCTGACTGGCCAGATTGGGTCCGGCCACCGCACCGATCAGCCCGCCTGCCAGCACGAGCGACACGGCTTTCTCGCGAAACGACGGCGGCGCCAGTTCGGCGGCGGCAAAGCGGTAGAGCTGGCCATTGGCGCTGTAATAGCCGGCAATCACCGTTCCCGCCACCAGCAGCCAGAAACTGCCCATGGTCAAGGCCACGGCGCACAGCACCACGGTTAACAGGGCCACCACGAGTCCGAGCTGGAACGATGCCTTGCGTCCCCAGCGCCGCTGGCTGCGCGCGACCAGCCCGGTCGACAGCGCAGCACCAACCACATAGCCCATTACCGGCAGTGTCGCCATCCACGCCAGCGGCGCCAGCGTCAGGCCAACCAGGCCGTTGATGGCAATGAAGACCACGTTGTTGGTCAGGAACAGGCCCTGGGCGATGGCCAGCAGCCAGAGATTCTTGTTCATCAGGAAACACTGTTGGAGATGCGGAAGCCGCGACTCTACCTCTTTATGGGCAACATGAGCGTCGCGGTGACGGTGGAGGCCTGCTGGTCTGCGTCAGGGGCTGAGTCAGTAATCGAGTCAGTCCAAGGTGGCCGCGTGTGCCGAGATCACGCTATTCCGCGTGTATTGCCTGCGCCCTGAGGCTCAGCACGGCGAATGCCGGCCGGTGGTCCGATCCGATGTCGGGACCCACGCCAGACTCGACGACCTGCCATGCGTCGTTGATCAGGATGTGGTCGATCGGGATCACCGGGAACACTGCAGGCCATGTTGGCCGCAGCCCTGTTGCACGCAGCAGCCCGGCGGGTTCGACCGCAGCCAATGCAGAGGACCACGGCGTTGAATTGAGATCGCCTGCGACAATGCTCGGGGCCGAGACATGCTGCGACCACTGGGCTTCTTCTGTCAGCATCTCCACGCGCCGCTGATGGTAGGTCGGACTGATGGGCGGCATGGGATGGATGGCCGAAATTCCGATGCGATGGCCCTGCCAGGAGATGAAGCTGCGATAGCGCAGCGGTTGCTGCAGGGATTCCAGCGCCTCGCTGCCCGTCAGCGGCGTTCGGGAGAGGATGGCGAGGCCGAACGGACCCTCGTCGGCGGTGACCAGCTGGTGCGGGTAGTCCTGCCATTGAGCGATCCGCCGGGCGCTCTCCTTGCTGACCTCCTGCAGCACGACCAGGTCGGCGCCGAGGTCGCCGATCCAGTGAGCGAGGTCATCGAGACGGGCCTGTCCGAGCTTGAGGTTTGCGGTGGCAATCGTCAGGGCCGGAGCTGAGCCGGGCATTGCGCTGTCGGCGCGTGTGGTCGCGCCAGACCATCCAATGCCGATCAGTCCGCTCGCCAGCAATACGAGCACGCCCGGTCGCCTTCGCAGCAGGATGGCCGCACAAACGCCTCCCGCGACGACATACAGCCATTGCCAGTGGGCAATGAGATCGACAAGCCATGCCAAGTAGCCGGACTCATCAGAGAGCAATCGGGTCAGCGGAGCGGATAACGCCCCCACGCTGCTCGCACCCAGTCCGAATGCCGCGGCGTCGAATCGCATCCGCATGCTGGCGCGAAGCCCGTGTCCGAGTCTGTTCAGTAGCGCAGCCATCATCGTGAGTTCGTCATGGTGAAGCCGTCATTGCGAATCGTCAGCGCAGGCGGGCAGGCCGCCGGGGTGGTACTGCGCACGGGTCGATCCCCATGCGGCAGCAACAAGTGCGGGCAGAATCTGGCCCGCAGCCCCAACGACGTTCCATGTTGCGTGTCCATCGAGATTCGTCGGCTGGGGATTGATCTGGATGAGCTGCGACCCGTGCGCCTTGGCAAGGTGGGGCAGGCCGGCGGCGGGGTAGACGAGTGACGATGTCCCGACGCTGATCAAGAGGTCGCAATTCTCTGCGGCCTCTTGGGCCTGGTAGAAAGCGCCCTCGGGCAGCGACTCTCCAAACCAGACCACGCCGGGTCTGATCAGCCCGCGGCAGCGGGTGCAGCGCGGTGGCGGAAGGCGCCGTCCGCCTTCGGGTTCGTTCGGCATTTCGTCGGGAAATGCATGCGATCGACCACATGTGGCGCAGCGGGGCTGATGAAGGCTGCCGTGGAGGTGAATCACCGTGTCGCTGCCCGCGCGCTCGTGCAGGTCATCCACGTTCTGCGTCACCAGGGTAAGTTGCGGCAGATGATCCGACATTCCGGCAATGGCCAGGTGCGCAGGATTCGGCTGTGCCTGAAGTGCGCGCATCCGCCGCCATTCGTACCAGCCCCACACCAGCTCAGGGTCGCGCTCGAACGCTTCGGGCGTGGCGAGTTCTGCGGGATCGAATCTGGACCAGAGTCCCGTCATCGCATCGCGAAAAGTGGGGACACCACTCTCCGCGGAAACGCCCGCACCGGAGAGGAGGACGACGTGTCTTGCCTCACGCAGCGCGGCCACGAGCGCAGCCGGAAAGGCGTGCGCCGGGCGGTTGTCGATACCGGGCGTCGAGGAAAGGGGATTCACGCCATGCTCCGCTGTTTGCGAAGCCGAATTCTGACATCCGTTGTGGGTACATGACACCCATCTGCGTGAGAATCGGGACGTCATTGGTGGTGCGCCCCGTTGCTGAGCTTGGCGGGAGTCTTTGAGCCGCGGGGCAACTCCGGCGTGCTGACCCCAAAGGTCTGTGTTTCACCATGGTTGATATCCGTCGAATGCAGAAGTCGCCGAGGGGCGGCAGAACGGCGCGGCCGATCGGCGCATATGGGGCTAACATGAAAGATCCACTGTTTTCGTGATCGCCGCTCTTGCCTTGTCTGCAGTCGATAGACCCTGTTTCGCTGCGGGGCATGCGATTCGAAAGAATCGAAGATCGCACAGAAAGGAGAAATCGAAATGGCCACCGAGAAACCGGGCGTTCACGCCCATGACGAGGACGTCCTCGCACCGGGAGATCAGCGCAACCCCGAGTACAAGGAGCGTCCGCCGGTTTCGAACCATCCGCTGAACGGACTGCGCCTGGCGGGCCTGCTGGCCGGGCCGATCGTCGCCATCCTGCTGCTGCTCACTCCGGAACCCGAAGGCATGCCGGTCGAGGCATGGCGCCTGGTGGCGATGGCGGTGTGGATGGTGATCTGGTGGCTCAGCGAGTCGGTACCGATCCCGGCGACTGCGCTGCTCCCCATCGTGCTGATGCCACTGCTGGGCATCGACAAGATCGGCCCGGTGGCAGCCAATTACGGACACCCCCTGATCTACCTGTTCCTGGGCGGCTTTCTGCTTGCCGCGGGGATGCAGCGGGTGGGTCTGCACCGCAGAATCGCACTGAGGATCGTCGGCGTGGTCGGCTCGTCGCCGTCGCGAATCATCCTCGGCTTCATGATTGCGACGGCGTTTCTTTCGATGTGGATCTCGAATACCGCAACCACCATCATGATGTACGCCGTCGGCCTCTCGGTGATCGATTTCGTTGCCCGCAAGACCGATGATGAGGCCATGGTCCGCAACTTCGGCGTCGCGCTGATGCTCGCCATCGCCTACAGCGCCTCCATCGGCGGGGTGGGCACGCTGATCGGCACGCCCCCCAACGCGCTGCTGGCGAGCTTTCTGCAGAACACGTACAAGATCGAGATCAGCTTCTTCAGCTGGATGCTGATTGGTGTGCCGGTCGTGGCGGTGATGTTGCCGTTTGCGTGGGTCATCCTGACCCGTCTGCTGTTTCCCGCTCACCGTATCGCCATCGATGACCCCGGAAGCGTGGTCGAGAAGGAGCTTGCTGCGCTGGGCAGCATGTCGCGTGGCGAGAAGCTGGTCGGCATTGTCTTCCTGGGGGCGGCGGCCAGCTGGATACTCCGCGGCCCGCTGGCAAAGCTGACCGGCCTGCCGCTGGACGACACGATCATCGCGCTCACCGCCGCGCTGCTGCTCTTTGCGGTGCCGATTTCGCGCGCGCGGGGCGAGTTTGCGCTCGACTGGGAGGCGGCGCGAAACGTGCCATGGGGTGTCCTGCTGCTGTTCGGCGGCGGTCTGGCGCTGGCCAGCGGATTCGGCTCCACCGGGCTGGCAAAGTGGATCGGCGGTGCGGTGGCGGGGGTCGAGATCAGCACGATCATGCTCGTCCTGCTGGTGACGGTGGCCATCGTGTATCTGACGGAGATCACCTCCAATACCGCGTCGACGGCAACCTTCCTCCCGATCCTCGGCGCGGTGGCGGTGGGGCTCGGGCTCGATCCCCGGATCCTCACCGTTCCGGTGGCGCTGGCGGCGTCGATGGCCTTCATGATGCCGGTTGCCACACCGCCCAATGCGATCGTGTTCTCCTACGAGAAAATGAAGCTGAGCGATATGGTGCGGGCGGGCTTCCTGCTGAACCTGGTGGCCATCGCCGCGTCCTTCGGGCTCTTCGTTCTGCTGGGCGGCTTCGTCTTCGGACTGAAGTTCTGATCGTAGCTGCCGCCGCCGGGGGCACTCAGGCAGCGGCCGGCAAGCGCGGTGCGGCGCGGTGACGATCGTCGCACGCGCCGGTGCCTCGCTCGCGCCGGTTTTGCTGCGCTGCCGAACTTCCGTGGCACCCCGGAGTCATCCCACTTCCACGCCAACAAGGGTCGCCTCATGATTCGTCTGAACCGGCTCAGCATGCACTACGCGCTGGGCAGCACGCGCATCGACATTCTTCGCGATGTCGATCTCCACATCCGTGCCGGTGAGCGGGTCGCGATCGCAGGTCCGTCCGGCACCGGCAAGACGTCGCTGCTGCTCCTGCTCGCCGGCCTGGAGCGACCGGCCTCGGGCTCGGTGGTTTTCGACGGCCGATCGCTCGACGGTCTCGATCGCGATCAGCTCGCCGACCTGCGCCGGGATCACCTGGGCATCGTGTTCCAGTCCTTCCATCTGGTGCCCAGCCTCACGGCGCTCGACAATGCCGCCCTGCCGCTGGAGATCGCCGGGCGGCGCGACGCACGCGAGCGCGCGCGGGCGATGCTCGACAAGGTCGGCCTGGGTGCGCGACTGGACCATTACCCGGGACAGCTCTCCGGTGGTGAGCAGCAGCGGGTGGCCATCGCCCGCGCCCTGGTGCATGAGCCCAAGCTGGTGCTGGCAGACGAGCCGACAGGCAATCTCGATGGCCGCACCGGGGCGGACATTGGCGAGCTGCTCCTCAATCTGAACGCCGAAACCAGCACCACGCTGGTGCTGGTGACCCACGACATGAGCTTTGCCGCCCGTTGCGACCGCCTGCTGCGACTTTCCGGCGGCCGCCTCAGCGAGGGCAACGCGGCCCCGGAGACCGGCGATGCGCAGCCTGCTTAGTCTTGCCTGGCGTGATCTGCGCGGCGGCGGGCGCACGCTGTGGGTGTTCTGCGCCTGCCTGAGCCTGGGCGTGGCCTTGATTGCGGCCAGCGGCGGCCTGTACCGGCAGGTCAGCGCGAGCCTTCTTGCCGACACGCGGGCGCTGTTCGGGGGGGACCTCGAGGTGCGTGTGCGCGCCCCGCTCGACGACGACATGCTCGAATGGATGCGGGCGCGCGGGGCGGTCTCGCGCCTGATCGAATTCCGCACCATGCTGATCACCGGGAGTGGCGACGCCCAACTCGTCGAACTGCAGAGCGTCGATGATGCCTACCCCTTGTACGGCACGCTGCGCTTCGCCCCCGAGCGTTCGCTGGAGGAGGCGACCGCTGAGCGCGACGGGCACCACGGCGTGGTGCTCGACCGTGTGCTGGCGGACCGGCTTGGCCTGGCGCCGGGAGACCGGATCGAGCTCGGCAATGCGAGCCTGGACGTGCGTGCCCTGATCGTGCGTCAGCCCGACCGCAGCCTGCGAGCGGACTGGAGCGGGCCGCCGGTGCTGATCTCGGCCGCAGCCCTCGACGCCACCGGCCTGCTGCAGCCTGGAAGCAGGCCCGCCTATCGCTACCGTGTGCGCACGGACGAGGAGCCGGACGCGTGGCGGATCGCCTTTCTCGACGCATTCCCGGACAGTGAGGCCGAAGTGCGCACCTTCATCGAGCGCAATGCGCGCCTGGGCGAAGTTCTCGGTCAGATTGGTTCGGGCGTGCTGCTGATCGGCTTCAGCGCGCTGTTCATTGGTGGGCTGGGCGTGTTCAACAGCGTGCAGGCCTACCTGCAGGGCAAGCTCGGCACCCTGGCCACGCTGCGTGCGCTCGGCCTGCGCGATGGCCGGCTCGCGGCGGTCTATCTGCTGCAGGTCCTGATTCTGGGTGGCGCTTCTGCCGTGGTCGGGGCTCTGCTTGGCGGTGTCCTGGCGCTTGTCGGCACCGGCGTGGTGGCCGAGCGCCTGCCGCTGGCCGATGACTGGACCATGCTCATCGGTCCGTCGCTGATGGCCGTGCTGTTCGGTGTGGTCATCGCGCTGTTGTTCGCCTTGCCCGCGCTTGGGCGCGCGCTCACGGTGAATCCGGCTGCGCTCTTTCGCGGCGTGCTCGGCGTGGTCACCCACACGCCTGCGCGCGCATGGTGGCTGACGGCGGGCTGTGCGATGGTCGCCGCCGCGCTGCTGCTGGTGGCGATGCCCGACCCCTTGCTCGGCGTCGCCTTCATCGCTGCGCTCTTGCTGGTCCTGGCGCTGCTCGAGGGCGGGGTGCGTCTGCTGCGCACGCTCGCACGGCGCCTGGCCGGGCATCCGGCGCTGGCTGGCCGCTTTACGTTGCGCATCGCGCTGTCCGGCCTGTACCGGCCGGACTCTCCGCTCCGCCCCACGCTGCTGTCGCTGGGCTCGGCGCTGACCTTGCTCGTGGCCTCCACGCTGGTCGTCCATGCCTTGCTCCTGACCATCGAGGAGACCGTGCCCGAGCGGGCCCCGGCGCTGGTGTTCTACGACATCGGCGCGGCACAGAAGGACGAGTTCCGCGCGCTCGTCGAAGCCTCGCCCAGTCTGAGTCAGCTCGATCTCGCGCCGCTGGTGCTGGGTCGCCTGGCCGGCGTCGGCGACGAGGCGCTGCGCGACAGCACGGACGCCCGGCGCCGCCTCGAAGCCAGCGACGAGCAGAAGATGAGTACGCTGCAGAACAACTTCGACCAGGTCGTCGTCACGCGCGGCAACTGGTGGCCGGACGACTATCGCGGACCCGCCCTGGTCGCCATGGAGGACCGCGAGGCCGACCAGCTCGGGCTGAAGGTCGGCGACACGCTGCAATTCGACATCATGGGCGAGCGCGTGAGCGCGAAGCTGGCCGCGATCTATGCGCAGAAGCGCTTCCAGTCGCGCCTGTGGCTGGAGGCGATCTTCTCCGACGGTGTGCTGGACCCCTTCATCACGCGTTACGTGGGCATGGCCTACATGGACGCGGGCGAGGCGGTCGCCGCCCAGAACCGGATTGCCGCAGCGCAGCCGAGCGTCGTCACGGTGCGCACCGCGATGCTGCTCGATGAGGCGCGCGCCATCCTCACCCGGGCTGCCGCGGCCCTGAGCGCGGTCGGCGGCGTCACCTTGCTGGCAAGCCTGCTGGTGCTGGTCAGTGTGGTTGCGGCGAGCCGGGTACGGCAGATCTACCTGGCGACCCTGCTGCACACCTTGGGCGCGCGCGTCGGCGCGATCCGTGCTGCGCTGCATCTGGAGTACCTGCTGCTTGCGCTTGTGACCACGGTGTTTGCGACCGCCGTCGGCAGTGCGTTGGCAGGGCTGCTGCTGCACTACCGACTGCAACTCGACACCGCGCTCGGCTGGTGGATCGGGGGGCTGGTGGCCGCTGTGGTCAGCACCGTCGCCCTGAGCCTGGGGGCGCATCACCTCATGCGGCAACTTCGCCTGTCGCCGGCGGTGCTTTTGCGCGGCTTCGGCGCGTAGGGGGAGGGGCGCTGGCGCGAACAAGGGGGCTGCACGAAGCCGACCCTGAAGGGTTATGCTTTATGCAACGCGCGCAATCTCAAGGTCCGGTTGTTCAGTGCTGCCTGCAAGATCGAACGTGACGCCAGCATGATGAGGATCCTCCCGTCGTGCACCTGGATAAGTGACTGAGGATGATCGGGCAGTGCGGTCTGGCAGCCCGACCCGAAAATTTTCTGCATCCTTTTGCGACTGTGTTCGTCTCCATCAGTGAGACGCTTCAACTGATGGTCCAGTCAAGGAGTTCTGAGATGACCACGCGATTGCGAGAGCTGTACGCCAGCAATACTCGTGAAGGCAACCTGCTTTTCTTCATGCTGGCGGCTTTTCTGCTGATCTACTTTGTTCCCGCCGGAACGACCCGCTTCGACAATGCCGTCCTTGAGGCGGTTCGACTGACCAACTGGTACGCCAGAGAGCACGTCATTCTGTGCTTGCTGCCTGCCTTCCTGATTGCCGGTGCAATGTCGGCATATATCAGTCAGGGGGCGGTCATGCGTTACCTGGGGCCCGAGGCCTCGAAGCCGGTGGCGTTTGGGGTGGCATCGGTTTCGGGCACGCTGCTTGCGGTCTGTTCGTGCACGGTCCTGCCCCTGTTCGGTGGCATCTACAAGCGTGGCGCGGGGCTGGGTGCGGCGATCGCGTTTCTTTATTCAGGACCCGCCATCAATATCATGGCTGTCGTCGTCACCGCCAAGGTGCTGGGAGCAGAGATGGGGATTGCCCGTGCGGTCGGGGCCATTCTGTTTGCACTGGTGATTGGCACGATCATGCACCTGATCTATCGCAAGGAAGAGGCGCAGCGAACGGTCAAGAACAGTCGCGGATTTGGTGGCGATGAAGCAGACAAGCCCATGAGTGTGATTGCGGTCTTTTTCGCACTGATGGTCGGCGTGCTGGTCTTTGCCAACTGGGCCGCAGCCGACAGCGAAACCTGGATGCAGATTTACGCATGGAAGTGGCAGATTACGGCACTGCTCTCCGCGGCCCTGGCCGGCCTGCTGATCTGGCGCTGGCACTGGCCTGTCAATCAGTTGCTGATGCTCACTGCCGCAGTGGTGATTGCGGCTGTGATCGTGCCGAGTGCTCCAGAGCTGCCCTTTGCCATCGGTATTGCGGGTCTGATGATCATTTCGGCACTGCGCGAGCAGGATCGCGAGTGGTCGGTGCAGAGCTGGGACTTTGCCAAGCAGATTCTGCCGCTGCTGCTGGGCGGGGTATTCGTTGCCGGTTTCGCGCTCGGCCGCCCCGGTCACGAGGGCATCATCCCTTCGGAATGGGTCGCGGCGGCCGTGGGTGACAACACACTGAGCTCCACGGTCATTGCCTCGGTCCTGGGCGCGCTGATGTACTTCTCGACCCTGACCGAAGTCCCTATCGTTGACGCACTGATGGGGGCTGGCATGGGCAAGGGGCCGGCGCTGGCGCTCCTGCTGGCAGGGCCCGCGCTGTCCTTGCCGAACATGCTGGTGATCCGCACCATCCTTGGTACGGAGAAAACAGCGGTCTATTGTGCGTTGGTCGTGGTGATGGCCACCATCACCGGCTTCGTTTATGGCAACTGGTCCTGATTCCTTCAACCAGATGTATGGCAACAGTGAGGAAAGAAAATGAAATTCACGATCTACGGCAGCGGCTGTGCCAAATGCAAACAGCTGGCGGCAAATGCAGAAGAAGCAGCAAATGCGAAAGGGCTTGAATACGAGGTCGAGAAAGTGACCGATACCAATGCCATCATCGATGCGGGCATCATGCGCACCCCGGCACTGGCGATCGATGGAGAGATCGTAATTGAGGGCAAGGTCGCCACTGCAGCCGAGGTCCAGCAACTGCTGGCTTGAGCTTCAAGGGGCGGGCACAAGTCTGACTTGAGTCTGCCCCTGTCGTTGCGCGCTGCCTGGTGCAACGATGGGGGTACGCCGCTTCTTCGCCATTGCACCCGGATGGAGTGGCGGAACAGGGGAGAACCGGCCGCACCAAAGCGGCCGGAATCAATCAGCTGTACCGTTTGTCGAGGGCATCCCATTCGGGTTTTCCGACCAGGCGCTGACGTTCGGAAAATGGCGTGACAAGGCCGCTGGATTCGAGGAGCTGTTTCTCGTCGCGCAGCACGGTCAGTGCCTTCTGCATGCCGATCACGGCACCCTGAAGCGCGGCATTGGCATAGAGCACAATGCCGAAACCCAGTTCGCCGAGTTCGGTTGCGCTGAAGATCGGCGTCTTGCCGCCGATCACCATGTTCATCAGCTGCGGTGTGGCCAAGCGTTGCGGCAAGGCGCGAATCTCCTCGGCTGTCGTCACGGCTTCGACGAAGAGGATGTCGGCACCGGCATCGGCGAATTTCTGCGCGCGCTCGACGGCGGCCTCGAAACCATGCACAGCGGCGGCGTCGGTGCGCGCCATGATCAGCAGATTCTCGTCGCGGCGGGCGTCGACCGCAGCCTTGATCTTGCTCACCGCTTCCTCGGTCGAGATCACGTCCTTGCCGTTGAAGTGACCGCAGCGCTTGGGCGCCACCTGGTCTTCGAGCTGAATGCAGTCGGCCCCGGCACGCTCCAGCGTGCGCACCGTGTGGTAGACGTTGAGTGCATTGCCGAAGCCGGTGTCGGCATCGACGATGAGCGGCACGTCGACGGCATCACGGATGCGCGCCGTGTGGTCGGCGATCTCGGCGAGGCCCATGAAACCCTGATCGGGCATGCCGTACCACATGTTGGTGACGCCAGCGCCGGTGATGTAGATGGCCTCGTAGCCGAGATCAGCGATGACGCGGGCCGACAGCGCATTGAACGCGCCCGGCACGATGACGCCGCGCTTGGCGGCAACCAGTTCCTTGAGTTTCTTGCGGGTCGACACGGTGAATTCCTTGGTCTGAACAAACGGCTGGGGGCGCTCACCCCGTATTCCATCAGGAAGCGGGCTGGTTCGCACCGGCTTTCAAATGAACCACGGAGCTTAGACGAACTTCGTGGAGTCCGGCCAAACCGGCGGTAATCAAACTGAGAGAGCGGCCTCAGCGCTTGAGGCGTCCCCTTGGATGCCCATCCAATACTTTGGCCGACGGGGCAGGGGGATCACGGGGGAAGCCCCGTGGTGACATACGTCAGACATTCTCATGTTGAGCACTTGGGGCAGTAGCGTCCGCTTCCTGCCCCTTTTGATGACTAAAGATGTCGCAGCTGCCGATTGTCCAAGCCCAGAAACGCGAACCCCCACTCAATCTGGAACAGCCGGGGCGACGGGAATGGCGGGAGCTGACGGCGAACTCACAAGCCCGGGGGGTATGACGGCAGCGTCTGACGCAGCAGAAGCGAAATCCGATCAGGTAGTGACGACCGCTAGAACCATTTCAGGCGGCGCATCACCAGGATCTGCAGGAACACCAGCACCAGCAGGAAGGCGCTGAGCGCGGCAAACGCCCAAGGCGTGTCCTGAGCGCCAGGCAGGCCATCCACGTTGACGCCGAGCAGGCCGGTGATGAAACCCAGCGGCAGCATGATGGTGGCGACGATGGCGAGCATGTACATGTTCCTGTTCATCGACTCGGCCACGCGGTTGGCCACCTCGTCCTGGATCACGGCGGCGCGTTCGCGAATGACGTCGAGGTCTTCGACGTAGCGCATGGTGCGGTCCGAGATTTCGCGCAGCTGAGCCTTGTGCCGCTCGTGCAGCCATTCAACAGGTTCCCCCAGGATGCGCGACAGGGCCTCGCGCTGTGGCGCCAGGTAGCGCCGCAGGCTGATGGCCTGGCGCCGCAGCGAAGCCAGCCGGGTCCGCACTTCCTCGCGCTCTCCGGTGACCACCTGTTCCTCCAGGTCGTCCGCTGCCTCATCGAGTTGCTCGATCACGGGCGACAAGCGGTTGACCAGCAGTCCCGCAACCTCCACCAGAAAATCCCCCGTGTCGCGTGGCCCTTTGCCCCGGGCGATCTGTTCGCGGATGTCGTCGATGGCCATCAGCCGGCGTCGGCGGGAAGTCACGATGCGCCCGGGTTCGAGCCAGATGCGCAGCGACACCATGTCGTCGGGATCGGCGCCGGGGTTGAGGTTGACGCCCCGCAGGTTCACCAGCAGGTTGCCGTCCATGGTCAGCGCGCGCGGCCGCGTCTCCTCGGCCAGCAGGTTGTCGGCCACCAGCGCATCCAGCCCGCTGCCCCCCTGCAGCCACGACCGGGTCGCCTCGGCCTTCCGGTTGAAGTGCATCCACAGCAGACCGTCACCAGGTCGCCAGGCACGCACGCCGTCCCAGCCGGTAGCCTGCCAGCGGCCGTCTGGCTGCTGCAGGTAGGCGCACACCAGACCGTCTTCGTCGTTGCTTTCGTTGCTTCCCACGGCATTCTCCAGATCACTGGATTCAAAGTTCAAAGGGGTCAAGTTCAAAGGGGTCAGAGTCGTTTGATCGACAGCTTCCGCAAAGGGCTGGCCATAATGCACAGGCACATGTGCAGCCGCAACCAACAAAGACCTGACCGTGGGGCGCCTGTGCTCACCTCACTGGCGCTGTGATACCAGTCCTTCATCGAAGAATCAGCCCGTAACGCCCCAAAAAACGTGTCCGTCGCGGGGTGCAAAAAGGAATCTCGATCCTGTGGAACTGAGCGTGCGTGGTATCAAGCTAGAAACCCACCCCGTGCCTATCTCCCGCTCTGCCTTCATCCTCGCCGTCACGGTCGTCAGCGTGGCCGGTGAGTGCGTGATGGAAGTCCCGCGCGATCAGGGAGTTTCGGCACACTGCTCGAAGTGAATCGGAGAGGTTCTTACGTGCGGCCACAGCGCTTGGTGGCGGGCCTCGCGGACGGCTGGGCGTCAAGCGTCAGTTGCCGCTCGTCCCTAAGTATCTTGATATGCCCGGTGGGAGATCGGGGCACAAATGAAAAACGCCCTGAAGTGGGCGTGTTTACTGGCGTTCTGGCGGAGAGGGCGGGATTCGAACCCGCGTTGGGATATTATCCCAAACACGCTTTCCAGGCGTGCGACTTAAACCACTCATCCACCTCTCCGTGGAAGCCGCGCATTCTAGCGGGTTCGGTTGCCCAGGGGAAGGGTTCCCGGGATCTTTTTCTGTAGTGGGCATTCGGGGCGCCGCGCGCCCGTTCATCCTCTTTGTTGAGAATGAGAACTGCACTCAGTGAAATGGCGGCTAGAATGCAGGGTAACTCAATCCCCATTTCTCGGTATTTTGCTCTGCTTTGCCCGGGCATGCCTGTAAAACAAGGTCTTCGTGATGATTAAGCTGAATCTCCACGATGCGATTCTGGCCCTGACAAACTCACTCGATTACGTGGGTGTAGACGCGATGCAGCACGGCAAGCGTGTTGGTCATATGGCTTCTCTCGTCGCGCACACGCTGGGATGGTCGGAGGCGCGCGGCAGGCACATGTTGCATGCCGGCATGCTTCACGACTACGGCGTGTCCCATGTCAGGGAAGATCGCCATCTCAATGATTCGCTGGAGTGGGACGGTGCCGAGGCGCATTGCGTGCGGGGAGCGGCTTACCTTGAGGCATGTCCGGCGCTGTCCGGATTTCGCGACATCGTTCGGTACCACCACCGCAACTGGAGCGAGTTGGCGGAGGTGTCGGGGCTTGCGCCCGACACGGCGCTTGAGGCCAACCTGATCTGTCTGGTTGATCGCGCCGATGTGCTGCTTACGCCTTATCTGAGTGGCGGCCACCTGCACAACAATATCGTCTGGGAAAGTCACCAGATCGTGGAGCGTCTCAGACCGCTGTCGGGGCATCAGTTTGCGCCTGTGCTGGTGGAGGCGTTTGCACGAACGGCGGCGTCCGAGGCGTTCTGGTTGTCGATGGAGCCCGGTTATCTGGACGAAGAACTGTCGTCACGATGCAAACAGGCGCCGCCGGCACTGGTTGCAGTGCAGGATCTGCGTGAGCTGGCGGGGCTGATGGCGCGGGTGATTGATGCCAAGAGCCATTACACCGACGACCATTCGCGGCGGGTTGCTGCGATCAGCCGCCACCTCGCAGCAGTGATGGGGCGTGGCGGTGACGATCTCGTGATGATCGAGATTGCCGGACTGCTGCACGATGTCGGAAAACTCCGCGTGCCAGAGGACATCATCGCGAAGCCCGGTGCGCTGACCCGTGAGGAGCATGCGTACATCACCCGCCACAGCTACGATACCTACCGCATCCTGATGCAGCTCTTTCCGCAGACGCCTATTCCGCGGTGGGCCGGTGCCCACCACGAAAATCTGCTTGGTGAGGGCTATCCGTTCAGGCGCGATGCGAGCCAGATTGAACTCGAGTCCAGAATTCTGTCGGTCGCCGACATCTTTCAGGCCTTGCTGCAGGATCGGCCGTACCGTCCGCGACTTACGCTGGACGAGGTGATTCTGTGCATGACCTCGATGGTGGTCGAGGGGCGGCTGGACGGCGAGGTACTGTCGGTGCTGATTCGCGAGCGGGAGGCGTGCCTGCGGCTGGCCTCGTCAGAGTTTCCGTTGCCTTCGTTCTGATCCGGGGCTAGTGCTTGCTCGCTTGCAGGTAGAGGTTCGCTTCGTTTGCGACGGCGACGAGTTCGGCGTGCAGGTCGTTGGGCAGGCTGGGGGGCACCGTGGCGGCCTGCTTGCAGGTGAGTTCGAGCGCGCTGGCAAGCTGTGCGCCGGTGTCTGCGTGGAGCTGCGCCAGGGTGCCGCGAAGCGAGTGCGCGATGCGTTGCAGGCGAAGCGTGTCGGCCGGATCTGCCGCCGAGAGCAGCTCCTTGGCAACGTCGTCCTGCCACGAGATGAAGTAGGTCAGGACGTTTTGCACCACTTCCGGGCTGTCCATCAAGTCCTCAAGCATGGCCTTGGGGCTGAAGTGTTTGAACTTGCTGGAACGATGGGGCATGGTGGATTCGCTCGTTCAGGCTCGAAGTGCGCGCGGGGTGTCGGCGCTGCCGACCTCCTGCGCCATCGTGGTGAGGTTGACGGGTTTGATCAGGATGTCATCGAAGCCGGCATTCAGAAAACGGTCGCGTTCGTGCGGCATGGCATGCGCGGTGCAGGCGACGATATGCAGATCCGACCAGTCGGGATTGCCACGGCTGCGTTCGCAGGCGCTGAGGCCGCTGATGCCAGGTATGGAAGTGTCGAGCAGCATGGTGACCCGGCGAACCGTGGTGAGGCGTGCCCGCATCGGCTCGGCGCCGTCGAATTCCTCGGTCGACCACCCAAGGCGCTTGATTAGCGCGCTCGCCAGTTTCCTGTTGATGGAGTTGTCGTCGACGATGAAGGTGAGGGCGCTCATGCTGTTTCCTGGTCAGTGTTCAGGCTTGCGCGCGCTGGAATGGTTATCCGGAAGCACGATCCTACGCCTTCTTCCGAGTTTGCCTCAATATGTCCGCCCATCAGCCTGACCACATTCTTCGCCAGCGACAGCCCCAGGCCGGCTCCGGACTGGGTGCGGGTGAGGAAGTTTTCGGTGCGGTCGAAGGGTTCGAAGATGTGTTCAAGTTCGGCGGGCGCAATGCCGACGCCGCTGTCGCGGATGCTGAGGGTGATCCAGTCCGGCGTGGTTTCGAGGCTGAGCCATACATCACCCGATGGCGCGAACTTGATCGCGTTCGACAGCAGCTTGTTCAGCACCTGGCGCAGCCGCAGCGGGTCGGCCTCGATCGGGCTCTGTGGCGGCAGTTCGGCATGCAGGCTTATCCCTTTGCCCGCTGCACTCATCGCATGCATTGAGATCACGCTGCGCACGAGTTCGCAGAGGCCGATGGGTTCGGGTCGCATCTCAAGGCGCCCGGCCTCGATTGTCGCCAGATCGAGCTCGTCATCAAGGCGGTCGACAGCGACAGACCAGCCGCCGTGCGCTGCAGACTGGACCGGATCTCGCTCACCAGGCTGTCGCGCTGCAGCGCCATGAGCGTGTCGGATTCGGCGGTCATCGCACCGATACGTTCGGCGGATGCGGTGGCGGCGCGGTGGAAGTCCTCGACATTGGCGCCGATGGTGATGAACCCGAAGCCGCGCGGCGAGTTGCCGAAACGCCCCGTGTAATAGGGGATGGCGGCCGCTGTCGTGAGCTCTTGCAAGCCGCTGAGAACGATGACGAAAGAGCCCGATCCGCCGTGCGCAGTGAGATCATTCCAGCCCGAACACTGTGGCGAGAAGTGGAGATAGCGGCAGTCCAGTGCAACGAGACCACAGGCCGTGGATTCCGGGTGGGGGTCGCGGCTGATGCGCTGATCGCGGAGGGGGGGGGCGGCTGCGAATGCTTCCCATGGTAGACCGCTCTGTTTCCTCTGCGCGTAGAGCTCGGTGTCGAGCCATGGCGCGGGCCGCTCGCCGGTCAGTGCGGCGTGGCCGGCGATGAAGTAGTCACGAGGGTGCGAAATGCTGCGGCCCAGGTGGCCCCACATGAAGGCGTAGTTTACCGATGCCGGGTCGGCAATCGCCGATCTGCGCTCGGGGGTGGGGCGCAGCGAGTCGGTGAACGTCATTAGATGGGCATGGTCGAGGGCGAGGGGGACGTAGCCGATGATCTGTCCGTCCCGCTCCACCGGCGTCGCCCACCGGATCATGCCGCGAAATCGTTTTGCCGACCGGGTTTTCGAGGCCGGCCTGGCCGGAGCGCTCCAGCACAAATGCCTGCCCTTTCCGGGCAGCCACTGCGGGCGTGCAGGGGCCGATCCAGTCTGTTCGGATCTGCTCGCCGACGAGGTTCGAGACATGGATCTCGCCAGGCTTCAGTGCTTGCAAGTCGCGCCAGCAGGTTTCGGCATGGAGCAAGTTGTGCTCGCGTGCGCTGACGTCGCGCAGTTCGGTCGCCGTGTCTGCGACCGCCTTCAGCTGCTCCTTGTCGTCGAGTCCGATGAAAGTGATCTCCAGGAACAGCGGTCGTGTGGGCATGCGCCCGGTGACCTCGGGTTCGCGATAGTGGAAGTTCGTGGCGTTATCGGGGAGCGGCGCACCGACTTGCGTGGGCGCGCGCGTGATCTGTTCGCTTGGCTCTCACGCGCGTCCGTCCGCCATTGGCCGGTAAGGGCCGTGCCCCTCGAGCTCGCGCACATGGGTCGTGATGAAGCGGTGGTATGCGTCGGACTGTGTCGGCAGGCTGGCCGCGTGCAGAACATCCTTGTCGCGATCGTGGAGGAAGCGGGCGACAATGCGTGCGGTATTGGTTGTGAGCGTTTCGATTGCTTCGCGGGAGCGATCGTCCAGCGCGGCAATTGCATCGTCGATTGCGGTCCGGGCCGTGCGCTGCTGGGTGTCGCGCATGGTATCTGCCATGCCCTGTGCGTCGTCAGTGACTGACTGGCCGAGGTCGCGTACGGCGGTCCAGGCGAACCACGCAAGCAGCAGCGGGATGACCTTGATTGCGATGAAGATGCCGATCAGCTTGGCCCTGAGGCTGAAGCGCGCGCCCCCGTGGCTGCGCAGTAGTGGGAAGCTGGCCGGAACGCGCGTAGGGGCGCCAAACGTGAAGTCCCGGCCGCCGGGGTCAGGCTGGCGGCTGGCTGGTTACAGTCCGAAGGTTGCGCTGCCGGCGAATGCGTGCAATCTGTGCCTGAATGTAGCCGTGCAACTCGCGGAAGGGAACCGGCTTTCCGTAAACGGTGACGTCGTCCGGTAGTCCACCCTCGGCGGCGATCTCCTCGGGTGACAGCACCGAGACGACCACAATAGGCAGATCCTGGGTCGCCGGATTGTCGCGCAGGCGACGAATCATCTGGAACCCGTCCAGGCCGCTCATCCTCAGGTCGGCAATCAGCAGATCCGGCATGCTGCGCCCGACTTCCAGCAGTGCGTCGAGGCCGTTGCCGAACATCTGGATTTCGAGTGGCAGTCCCCACTTTGCCATCGTTTCGCGGTAGACGGTCTGCAGCAGGAGGTCGTCTTCGAGCACCATGATGCTCAGCTTGTCGCCGTGCGGGCGGGCAACCGGCGCGGCCGCTGCAGGCTGGGGGGTTACGTTCGAAAGCAGGGCATCAACCGAATCCTGCCTGATGCGGCGGTGACCCCCGGCCGTCTTCCATGCGACCAGTTTGCCGTGCTCGACCATCTGTTGGACAGCACCCAGCGACAGGCCGAGTTGCCGCGCAGCTTGGGCCGTGCTGATGAACTCTGAAGGGTTGTCGGCAGAAGCCATGATCGTTAATTGCCAATAACTGGAGTCAACGTCAAAAATAGCAGTTATTTGTGGCTGGCGCCAAGAGAATATGACATTGTGCGTGAGCTTTTCGGCGTGGTCGAGGCTGCATCCCGTGCTGGCATTAGCCTGCAAGTGATTGCCGCGATTCTGTTTTTTTCGGTTGTTCGCGGGGAGGCTTCTTACGGAAGCCGTTGGAGACGAAATGAACGAGAACGCAGGTTTCGAGCCGATTGGTGTCGAGGGGAATGCGGAGCAGATACTCGAGCACCGGAATGAATTCCACCGGCGACATCAGGCCGCGTTCAGGATGCTGCCAGCGCAACAGTGCCTCTGCGCCCACGATCTTGCCGTTACGCAGATCCATCTGCGGCTGATAGATGAGATGAAACTCATCATTTTCCCGCGCACGTCGCAGCGCAGGCTCGATATCGAGCGCGGCAAGCGCGCTATGCGAAGCTTGCTGGCTGGCCATCTCGACGGTTTTGCCCTGATGACGGGCCGAACGCTGGGCCTCTTGTGCGAGGTTGATCAGCTGTTCGACATCGTGTCCGTGCACCGGGTAGAGGGCGATGCCTGCGGTCAGTGACAGAAAGGCCTCCTGCCCATCCACATGCACTGGATAATCGAGCGTTTCGAGGACCTGCTCGAGCCGGTGGCGCAGCTCGTCTTCGCTTGCGCCCCACAGCAGTACCGCGAACTCGTCACCCCCGACGCGTGCCACGTCGCCACCCAGTAGTTCTAGCTTCTTCAGGCGCTGCGCGACCTGAACCTGCAGGCGGAGCTCGATGTCGAGGCGGCCTTCGCCGCGGCGGCCGGCACTCGGCGAATGCAGCAACGCCCGCTGCGCCATCGGCGGCCTCGACGATCTCGTATCCTTGCTTGCTCAGCACGCCGTGCAGCAGGCTGCGGGTTACCGGGTCGTCATCGACGACCAGTAATCTTGTTGTAGTCGGTTCGTTCATGCAGCGTCTCCGGGCGGACCTGCAACCCCGGACGTCGGAGAGAAACGGATGGCAGGCCACGCGCCGTTCTTGCGCAAATGCCGTTTGTTGACGTGACGTGATTACGCTTCGACGTGCATTTTGTCCCGATTGCAACTTATTGACATCGTGCGGGCCGACACATGCGGGGTTATTTGACTCAGTTTGACTGTCTGGTACAAATCGGCCTTGCCCGCGGGGCCCGTTTGTTGGAAATTAGGGGTTCACGCAATCTGTGCAGGACGCCCGATCATGTCTTCTTCACGCAACGTCCTTGGTGGCCCGCTGCTGGCCTGCAGTTACTCGCCGCTGACGGGCTTTTATCGCACGGGCTGCTGCGAAACCGGGCCCGACGACAGTGGCCTGCATCTCGTATGCACCCGTGTCACCGCGGACTTTCTCGCTTTTTCGACAGCTGCCGGCAACGACTTGTCGACACCACGGCCCGAGTACCGCTTCGCCGGTCTGAAGCCGGGGGATCGCTGGTGTCTCTGTGCTCTGCGCTGGCTTGAGGCACTGGATGCGGGGGCTGCACCGCCCGTGGTGCTTGAGGCGACCAACGAGGCGGTGCTGGAACTGGTCGACTTCGATACGCTCAAGGCGCATGCCTATGGGGCGCGTACCGGGTCGGGAGGGTGAGTCAGCCCAGTGCCTGAAGGATGGCCGCGCCGATTGCCGTCGACGACTGTGCGCCCGACAGCGCCAGTTTGCGGTCGATGATGAAGAAGGGAACCCCGCTGATGCCCTGTTTCTGCACCTGCTCGGCCATGCGCCGCACGGAGGTCAGGTTCTCGCCCGACTCGAGATAGGCGAGCGTTCTCTCGCGGCTCTCGCCGCAGGCGGCGGCGATGTCCGCCAGCACCTCGGCGTCACCGATGTTTTTTCCCAGGTTGAAGTGCGCCTCGAACACGCCGTCGGTCACCGCACGGATACGTTCCTGGCGGGCACCGCGGGCCTGCAGTCCGTAGGTCAGGCGGTGGGCAAGCATGGTGTTCGGGCGGATCGCGATGCGGTCGAAGTCGAAGTGAACGCCGTCAGGCGCGCCGGCTTCGGCGACACGTGCATGCAGGGCATCGACTTCGGCAGCGCTGCCGAACTTGGCTTCGAGGAAGGCGCGGTAAGTCTCGCCCGAGGGGGGCGTGTTGGGGTTGAGGAAGTAGGGGAGCCAGTTGATACGGAAATCAAGGGTCTGGTGCTCGGAGCGCAGGCTTTCGATGGCCTTGTAGAGGCGCACCTTGCCGATATAGCACCAGGGGCAGACGAAATCGGAAACGAGGTCGATGTTGAGCAGCATTTTCAAGGCCCGTGCGGGCTCAGGGTGGATCAGGCTCAACACGCTAGCACACGTCTGACGCACTGCGGTGGCGGTTTCGACGGTGCGATGACATGGCGCAACGTTTTTTCACAGTGCCGGGTGCTGACTCGGGGGAGGGTGATCGGTTATCATCGCGCTTTCCCGCAGCACAGTTCCCATGACTAAATACGTCTTCGTTACAGGCGGTGTCGTGTCCTCCTTGGGCAAAGGCATCGCAGCGGCTTCACTTGGTGCCATTCTCGAGTCCCGCGGCATCAAGGTTACCCATCTCAAGCTCGACCCCTACATCAACGTCGATCCGGGCACGATGAGTCCGTTCCAGCACGGTGAAGTCTTCGTGACCGAAGACGGTGCGGAGACCGACCTCGATCTCGGCCACTATGAGCGCTTTACCAGTGCCAAGATGGGGCGTCGCAACAACTTCACCACCGGGCAGATCTACGAGTCCGTGATCAAGAAGGAGCGTCGCGGCGAGTATCTGGGCAAGACGGTCCAGGTCATCCCGCACATTACCGACGAGATCAAGACCTATCTGAAACGTGGCGCCGAAGGCGCAGACGTGGCGATCGTCGAAGTGGGCGGCACCGTGGGTGACATCGAGTCGCTGCCCTTCCTCGAGAGCATCCGCCAGATGGGCATCGAAGAAGGGCGCAACGCGGCCTGCTTCATCCATCTCACGCTGCTGCCCTACATCCCGACGGCGGGCGAGCTCAAGACCAAGCCGACCCAGCACTCGGTCAAGGAACTGCGCGAGATCGGCATCCAGCCCGACATCCTGCTGTGCCGTGCCGACCGTCCGGTGCCGGCCGACGAGCGCCGCAAGATCGCGCTGTTCTGCAACGTGATGCCGGAAGCCGTCATCGAGTGTCTCGACGCCGATTCGATCTACAAGATTCCGGGCATGCTGCACGAGCAGATGCTCGACGAGATCGTCTGCCACAAGCTCGGCATCCTGGCTCGTGCGGCCGATCTGCGCGTGTGGAACAACCTCATCCGCGCGCTCGAGAATCCGAAGCAGAGCGTCGACGTGGCCTTCGTGGGCAAGTACGTCGATCTCACCGAGTCGTACAAGTCGCTGATCGAGGCGCTCAACCACGCCGGCATGCACACCGAGTCCAAGGTGAACATCCACTACCTCGACTCCGAGGATATCGAGCGCGACGGTTGCGCTGCGCTCGAGAAGATGGACGCCATCCTGGTGCCCGGCGGCTTCGGCAAGCGCGGTACCGAGGGCAAGATTGCAGCCATTCGCTATGCGCGTGAGAACAAGGTACCGTATCTGGGCATCTGTCTCGGCATGCAGCTGGCCGTGGTCGAGTTCGCACGTGACGTGGCCGGCATGGAAGGCGCACACTCGACCGAGTTCGAGCGCGATACTGCGTTCCCGGTGATCGGCCTGATCACCGAATGGAAGGATCGCACCGGTAAGCTCGAAAAGCGCAGTGCGGATTCTGACCTTGGCGGCACGATGCGCCTTGGCGGGCAGGTCTGCCAGATCAGCGAAGGTACCCTGGCACGCCAGATCTATGGCGCTGGCGAGATCATGGAGCGCCATCGTCACCGTTACGAAGTCAATAACACGCTGCTCGCCGGTCTCGAAGAGAAGGGCCTGATCGTCTCCGGTCGTGCGCCGGTCACCGATCTGTGCGAGATGGTCGAGCTGCCGGCGGATGTGCACCCGTGGTTCGTGGGTTGTCAGTTCCACCCCGAGTTCACCTCCAACCCGCGCAAGGGGCACCCGCTGTTTACCGCCTACGTCAAGGCGGCGATCGAGCGCAAGCGTTCCAAGAACTGAAGGAGTACGGCATGCAGCTTTGCGGATTTGACGTCGGTATCGACAAGCCTTTCTTCCTGATCGCCGGGCCGTGCGTGATCGAATCGCGCGACATGGCGTTCGAGACCGCCGGGGCGTTGAAGGAGATCTGCGCCGAACTCGGCATCCCCTTCATCTACAAGTCTTCCTACGACAAGGCCAACCGCAGCTCGGGCACGTCTTATCGTGGCATGGGCATGGACAAGGGGCTGGAGATCCTAGCCGACGTCAAGAAGCAGCTCGGCGTGCCGGTGCTCACCGATGTGCATGCAATCGAAGAGGTCGCCGCCGTGGCGGCCGCCGTCGATGTGCTGCAGACGCCTGCCTTCCTGTGCCGCCAGACCGACTTCATCCACGCCGTGGCTGCCTCGGGCAAGCCGGTCAATATCAAGAAGGGGCAGTTTCTGGCCCCCGGCGACATGAAGAACGTCGTCGACAAGGCCCGTGAGGCCAATGGCGGCGCAGACACCATCATGGTGTGCGAGCGCGGTGTGTCCTTCGGCTACAACAACCTCGTCTCCGACATGCGTTCGCTGGCGATCATGCGCGAAACCGGCTGCCCGGTCGTCTTCGATGCCACCCACTCGGTGCAGTTGCCGGGCGGGCAGGGCTCGGTGTCGGGTGGTCAGCGCGAGTTCGTGCCTGTGCTGGCGCGGGCGGCGGTTGCCGTTGGCGTGGCCGGCCTGTTCATGGAAAGCCACCCCGATCCGGCAAAGGCATTGTCCGACGGCCCCAACGCCTGGCCGCTGCCCAAGATGAAGGCACTGCTGGCCACGCTGAAGCAGATTGATGCGCTGGTCAAGGCCGGCCCCATGCTCGAACAGATGCTCTGATGCGTGCGTTGCAGGCACAATGGTGCACTGCCGCAGTCGACATGACTCGTGGATACAGTGTCTAATTCGCGCCGCATGTGTCTGGTCGGGATACGACAGATTCAAAATCCGTAACTGAAACAGGAACGAAAATGAGTGCAATCGTTGATGTGATCGCCCGCGAAATTCTGGATTCCCGTGGCAATCCCACCGTCGAAGCCGACGTGCTGCTCGAATCCGGCGTCATGGGCCGGGCTGCAGTGCCGTCCGGTGCGTCGACCGGCTCGCGTGAAGCCATCGAACTGCGTGACGGTGACGCTGCGCGCTACCTCGGCAAGGGCGTGCTGCGCGCGGTCGAGAACGTCAATACCGAGATCGCTGAAGCCATCATCGGCCTCGACGCTGAAGAGCAGGCCTTCATCGATCGCACCCTGATCGAACTCGACGGCACCGAGAACAAGGGCCGCCTGGGCGCCAACGCCATGCTGGCGGTGTCGATGGCGGTGGCCAAGGCAGCTGCCGAAGAAGCCGGCCTGCCGCTGTACCGTTATTTCGGCGGTGCGAGCCCGATGGTGATGCCGGTGCCGATGATGAACGTCATCAACGGTGGCGAGCACGCCAACAACAGCCTGGACATCCAGGAATGCATGATCATGCCGGTGAGCATGACCAGCTTCCGCGAAGCCCTGCGCTGTGGCGCCGAGATCTTCCATCACCTGAAGAAGATCACCGACAAGAAGGGCTATCCCACGACCGTGGGTGACGAGGGTGGCTTTGCGCCCAATGTGTCCGGTACCGAAGAAGCGCTCAACCTGATCCAGGAAGCCATCATCGCCGCCGGCTACGAGCCGGGTCGTGACGTGCTGCTGGCACTCGACTGCGCTGCCTCCGAGTTCTACAAGGACGGCAAGTACGAGCTCAAGGGCGAAGGCCTGTCGCTGACCGCCGAAGGCTTCACCGACTACCTGGCAACCCTGTGCGACAAGTTCCCGATCGTGTCGATCGAGGACGCGATGGCCGAGGGCGACTGGGCCGGCTGGAAGCACCTGACCGAGCGTCTGGGCAAGAAGGTCCAGCTCGTGGGTGATGACCTGTTCGTGACCAACACCCGTATTCTTGCCGAAGGTATCGAGCAGGGCGTGGCCAACTCGATCCTGATCAAGATCAACCAGATCGGTACGCTGACCGAAACCTTTGCTGCCGTCGAAATGGCAAAGCTGGCGGGTTACACCGCAGTGATCTCGCACCGTTCGGGCGAAACCGACGACTCCACCATCGCCGACATCGCCGTCGGCCTGCGTGCGATGCAGATCAAGACCGGCTCGCTGTCGCGTTCGGACCGCATCTCCAAGTACAACCAGCTGCTGCGCATCGAGGAAGATCTCGGTGATACGGCCAGCTACCCGGGCACGCGCGCGTTCTACAATCTGCGCTGATCCGGCTGACGCGGCTGCGGCCGCGTTGATCCAGAGGAAAGGCCGACGGATAATCCGCCGGCCTTTTGTCTATTCTATGAATGTTGTTCTTGGCGCCTGATGTCGACATGCGTTGGCCTGTAATGATTCTTGCCGTATTGGTCGTCGTGCTCCAGTACCCGCTCTGGCTGGGTAAGGGGGGGTGGCTGCGCGTATGGGACGTCGACCGGCAGCTGCAGGCGCAGCGCGACGAGAACTACCGCCTCGAGCAGCGCAATGCCAGCCTCGAGGAAGAGGTGCGCGACCTCAAGTCGGGCAACGACGCCATCGAGGAGCGCGCACGCTACGAGCTCGGCCTCACGCGTGAGGGCGAGATTTTCGTGCAGATCCCCCAGAAAGCGACGAACCGGCCGGAGCCGGTTCAGTAATCAGGCGCGGCGCTGCGGGGCGTTACAGCAGTTCGGTGATCGACGCCCGCTGCTCGAGTTCGTGCTCGAACGCAACCATTTCGGTGCCGAGAGCATCGCGTGCCGACACCATGCCGATGGGGCGGTCACCCTTTACCACCGGGACGTGCCGGAAGCCCCCTTCAAACATCAGATGCATGGCATGCCCAAGCGGTTGCTCGGCCTCAATGGTCTGCAGCGCGGTGGTCATCACATCACCCAGTATCGTGCGGGTCGGGTCCAGACCCGCAGCAAGCACCCGGTTCAGCGCATCGCGTTCGGTAAAGAGGCCTGTCAGGCGCTCATCCTCCACGACCATGATGGCGCCAACCCGTGCCTGCGCCATCTTCTTGCTGGCTTCAAACACGGTCAGCGACCTGGCCGCGGTCACCACCGTCTGACCCCTGATTACGTCTCCCACCTTTCTCATCGGCATTATGGTGTCTCCTCCGTTATGGTTTCTGCAGCTTATTCACCTTAGGTTTCAGTGCAGCGACATTCAAGAAAGACGGGAAACCCCTGCTGCCGGTCAGCCGCTTTCGAGCAGACTGCGCGCGCCGTCGATGCGCGGGGCAAAGTAGCGGTTGTCGAGCCGCTCGACCCGCACCACGCCACGACTCGACGGGGCATGGACGAACTTGCCGTCGCCGATATAGATGCCCATGTGCGAGTGGCGCTTCTTCTGCGTATTGAAGAACACCAGGTCGCCTGGCTGCAGTTCGGACGGGTCGATGGGGCGGGTCCGGTCCGCGATGCTTGCGGCGTTGTGGGGTAGCTTGCGCCCACTGATCTGTTCGACGATGTAGCTCACCATGCCGCTGCAATCGAGGCCAGCGTCGGGATTTCGACCGCCAAAGCGGTAGCCGGTGTCGAGCAGGCCGAGGGCATAGAGGACCAGCTCCTGAGTCTGTGCCGAGTTGTCGAGCGCGAAGTAATCGCGGTCGGGCGTTTGCGGTGCGGTCTGCGGCAGGGATGAGACAGGCGCGGAAGTCGGCGTGGTGCTGCAGCCGGCAAGCACCGACAGCGCAAGTGCCAGCGTGAACGAAAGCGTCCGCCCGACACTGGGTGGGGCGGACGTGCAGGCATCAAGCGCTGGCGGAGCGCCGCGTGCAGCGCTGATGTGAGCGGTATGGGGGCAGGTCGGCATGCGCTGAAAGATAGGCGATCAGCGCAGACGCGTCCACCCCTGCGGGGTTTTCAGTCTAGTCCAGCAGTTCGATACTGCCGCTGACCGTGACGGATACCTCGCTTTCACCGCCCTCGATCGGCGCCGGGGCGGCTTCGGCCATCATCGCAGCCCCGCGCATCTTGGCGAAAACAGGCGGGCGATAGCCCGATTCCGATACGTTGAGACGATGAATCCGGTAACGCTTGCCCAGGGCGCTGGCGATCAGGGTGGCGCGCTGCTCAAAACTGCGCAGCGCATCGACGGTGGCCTCGTCTGCCGCTTTTCGCCGCGTTTCCGGCGCCGGCTGCAGCGTGATCTGCGAGACTGCGAGGTCGCGCTGCAGCGTGCCCACCAGTTCGGACAGGGCCGCACTGTTCCGGCTCTCGAGCCGGATCTCCGAACGCATGCGCCAGGCTTCGATCTTGCCGCCGCCCTTGGCGTACACAGGCCAGGTCGAGGTGCCTGTCGACTGGGTCTTGATGTCCGCGTAGCGGCGACTGGTCTCCAGCGCAGCAGCGATGCTGCGATTGACCTGGCGTGCGACGGCGGCTGCATCAGGGCCGGACTGCTCGGCATAGAGCTGGGCGATGCCGAGGTCGTTGGTGGCCGCCTGGCTGGCTTCGGCCGACAGTTCGACGGTACGCAGCGGCGGCGTGTCGTCGCTGGCGGCGGTGGCGGATAGCGCTGTCACGGCGAGGAAGGCTGCAAGCAACGGGCGGGCTGTACGCATGAGGGCTCCATGTGAAGGGGAGGAGCGCAATGTATACCGCATCGTCGCCTCCGCGCGGGTATGCAGGTGTAAATGACAGCGGTAAATGCGTGTGGCTTCCTGCGCAGCCGTCTTGACCCGTGGCGGGGCGGTGGGCATGCTTGCGCGTCCTTGTACTGCACCCACCCCCATGAATCGCGATCGTCTCGTCGGTGTCCTGCTTGTCGCGCTGTCGGCTACCGCATTTGGCGCCATGGCGATCTTCGCCCGCTATGCCTACGCAGACGGTGCCGGGCCGGTCGCGGTGCTGTTTCTGCGCTTTCTGCTGGCCGGCACCGTCCTCGCTGTGAGCATGCTCATTACTCGCCGGCGCTGGCCACGGGGGCGCAATCTGCTCGTGCTCGGGGCGATGGGCGGGCTGTTCTATGTGGGGCAGTCGCTCAGCTTCTTTACCGCACTCAATCACGCCGCAGCCGGTCTCGTGGCGCTGCTGCTCTACCTGTATCCGTTTCTGGTTACGGTACTCGGGGCGCTGCTGCTGCGGCGGCGCCTGACCGTCGCACGCATGTGTGCGGTGCTGCTTGCACTGGTCGGGACCGCGTTGACGCTAGGCGGCCATTTGTCGGGCGAACCGCTTGGTATCGCGCTCGGCTTGCTGGCGGCGCTGATCTATTCCGTCTACTTCCTCGTCGGAAGTCTGGTGCTCGACCGCGAAGACCCGATCGCTTCCGCAACGGTCGTCATGCTTGCGGCCGCAATCGTTTTCGGGGGCATTGCCGTGGCGTTCCCGACGCCCTTTCCGGCGACGCTTTCAGGTTGGCTGGCGGTGGGTGCGATCGCGGTGGTGTCGACCGTCGTTGCAATGGTCAGCCTCTTTGCCGGCATCCGCCGCCTGGGCGCTGCGGACGCAGCGACCCTGTCCACCCTCGAGCCGGTGGTTACCGTGCTGCTTGCAGCGGTGTTTCTGGCGGAGCCGCTGCAAGCCAATCAGCTGCTTGGCGGCGCCGTCATTCTTTCAGCGGTGATCTGGCTGACGCGCGCCGAAGCATCTCCTGCAGCGGACGCGACGGCGCAAGCGCCTCAACCAGCGGCAGAGGGCTCTACCGGGCGCAGCTCGGCCTTGTAGAGCTGCGCGTTTTCGACATAGTGGCGTGCATTCGCGCGCAGCCCGGCGATATCGGCGTCACTCAGCTCGCGGATGACGCGGCCGGGCGAACCCACGACCAGTGAGCGGTCCGGAATCACCTTGCCTTCCGGAATCAGCGCGTTGGCGCCAATGATGCAGTCCTTGCCGACGACTGCGTTGTTCAGCACCACCGCGTTGATGCCGATCAGGCTGCCGTCGCCAATGTTGCAACCATGCAGCATCACCATGTGTCCGACGGTGACGTTGGCGCCAATCGTCAGCGGCACGCCATCATCGTTGTGAAGCACGGAGCCGTCCTGAATATTGGTGTTGTCGCCGATCACGATCGGATCGTTGTCACCGCGGATGACCACGTTGTACCAGATGTTCACATTCTGCCCGGTCTCTACCGAACCGATTACCGTGGCGTTGTGTGCGATCCAGGTGCCTTCACCCAGGCGGGGCGTGCGATCGCCCAAGGCGTAAATGCTCATTCAGATTCTCGCTATCCTGTTGCTGCGGCGGGCCGCTTAGGGGCGTTGATCATAGCAACTGGAGGGGAGGCTGTGGGTATCTCAAGCAGGTGAATGCCGTGCCGCAATGGGCCATGAAAATAAGTTCGTTCGGGTGCTTGCGCTCCAGTATCAGTAGATGCATAATTCGCGCCCTGCGTTGGACGGACAGCACGAAAGTCTTCCGGTGAAAACGAAAGTTTTCAAAAAAACGCAAAAGAAGTTGACAAACGATACAAATGCTCTAAAATGTCGCTTCTCTGCTGCAAGGCAGTGAGCGAAAGCAGTACAAAGCGCCCGTAGCTCATCTGGATAGAGTACTTGGCTACGAACCAAGGGGTAGGAGGTTCGAATCCTTCCGGGCGCGCCACATATTCAAGCAAAAAGCCAATCCTTCGGGGTTGGCTTTTTGCTTTTGTGCGTTTGAGTCAGCGTGTTGCGTACGCGCAGATTTTCGATGCCAGGCGTATTGATCCGACTGCTTGCTCTCTGTATTCCGGCTTGAGTGCTGTGCGCGCTGTTCTGCTGCGTGCCTGTGCCCCGTTTCCGGGGCGGCAGGTGAGGGCGGTCGCGACGACTGCGGCTGCGATCGCCTCCCCTTGATGCAACAGCAGGATCTCTCAGGCGGGATCTGCCGGCAGCTTCTTCAAGCGCAGAACGATGGCGAGCAGGAGCAGCAGGCAGAGCCCGAGAACGGCTGCGATCCCGTTCCAGCGCCCGAGGCTCCAGGCGAAGCCGGACAGGCTGCCGATGAGGCTGGCGCCGAGGTAGTAGAACGTGAGGTAGATGGCGGTGGCGAGTCCGCGGCGCTCCTGGCCCCGGCGGGCGACCCAGCCGCTCGAGATTGAATGGGTGGCGAAGAAGCCGAAGGTGAAGATGGCGACGCCGGCGATGAGCAGGACTAGTGCGTCGCTGAGCGTGAGCAGAAGTCCGCTGATCATGATCATCACCACGACCCACTGCACCTTGCGGCGCCCGAAACGGTCCGTGAGCTGTCCGGCAAAGGCCGATGCCCACGAACCGACAACGTAGAGCAGAAAGATTGCGCCGATTGCGGTCTGGCTGAGATTGAACGGGGCTTCGAGCAGCCTGAAGCCGAGATAGTTATACACGCCAATGAACACGCCCATCGCGAGCAGGGCGGTGAGAAACAGCCATGGCAGGCCTGCGTCGCGGCTGATGTGGCGGGCGTCGTCGATGATGCGCGAGATCGAGGCGGCGCGCGCCTGGAAGTGGCGCGAGGGTGGCAGCCGGTACCAGAACACGGCGGCGGACACGATGCCAAGCACCCCGAGCATGAGCAGCGCGATGCGCCAGCTGCCGATGTCGGTCAGCAACGCGGACAGGACTCTGCCGCTCATGCCGCCCAGCGCATTGCCTGCGATGTACAGCCCCATTGCCTTGCCCTGCGCGCGCGGCGAGACCTCTTCGCCGATGTAGGCCATGGCTGCGGCAGGCAATCCTGCAAGGCTGGCGCCGAGCAGTGCCCTCAGGATCAGCAGCTGGCTGAAGTCATTGACCGTAGCGCACGCGAGCGCAATCAGCGCAGCCAGGGCCAGCGAAACCTTCATCACCTTTTCGCGCCCGCTGCGGTCGGCGAGGACACTTGCCGGAATCAGCATCAGCGCGAGTGCGGCAGTGCCGGCGGAAACGCTGAGACTGGCGCTTGCAGGGCCGATGCCGAACTCGCTGCTGAGCAGGGGGAGCAGCGGCTGGGTGGCGTAGAGCATGGCGAAGGTCGCAAAACCGCCGACGAACATTGCCTGGTTGGCGCGCTTGAATGCTTCGGAACCGGATTCGAGTTTCTCTGTGGTTGGTGGGTGAGGCACGTCTGATCTGTCCGGTTGAGGTGTTGTTCGATGGCCGATCTTAGGTTGTGCCCACTTCGCCAGTCCAATATATTCGAGCGGTCTTATTCATATACAGAAGATATCAATGGAGCTGCGGCATCTACGTTACTTCGTTGCGGTCGCCGAGGAGCTGAGCTTCACCCGGGCTGCCGAGCGTCTGCATATCGGCCAGCCGCCCTTGTCAATGCAGATTCGCGACCTGGAGGCCGAGCTCGGCGTTTTGCTGTTCGAGCGCACCCGGCGCAAAGTCATGCTGACCCAGGCCGGCGCGCGTTTCCTGGTGCGTGCCCGGAGCATTCTGTCGGCCGCAGTCGAGGCGTCGGAGGAGATGCGCAGGGTGGCGAGCGGCGAGGCGGGGGAGTTGCGAATCGGGTTTACGTCGTCCTTGCCCTATACAAATACCCTGCCTGACGTGCTCTACGCCTACCGGCGCCGCTACCCCAACGTTCATCTGCAGTTGCGAGAGATGTTCTCTGCCGAGCAGTTCGATGCCATTGCCCGCGGCAGCCTCGATATCGGATTGGTCCGTACGGGGGCTCCGAGCGGGCAGGGTGGTATTGCCGTGCGGGAGATCGGGCGCGACCCGCTGCGCATTGTCATTAACGCGGCGCATCCACTGGCGGGGGTGGCTGCAGTGCACTTTGCCGACCTCAGTGATGAGGATTTCATTACCTTTCCGACGGACGCGGGCACCGGTTTGCCCATGATTCTGCGAGGCTTGTGCAGGGCGGCAGGCTTCGAGCCGCGGGTGGTCCAGCTTGCACGCGAGGCCACGACGCAGATCGGCCTCGTTGCGGCGGGTCTTGGTCTCGCGCTGCTGCCGGCGCCGCTGGAGTGTGTGCGCATTCCACGCGTACGCTACCTCCCTATTGCGGGTGATGGCGCCTTTTTTCCGGTGGCGGTCGCGCACCAGGACGGTGAGCCGAGCCCGTTGCTGCGCGGGCTTCTGAAGGTGCTGGACGAGGTGACAGGCGCAGCCGGCGGCGCGTTGCAGGAGTATCCTTCGTCAACGCCCCAATTTTCAACGTCCGGAGATTTGCCATGAGAACGGCTTACACCACACCCTCGGCCACGTTTGAGGCCCTTTCATCTGCATGGCTTTCGGCCTGTGCGCAGCCGTGGACTGCCTGGCAGGGCTGGTCCCAGTTGATGGGCAGTCAATGGCAGCAGTGGTTGAAAACGGTGGGGTCGGTGCCAAACGTGTGGCTGCCTGCACTGGCAGCCGAGCGCAGAGGCCAGCCACCAGCGATCGATTTCTTTCTGCCGTGGTTGCCGCGTGGCGAGAGCAGCGTGGTGCCGCTGGATGTTCACGGTGCAGAAACCGCGATGCGACTGATGATGCGGGCTGCCCTTCCGCTGTTCGGTGCTGCAGCAGGAACCAGCACGGAGGCAGAGGGCGTCAAGGTCGAACCGGTTCGCGAGAAAGGGCCGGCGCGCATGCTGGATCTCGTTGCGCGCACATCGAATGTTGTCGATGCCGAGGTGGTGAGCCCGAAGCCTGCTGCACCGGTCGAGGCACCCAAGGCAGCGTCATCGCGCACCACACGCGCAAAGCCGGCGGCTAGGAAGCCTGCTGCTGCGGCGAAGACCATGGCGGCGAAGACCACCGCAGCGAAGACCACGGCAGCGAAGACCACGGCAGCGAAGACCACCGCAGCGAAGACCACCGCAGCGAAGACCACGGCAGCGAAGACCACCGCAGCGAAAACTGCCTCAGCCAAGCCTGCAGCGGCGAAGCCCGCGCCAGCGCCTGTGACCGCTGGCGAAGTCAAGGCCAAGCCGGCGCCGCGCCGTGTGCGCAAACCGGCCGCTCCGCCGGCAGACAAGGCTTGATGCTCGGCCTGATGTGACTGACGTAATGGCCTTGCCGCGTCGAACAGGCGCGGCAAGGCGTATTGCCCGGGACTAGAAGAAGCGCTCTGCGATTTCTTCCGAAAGCGGCATGCCGGTGCTGCGTGCGCGCTGCAGCAACTCCCAGTAGTAGCGGTAGGAGGCGCGGTCGTGCAGACGGCCGTTGTGCTGGATGGGCCCCCAGGATGCGTTCTGGGCTCCGCTCAGGATTTCTCCGGCTTCTTCCACCTCGGAAAAGTCCGGACGCATGGCTTCCACAATCGGTTGAATCTGGTTGGGGTGGATGCTCCACATGCGGAGATAGCCGAACTCCTTGCGCGCGCGCGTCGCGTCTGCACGGATGACGGCAAGGTCCTTGAGTTCAGTTGTAACGTTATGTGACGGCACAACGCCGTTCGCCAGTGCTGCGGCCGAAATTTCCGTCTTTGCGCGCACGACCAGGGGGTGTTCAAACTGCCCCGGGCTCTTCATTGCCGACCCCGGAATGGCGCCGTGGTGGCCGGAAACGAAGTCCATCAGCCCGAAGTCGATCGATTCGACGCCGTCGAGTGCTGCAATTTCCCATGCTTCGCGCAACGCGCCGTGGGTTTCGATCAGGACGTGTACCGGTAATGCATGACTCAGGCCGGCGGTCTGTTCGATGCGACGCAGTTCGGCGATCTGGGCTGCGGTATCTGCGGCCGATCGCACTTTGGGCAGGGTGATGAATGCAAGTTGCTTTCCTGCCTGCCCGACCAGAATCTCGAGGTCGCGCTGCCAGTGTGCATGGGTGATGTCGTGGATGCGCGCACCGATGCGCCCGAAGCGGTTTTCCTTGCTCATCACCAGGCTCGCGACCATCGCGGCGTGTTCGGCTTCGGCGCCGGCGCGCGCACCGTCTTCGCAGTCACCGGTGATGTCGAAGATCGGGCCGAGCTGATGCTGCAGTGTCATTGCCTTGCCGATCATCTTCTCGGATCCGGCGTAGTGATCCACTGCGGGCAGATTGGGGAAAGGTTTTTCGCCGGCGAAGAGGATGTCGCGCGGGTGAGTGGTGCAGCTTGCTGTCATGAGCGTTTCCCTTGAGAACCGGGCGCAAGCATAGCAGCAGGGGGGTAAACGAAAAAGGCGCGCAACCCTGGGGTGCGCGCCTTCGAGCGATCTGCCGGACTGATGCCCGGCAGCTGATTGCGAATGCTCAGCCGAGCAGATCCTTCACGCCTTCGCGCTCTTCGAGCAGCTCGTTCAGCGTGTGGGTCATGCGCTCGCGCGAGAATGCGTCGATCTCGAGGCCCTGGACGATCTTGTACTCGCCATTCTCGGTCGTGACCGGGAAGCCGTAGATGATGCCTTCCGGGATACCGTAGGAGCCGTCGGACGGAACGCCCATGGTGACCCATTCGCCGTTCGAACCCAGCACCCAGTCGTGGATGTGGTCGATGGCTGCGTTGGCAGCCGAAGCGGCGGAGGACAGGCCACGTGCCTCGATGATGGCGGCGCCGCGCTTGCCAACGGTGGGCAGGAACACATCGCGGTTCCATGCTTCGTCGTTGATCATGCCCTTCACGTTGTCGCCATTGGAGGTGACGAAGCGATAGTCAGCGTACATGGTGGGCGAGTGGTTGCCCCACACGACCAGGCTCTTCAGGCTGGCAACGTCACGACCGGACTTGGAGGCCAGTTGCGACAGTGCGCGGTTGTGGTCCAGACGCAGCATGCCGGTGAAGTTCTTGGCCGGAACGCGACCGAACTTCTGGGCCACTTCCTTGGCGATGTACGCGTTGGTGTTGCAGGGGTTGCCGACAACCAGCACCTTGCAGTCGGGGTCGGCGTACTGGCCGATCGCTGCGCCCTGAACGGTGAAGATCTTGGCGTTTTCGGTCAGCAGGTCCTTGCGCTCCATGCCGGGGCCGCGGGGACGGGCACCTACGAGCAGGGCAACCTTGGCGTCCTTGAAGGCAACGTTGGGGTCGTCCGTGGCGATCATGCCAGCGAGCAGCGGGAATGCGCAGTCTTCGAGTTCCATCATCACGCCCTTGACCGCCTTCTGGGCCTGGGGCAGATCGAGCAGTTGCAGGATGACGGGTTGGTCCTTGCCCAGCATTTCGCCACTGGCGATGCGGAACAGCAGGCTGTAGCCGATCTGGCCGGCGGCGCCGGTGACTGCAACGCGTACGGGGGCTTTGCTCATGTGTGTACTCCCTCAAAACAAGACGGTCTGGGTGAATTGTTCGTGCTCTCGACGCAACCCCCGGTGGCGGGAATACGCATCAATGTGCGTCGCTCTGGCGGCAATTTCGAGGCGCGGAAATCTTAGGATCATCTGCCTGCGCTGTCAAATCGTGTCTTTTATCTTATATAAGACATATGATGACCCATAGACGCCTGAAAAATTTTGTGCTGAAATACACGGATGGCTCAGGAATCCCCCACATTCAGCCCTCTTTACCGCCAGATCAAGACCCTGATTCTTCAGGCGCTTGAGGCGGGGGAATGGCGTCCGGGGCAGGCGATTCCCAGCGAACAGGAACTTGCCGCACGCTTCGGCGTGTCCCAGGGTACGGTGCGCAAGGCGATCGACGAGATTGCCGGCGATAACCTTCTGGTACGAAAGCAGGGCAAGGGTACCTATGTTGCCTCCCACAACGACCCGCGAGCCTTGTTCCGGTTTCTGAGACTGGTGCCCATCGATGGTGATCTGTCCCATCCGAAAAGCGTGCCGCTCGATTGCTGGCGTGCAAAGGCCGGTCAGGAAGCATCCCGCATGCTCGCGATCGAACTCGGTGCACCAATCATCATTCTGCGCCGACTGCTCAAGTTTGCGAACAAACCTGTGGTGGTTGACGAGATTTATTTGCCGGGCGAACTCTTTCAGGGCCTGAGTTTCGAAACGCTTCAGGATTGGCATGGTTCGCTCTACTCGCTGCTTGAGAGCCGTTTCGGCTCTCGCATGATCCGGGCTCAGGAGCGCATCAGGGCGGTCGCGGCCGATCGCTCCACGAGCGAAGCATTGAAAGTTGCAGAGGGTACCCCTTTGCTGTCGGTCGAACGGGTGACCTACACGTACGGCGACAAGCCGGTGGAATGGCGTCGTGGTTTGTACTCGACGGCGGAGCATTACTATCTGAATGAGCTGAATTGATGCGGTCAAACGCCGCAATGACGGGTGTTTCATCGCTATAATCTCAAGCTTTTGGGAGTCTGCGGCGGATTTTCGCCGCACATGTTGAGGGGAGTCTTCATGTCAGAAGTGACAGTGCGCAAACAGAGGCCGAAACACTTGGCCATCAATGAAATCCGGCTGCCTTTGCCGGGTTTCGTATCGATCCTTCATCGGGTCAGCGGGGCAGGCTTGTTTCTGATGTTGCCCTTCCTGCTTTATCTGCTCGATCGCAGTCTGGGTTCGGCAGAGTCGTTTGAAGTGTTCTCGGCAGTGGTGTCGCATCCGCTTGCCAAACTGTTGCTTCTGGGTCTGCTGTGGGCCTACCTGCATCATTTCTGTGCAGGCATCCGCTTCCTCCTGCTGGATATGCACAAGGGTGTCGAGCTTCAGGCCGCCCGCAGTTCTGCACGGATTGTTCTGATTGTGAGCCTCGTGCTCACCGTGATCATCGGGGTGACACTATGGTGAAGCGTCAAGTCGTTGGCGCGCACTACGGTCTGAAGGACTGGATTGCGCAACGCGGTACCGCCGTCTTTATGGCGATCTATACCGTCATCTTTGCATTCTCTACGCTCATGCTGCCCGAGTTGAGCTACGAAGCCTGGTCCGGGATGTTTTCGGGCGGACTGTTCAAGTTCCTGAGCTTCCTGTTCTTCCTCTCGGTGTTCTATCACGCATGGATCGGCGTTCGTGACATCTGGATGGACTATGTCAAGCCGACCGGTGCGCGTCTTGCTCTGCACCTGGTTACTCTCTTTCTGCTCGTCGGCTATGCCGGCTGGGCAGCCCAGATTCTTTGGAGGCTGTAAGCGTGAACGTCGCGAAGCGTACCTTTGATGCGGTCATTGTCGGCGCCGGTGGTGCCGGTCTGCGGGCAGCCCTGCAACTTTCCGAAGCCGGCATGAAGACGGCTGTTCTGAGCAAGGTTTTCCCGACCCGCTCGCATACCGTGGCTGCACAGGGCGGTGTTGCTGCATCGCTCGGCAATTCGACCGAAGACAACTGGCACTGGCACATGTACGACACCGTCAAGGGGTCGGACTGGCTGGGTGACCAGGATGCCATCGAATTCATGTGCAAGAAGGCAAACGAGGTCGTGATCGAGCTCGAGCACTACGGCATGCCTTTCGACCGTACCGACAACGGCAAGATCTATCAGCGTCCGTTCGGCGGCCACTCGATGAACTACGGCCAGGCGCCGGTGATGCGCTCCTGTGCTGCTGCCGACCGTACCGGTCATGCCATGCTGCATGCGCTGTATCAGCGCAACGTGCGTGCCAACACCCAGTTCTTCGTCGAATGGATGGCGCTCGACCTGATCCGCAACGAGAACGGCGACGTGCTCGGCGTGACGGCGATGGAGATGGAAACCGGCGAAGTCACGATTTTCCACGCCAAGGCGACGATTTTCGCCACGGGCGGCGCCGGTCGTATCTACCACTCTTCGACCAATGCCTTCATCAACACCGGTGACGGTGTCGGTATGGCGGCGCGTGCCGGCATTCCGCTCGAAGACATGGAGTTCTGGCAGTTCCACCCGACCGGCGTGGCCGGTGCGGGCGTGCTGATCACCGAAGGTGTGCGTGGCGAAGGCGGCATTCTGCGTAATGCTTCCGGCGAGCGCTTCATGGAGCGCTATGCGCCCAACCTGAAGGATCTGGCTTCGCGTGACGTGGTTTCGCGTGCGATGACCACCGAGATCAACGAAGGTCGCGGCTGCGGTCCGGACAAGGACCACGTCCTGCTCGACATCACCCACCTGGCACCCGAGAACATCATGAAGCGCCTGCCGGGCATTCGTGAGATCGCGATCCAGTTCGCCGGTGTTGACCCGATCAAGGCGCCGATTCCTGTCGTGCCGACCTGCCACTACCAGATGGGCGGTATTCCGACCAACTACAAGGGTCAGGTCGTGGTGCCGAAGGATGGCAATCCCAACACGCCGATCGTCGGTTTCTACGCCGCTGGCGAATGTGCCTGTGCTTCGGTGCACGGTGCAAACCGACTGGGTACCAACTCGCTGCTCGACCTTCTGGTCTTCGGCAAGTCGGCCGGCGAGACCGTGGTCGAGGACTTCCAGTCCGGCAACCTCAGCCTCAAGCCGCTGCCCGCGGATGCCGCTGACGTCTCGCTTGCTCGTCTGGCCCGTCTGGAAAGCCAGACCGGTGGCGAGAGCGTGTTCGACGTCGGTCTGGAAATGCGCCGCACAATGCAGAAGCATGCCGGTGTGTTCCGCTTCGACAATCTGCTCAAGGAAGGCGTGACGAAGATGGCCGAAGTGGCCGAGCGCGCCAAGCGGACCGAAATCGCGGACAAGTCCAAGGTTTGGAACATCGCCCGCATGGAAGCGCTGGAACTCGACAACCTGATCGAAGTCGCCCGCGCAACCATCGTTTCGGCTGAAGCGCGCAAGGAATCCCGCGGTGCGCACGTCCGTGATGACGCCCCGGATACGGCTGAGAACCCCAACGGTCGTGACGACGAGAACTGGCTGAAGCACACGCTGTGGTACAGCGAAGGCAACCGTCTCGACTACAAGCCGGTCAACCTCAAGCCGATGTCGGACGACGTCAAGGCGATTGCGCTTGCCAAGCGTACCTACTAACGGCTCGGGAGAATATTCGATATGAGCAAACGTAGCGTTTCATTCAAGATCTATCGTTACGACCCGGATCGTGACGAAAAACCCTACATGCAGGACATCACCGTAGAGCTCGAGCCGTCCGACAAGAAGCTGCTCGACGCGCTGGTGCGCCTGCGTGCGAAGGACGATTCGATGTCGTTCCGTCGCTCCTGCCGCGAAGGCGTGTGCGGTTCCGACGCAATGAATATCAACGGCAAGAACGGTCTGGCGTGCCTGACCGACGTCGACAGCCTGGCCCAGCCGATCACGCTGCGACCGCTGCCGGGTCTGCCGGTGATCCGCGATCTGATCGTGGACATGACCCAGTTCTTCAAGCAGTACCACTCGATCAAGCCCTATCTGGTCAACAACGAGCCGACGCCGGAGCGCGAGCGCCTGCAGACGCCGGAAGAGCGTGAAGAGCTCAACGGCCTGTACGAGTGCATTCTGTGTGCGTGCTGTTCGACCTCGTGTCCGTCGTTCTGGTGGAACCCGGACAAGTTCGTTGGTCCGGCCGGCCTGCTGGCTGCCTACCGCTTCCTGGCAGACACGCGCGATCAGGACACCAATGCGCGACTCGACAACCTGGAAGACCCGTATCGGTTGTTCCGTTGCCACAGCATCATGAACTGTGTTGACGTATGTCCGAAGAATCTGAATCCGACGAAGGCCATCGGCAAGATCAAGGACATGATGGTTCGCCGTGCGATCTGATGCGCTGACCATCAACAGGGGGCGTGTGCGCTGGCAGTGCCGCAGGGCATTGCTGGAGCTGGACCTCGTGTTCACGCGCTTCCTGGAGCGGGATTTTGATCAGCTCTCGGATGATCAGTTGGCCGATCTGGAAGATCTGTTGCGTGCCGACGACTATGATATCTGGGGGATGGTCAACGGTAGCAAGCCATGCGAGGTGGAACGCTGGAAAGAGATGATCGGATTGCTCAGTCAGCGATGACGGGCCCGGTCGGGGATGAATGAGGGAGTTGGAAGTTAAACGGGCAAGGAAAAGGGACGAACTATGAGCACTGAACGCACTGCAACCCTAACCGTCGATGGCAAGACCGTCGATTTTTCGGTGATGACCGGGACCCATGGTCAGGATGTCATCGACATTCGCACGCTGGGCGCAAAAACCGGCCTCTTTACCTATGACTCCGGTTTTCTCTCCACCGCGAGCTGCAAGTCCAAGATCACCTTCATCGACGGTGACAAGGGCGAACTGCTGTACCGCGGCTACCCGATCGAGCAACTGGCTGACGAGTGCAACTTCCTGGAAGTAGCCTATCTGCTCAAGAACGGTGAGCTTCCGAACGCTGCGCAGAAGACCGAGTTCGAAACCACGATCAAGAACCACACCATGGTTCACGATCAGCTGACCCGCTTTTTCAACGGCTTCCGCCGTGACGCCCACCCGATGGCCATCATGGTCGGCGTGGTTGGCGCGCTGTCTGCGTTCTACCACGACGCGATGGACTTCTCGGACGTCGAGCACCGCAACGTGTCGATCAACCGCCTGATCGCCAAGCTGCCGACCATCGTCGCCATGGCTTACAAGTACAACACCGGGCAGCCGTTCATGTACCCGCGTAACGACCTCAGCTACACGGCGAACTTCATGCACATGATGTTCGGTACCCCGTGCGAAGAGTACAAGCCGAACCCGGTGCTGGTGCGCGCGCTCGACGTGATCTTCACGCTGCACGCCGATCACGAGCAGAACGCTTCGACGTCGACCGTGCGTCTGGCCGGCTCTTCCGGTGCCAACCCGTTTGCCTGCATCTCGGCCGGTATCGCCTGCCTGTGGGGCCCGGCACACGGCGGTGCAAACGAAGCCTGCCTCAACATGCTGGAAGAAATCGGCGACGTCTCGCGTGTTGATGAGTACATCGCACGCGCCAAGGACAAGAACGACAGCTTCAAGCTGATGGGCTTCGGTCACCGTGTGTACAAGAACTTCGACCCGCGCGCCACACTGATGCGCAAGGTGTGCAACGAAGTGCTGAAGGAACTCGGCCTCGAGAACGACCGCCTGTTCAAGCTGGCCATGCAGCTCGAGAAGATCGCGCTGGAAGATCCGTATTTCGTCGAGAAGAAGCTCTACCCGAATGTGGACTTCTACTCCGGCATCGTGCAGAAGGCACTGGGCATCCCGACCTCCATGTTCACCTGCATCTTCGCGCTTGCGCGCACGGTGGGCTGGATCACCCAGTGGGAAGAAATGATCACCGACCCGGAGTACAAGATCGGCCGTCCTCGCCAGCTGTATGTTGGGGCGGCACGCCGCGACGTAACGCCGATCGGTCAGCGTCCGTAAGAGACGATGGAGAGGGGAGGGAGACGGGATCGGCGCTAGCCGCTACGGGATGGTCGCTTCGCTTGCGGCCGTCCCGTTTTTTCATCGTGCGGCACTTACGGTCTGGTTCACCCAAATTTCAGAAAGCAGGGTCTCAGAACACAACAGGTGGCTTTCATCATGAAGCAGCTTCAAAACACATCTCATTTGTTCGGCTCAAACGCGCCGTTCATTGAAGAACTCTACGAGAATTATCTGGCTGATCCGGCGTCGGTGTCGGACGCCTGGCGCGACTACTTCGACAAGCTCCAGGCGCAGGCCGGTGCCGCTGTGCGCGACGTCGCCCACGGACCGATCATTGCTGCGTTTGAGCAGATGGCCAAGCGTGGCCCCGTGCGCACTGTCATGTCGGAAGGTGGCGAGGACAAGCTGCAGGTGGCAGTGCTGCAGCTGATCAATGCCTATCGCTTCCTCGGCAACCGCTGGGCGAACCTCGATCCGCTCAAGCGCACCGAGCGTCCGCAGATTGCAGAGCTGGAGCCGTCCTATTACGGCTTTACCGAAGCGGATCTGTCGCGCAGCTTCAACGTCGGTTCCTTCCACGGCTTCTCGACCGAGCGCGCCACGCTGCGCGAGATCCTCGAAGCCGTGCGCCAGACGTATTGCGGCTCGATCGGCTCCGAGTACATGTACATCACGGACATCGCCCAGAAGCGCTGGATCCAGAGCCGTCTGGAAAGCGTGCGCGGCACGCCGAAGTTCTCCGCCGACATGAAGCGCCGCATCCTCGAGCGCACGACTGCGGCCGAGACGCTTGAGCGTTATCTGCATACCAAGTACGTCGGCCAGAAGCGCTTCTCGCTCGAAGGTGGTGAATCCACCATCGTCGCGATGGACGAACTGATCCGCGTTGCCGGCAGCCTTGGCGTTGCCGAGACCGTGATCGGCATGGCCCACCGCGGGCGTCTGAACGTGCTGGTCAACACCCTGGGCAAGTCGCCGTCGATGCTGTTCTCGGAATTCGAGGGCAAGGCCGCTTCGGACCTGACCGCGGGTGACGTGAAGTACCACATGGGTTTCTCGAGCGACGTCATGACGCCGGGCGGCCCGATGCACCTGACGCTGGCCTTCAACCCGTCCCACCTCGAGATCATCAATCCGGTGGTTGCGGGTTCGGTCTATGCACGCCAGGTGCGCCGCAAGGACAAGGAGAAGAACCAGGTGCTGGCCGTGCTGGTGCATGGCGACTCCGCCGTTGCCGGCCAGGGTGTCAACCAGGAGATGCTGAACTTCTCCCAGACCCGCGGCTACGGCACGGGCGGTACGGTTCACCTGGTGGTGAACAACCAGATCGGCTTCACCACGTCCGATCCGCGCGACTACCGTTCTTCGCTGTACTGCACCGACATCTTCAAGATGGTCGAAGCACCGATTTTCCACGTCAATGGTGACGATCCGGAGGCCGTGTCCTTCGTGACCGCGCTGGCGCTTGAGTTCCGCCAGGAGTTCAAGAAGGACGTGGTCATCGACATCGTCTGCTACCGCAAGCTCGGCCACAATGAGCAGGACGAGCCGATGGTCACCCAGCCGCTGATGTATCGCAAGATTCAGCAGCATCCGGGCACGCGCAAGATCTACGCCGATCGCCTGGTTGCCGAAGGCACGCTGGCGACTGACGAGCCGGAGAAGATGATCGCCGAGTACCGCGAACATCTGGACAAGGGCGAGCTCCTCTACAACCCGGTGCTGTCCGGTCACAACCGTCAGTTCTCGGTGGATTGGAGTCCCTATCTCAAGAAGCCCTACACCGACGAAGCGGTTACCTCGATTCCGGTGCAGGAAGTCAAGCGCCTGTCCGAGCGCCTGACGGCGATTCCGGACAATTTCACCCTGCAGTCGCGCGTCAAGAAGATCATCCAGGATCGCGCAGCGATGGGCCGCGGCGAGTTGCCGCTGGACTGGGGCATGGGCGAGAACCTCGCCTACGCCAGTCTGCTGGCGCAGGGCTTCGCTGTTCGCATCTCGGGTGAAGACGTCGGCCGCAGCACCTTCTTCCACCGTCATGCGGTGCTCCACGACCAGCTGCGCGAGCGTTGGGATGAAGGCACTTACATACCGCTGGCTCACATTCAGGAAGGCCAGGCCGGCTTCCAGTGTTTCGACTCCGTGCTGTCCGAAGAGGCGGTGCTCGGTTTCGAATATGGCTACTCCACTGCCGAGCCCAACGAGCTCGTGGTCTGGGAAGCGCAGTTCGGCGACTTCGTGAACGGTGCGCAGGTCGTGATCGACCAGTTCATCAGTTCTGGTGAGGCCAAGTGGGGGCGTCTGAGCGGTCTGGTAATGATGCTGCCGCACGGCTACGAAGGCCAGGGTCCGGAGCACTCGTCTGCACGTCCCGAGCGCTTCATGAACATGGCCGCCGAGAACAACTGGCAGGTCTGCGTTCCGACCACGCCGGCTCAGATCTTCCATCTGCTGCGTCGTCAGATGATTCGCAAGCTGCGCAAGCCGCTGATCATCATCACGCCGAAATCGCTGCTTCGTCACAAGGAAGCGATCTCGTCGATGGAAGAGCTCGCCAACGGCCACTTCCAGACCGTGATTCCCGAAGTGGAGAAGCTCGAGCCGAAGAAGGTGAAGCGCGTGGTGATCTGCCAGGGCAAGATCTACTACGAACTGCTTGCCTACCGTCGCGAACACAACATCACCGATACCGCACTGGTGCGTCTGGAGCAGCTGTATCCGTTCCCGGCCGAAGAGTTCGGCAAGGCGATCAATCAGTTCCCGAGCGCCAAGGAAGTGGTGTGGGTTCAGGAAGAGCCGCGTAACCAGGGGGCATGGTACTGGCTGGCTTCGCGTCAGCACCTGGTCAACGTGCTCGGCACCAAGCGCAAGCTGCTACTGGTGAGCCGACCGGCTGCCGCGTCGCCTGCCGTGGGTTACTACGCCAAGCACAACCAGCAACAGAAAGAAGTGATTGAGAACGCCTTTGGTCCGATTCAGGACGCCACGCCTCAGTCACCCAACGTATAAGCACAAAGGGGAGAAAACCACATGCTGATCGAAGTCAAAGTACCGCAACTGTCCGAGTCCGTTTCTGAAGCCACGCTGGTGACCTGGCACAAGAAGGAAGGCGAAGCGGTTTCACGCGACGAAAACCTGATCGACATCGAGACCGACAAGGTCGTGCTCGAAACGCCGGCGCCTGCTGATGGCGTGCTGGTCAAGATCATCAAGGGTGACGGTGATACCGTTGCTTCTGGTGACCTGATTGCCCAGATCGACACCGAAGCCAAGGCTTCAGCCGGTGCTGCGCCTGCCGCGGCAGCCGCCCCGGTTCAGCCGGTTACGCCGCCGCCCGCCGCTGCGACCTCAAGCGCTGCTGGTGCTGCAAGCCCGGCCGCACGCAAGATCCTCGACGAGAAAGGCGTGTCTGCTGCCGACGTGTCCGGTACCGGTCGCGGTGGTCGTGTGACCAAGGAAGACGCCGTTGGTGCTCAGCCCAAGGCCGCCGCCGCGGCTGCAGTTGCCCCGGCTGTCGTGGCGACTGGCGACCGTGCCGAAGAGCGCGTGCCGATGACGCGTCTGCGTGCTCGTATCGCCGAGCGCCTGCTGCAGTCGAAGAACGAAAATGCCATCCTGACCACGTTCAACGAAGTGAACATGGCGCCGGTGATGGCCCTGCGCAAGCAGTACGGCGAGAAGTTCGAGAAGGCGCACGGCGTGCGTCTGGGCTTCATGGGCTTCTTCGTCAAGGCCGCAGTGGCCGCACTGAAGAAGTACCCGATCCTGAACGCTTCGGTTGACGGTAACGACATCGTCTACCACGGCTACATCGACATCGGTATCGCTGTCGGTTCGCCGCGTGGCCTGGTTGTGCCGATCCTGCGCAACGTCGAGTCGATGTCGATCGCCGACATCGAGAAGAAGATTGCCGAGTTCGGCCAGAAGGCCAAGGACGGCAAGCTGTCGCTCGAGGAGCTGACCGGCGGCACGTTCTCGATCTCCAACGGTGGCGTGTTCGGTTCGATGATGTCGACCCCGATCATCAACCCGCCGCAGTCCGCCATCCTCGGCATCCACGCCACCAAGGATCGTGCCGTGGTCGAGAACGGGCAGGTTGTGGTGCGTCCGATCAACTACCTGGCCATGTCCTACGACCACCGCATCATCGACGGTCGCGAGGCCGTGCTGGGCCTGGTGGCGATGAAGGAAGCGATGGAAGATCCGGCTCGCCTGATCCTCGACGTATAACAACAACACGCTTCAGGGGCACATTCGAACCGGCCGTTTTCGCCGTGAGCGGGTGTGCCCCTTTTTGATTCTGCAAGGGAGATTTTCATGGCACATGAATACGATGTACTCGTCATCGGCGGTGGTCCCGGCGGTTACGTAGCGGCCATCCGCGCTGCTCAACTGGGTTTCAAGACCGCCTGCTGCGAGTCGAACCCCTATGCCGACCCCAAGGGCGAGCCGCGTCTTGGCGGTACCTGCCTGAACGTGGGCTGCATCCCCTCCAAGGCACTGCTGCACACCTCGCACCTGTTCGAAGAAGCCGGTCACAGCTTCGCAGCCCAAGGCATCAACGTCGGTACGCCCAAGATCGACGTCACCAAGATGGTCGCCCGCAAGAGCACCATCGTCGACCAGCTTACCGGCGGCATCAAGGGCCTGTTCAAGAAGAACAAGGTCACCCTGATCAACGGTCACGGCTCCTTCATCGGCAAGTCCGATGCAGGCTGGCAGGTCAAGGTTGGTGAAGAGCTGGTCGTGGCCAAGCAGGTCATCATCGCCACGGGTTCGTCGGCGCGTCACCTGCCGGGCATTCCGGTCGATAACAAGATCGTCTGCGACAACGTCGGTGCGCTCGATATCGATGCGGTACCGAAGAAGCTGGCAGTCATCGGGGCCGGCGTGATCGGCCTCGAAATGGGCTCGGTGTGGCGTCGTGTGGGTGCGGACGTGACGGTACTGGAAGCCATGCCCGACTTCCTTGCCGCAGCCGATCAGGATGTGGCCAAGGAAGCGCTCAAGGTCTTCACCAAGCAGGGGCTGAAGTTCAACTTCGGCGTCCAGATCGGTGAGGTCAAGGTTGGCAAGAAGGGCGTCGTCATTTCCTACAAGGACAAGGACGGCGCGGATCAGAAGCTCGAAGCCGATCGTCTGATCGTGTCAGTAGGTCGTGTGCCCAATACCGACGGTCTCAACGCCGAAGCGGTAGAGCTGAAGATTACCGAGCGTGGCATGATCGAAGTCGACGACCACTGCCGTACCAACCTGCCGGGCGTATGGGCGGTTGGCGACGTGGTGCGCGGCCCGATGCTGGCACACAAGGCAATGGAAGAAGCCGTGATGGTCGCCGAACTGATGGCGGGTCAGGCCGGTCACTGCAACTTCGACACCGTGCCCTGGGTCATCTACACCAGCCCGGAGATTGCCTGGGTGGGCAAGACCGAACAGCAACTCAAGGCTGCCGGTGTCGCATACAAGGTCGGCAAGATCCCGTTCCTCGCCAACGGCCGCGCGCTTGGCATGGGCGAGCCCACGGGCTTCGTCAAGATGCTGGCCGATGCCAACACCGACCGCATCCTCGGCGTGCATATCATTGGTGCCGGCGCTTCGGAGCTGATCTCCGAAGCAGTGGTGGCGATGGAGTTTGCCGGTTGCTCCGAAGATCTGGCGCGTATCTGCCACGCTCACCCGACGATGTCGGAAGTGGTGCACGAAGCAGCGCTCGCCTGCGACAAGCGCCCGCTGCACTTCTAAGCGTTCGCTTAAGCAAGCAGGGGGTGGGAAACAGGGGCGCTGTCCCTGTTTTTCACCCCTTGTGCTTTTTTACCCATGCACTCCGCTTCGCGGGCTGCATGATTGTGCTCATCATTCGTCAATCATTTAGCGGTCACTTCGATGCCTCACCGTACCCTCAATGTTCCCGAACGGGGCATGCTCGATGCCTACGATGCGCAGCTCAAGGCGCGGGGATACAAATCCGACCCGGCGCAACGCGCTGCCGTTCAGCGCCTGCAGCAGCTCTACACCGAGCTGGTGACTTTCAAGGCCGCACGACGCACGGCCCTGCGCAAGGTGTTCGCGCGGCCGCGCATGCCGCGCAGCGTGTATTTCTGGGGCGGCGTGGGGCGTGGCAAGAGCTTTCTGATGGATTGCTTCTACGACTCGGTTCCGTATCAGCGCAAACGCAGGGTGCACTTCCATGCGTTCATGCAGGAAGTGCAGAACGACCTGAAGGATCACAATCAGGAAGCGGATCCGCTGCAGAAGGTTGCCGACCGTATCGCCCGGCAGACACGCCTGCTGTGTTTCGACGAGTTCCACGTTTCCGACATTGCCGATGCAATGATTCTCGGCCGCTTGCTCGACGCCTTGTTCGCGCGTGGCGTGATCTTCGTCATGACCTCGAACTACCCGCCCGAGGGGCTTTACCCGAACGGTCTGATGCGGGTGAATTTCCTGCCCACCATCGAGATGATGAAGCGTCGCTTCGATGTGTTTGAAGTTGACCACGGCACCGATTACCGCCTGCGCACGCTGGAGAAGATCGAGATCTATCTGGTGCCTGCCGACGAGGCAGCGGATCAGAAGATGCGCGACGACTTCAAGCGACTCGCAGCGACCGACGTCGTGCCGGGCGAGATCGAAGTCTTCGGCCGCAGCCTGCCGGTGCTTGGAAGCGCGGCGGGCGTGATCTGGTTCGACTTCGCCACGCTGTGCCGTGGCAACCGCTCGCAGAACGACTATCTCGAGATCGCCCGCGAGCATCACACCGTGCTGCTCTCCGGTGTGCCACGGATGCGCGGTGGGGAGGCGTCCGAGGCGCGGCGTCTGACCTGGCTGATCGATGTGCTCTACGATCATCGGGTCAAGCTCATCATGAGCGCGGAGGTCGAAGCTCACGACCTGTACACCGAAGGGCACAACGCACATGAGTTCGTGCGTACCGTCAGTCGGCTGATGGAAATGCGGACCCGCGACTACCTCGCGGAACCGCACCGCGTGGAGTAAGCCGCGCGCGCTTGCGGGTCTGTCACGGTGATCTGATCCGCAGGCGTGTGCCATCGCGTTGCGCGATGCTGTTGATCAGCGGTGCGAGGCGGTCGATGATGGCCGGCTTGCCATCCAGGGTCAGGTCAAGCGCCGGTGACAGGCCTGCACTCAGGTCGATGTGGCCACTGATCTGGAGCGGGCTGCCTGCTGTGCTTGACAGTTGCAGGTTCAGCGACCTGCCGTCCGCGTCGACTTCGGCCCGGTAGTCACCCAGACGGGGTTCGAGCAGGATGTCGGTGCTGGCTGCGCGCCAGCTCAGGGCGAAATTGCCCGTGCACACGCTTTGCCAGTCGCATTCGAGACCCTTGCCGTCTGCCTCCAGCCACCCCTGCCATCCAAAATGAAAGGCGGGGTGGGCCAGTGCACTGAACAGGGGCTGCGCCGGCAAGGTGATCTCAAGCCCCTCCATTCGCCAGCCATCCAGGCCAAGTATGATGCGCGCGGCGGACTTCCCGTCGGCCTCCACGTCCCACGCGCCTTCACCGTGCACCAGGGCAGGCGGGTCAAAACGCCATCCGAGCTTGAGCCAGGGCTTGAATTGTTTGCCTTCGCCTGCTTGCGCAAGGTAGCCCTGCCCATGCCACAGGCTGCCAGCGGGCGATGCGAGCCGGACACGGCCTTCGCTTGCCGATGCCAGTGCAGCGTCCAGCAGCACGGACGGTGCGGCGGCGACAGTCATGCACAGGAGCGCAAGGACAAAGAGTGCAAACCGTTTCATCCGCCGTTCAGTCCTGCGTCGTCATACGCTTGCAGGACCACCTCGAACTGTCCGTCGCCACCGGGCGTCGTCTTCATGCGGATCGGGCGCAGGCGCAGGTCGGCCTGAATGCTTGCGAGCCAGTCCACCAGTGCGGGAAGTGTGGCGCTGCCTTTGACGACCACGCCTTCGGCGCTCATTGCGGCAGAGACACGCAGTCCGCGCGCTTCCGCTGCAGTGCTTGTCGCAGCAACAAGTGCAGCGGATGAGACGGCAGTGACCGGGGGCAGCGTGCGCAGACGGGCGAGCGCGGCTGCGTCCTCCTGCATGCGCTCGAAGCTGGCCCGTGCAGCGGGCAGACGCAGGGCAAGGCGCTGCTGTTCAGACCACGTCCAGTCGAACGTGGCCCACGCCGCGGCGAGCGGCAGGAGCAAGCCGGCCACCCGCATTAACTGACGTTCGCGCGGTGCGCGTGCTGCGAGCCACGCCTGAAGGGAGGCGTACAGGCGTGAGCGTGAGAGGTTGATCATGATCGGTCCGGAAGGTGTGTTTGCGGTTGCGGCGCTCAGGGCTGAGGTGCGGCGCTCAACAGCAGGCTGCCGTCGCGCGCCTGTGCATTGATGCCGTGCAGCGAGAGGCGGGTGAGCAGTACGCTGAGTTCGGTTTGGGGTGGCAGTGCAAGGCTCAGCGTGCCGGCTTCGTATGAGACCGTCAGCGGTGTCACGCCGGTGGCAACAAGGTGGCCGTGCAGCAGCGCAAGCAGATCGTCGGTGCCGAGCTGGCCCGCCTGCCTGCGCGCCCGGTCCAGTGCGCGGCCGAGCTGTGCCGCGGGCGCGACGGCCGGTGTGCCGGGCAGGGCTTGTTCAAACAGCCGCGCGCTGCGTGCTTCGAGTTCCGCCAGGGCCTGGCGCTGACCCAGAACGTGAGTGAGGTTGACGACGAACAGGGCGACTGCGCTGATGGCGACGATTGTTGCGGGCGCCCGAAACCGCCGCCACTGTGCGTCGTGACCCTGCCGTGAGGCGAACTCGCCGTGCAGCAGATTGCTGGTGGCATCGACGTGTTCCCACCAGTGCCAGGCCGGACCCGGTTCGATGCGCAGTGGGAGCGACGCAGTAGTGCCCGTATCGGGTGTGGTGCACCTGTCTGCGATACGGATTTGCAGTGCTGCCGGAAGCGCGGCGCTGGCACGACGGCGCGCGAGCGCGATGGGCAGAGCGGATGACAGCGCGGCCAGTAACGCCTCGGGCGTGGATCCGTCGAACGCAATCGCGGGTTCAAGGCCCGGACGCAGGATGGTGCAGTGTGCTTCGACCGCCAACACCCAGTGTGCTTCCGCAGCCGGAACCGTTTCCAGCGCACTGCAGAGGCGCCGCAGAGGACGACCGATCTGCGCGAACTGGGCGAGGACCTGCGTCATGCGTGCGCGTGCGACGGCGATGACCCCGGTGCGATTCAGCTTGTCTTCGGGCTGGCTGTGGGTCACGGTCAAATGCTGCGTGTCCGGGTCGCCAACCAGATGCTCCTCAAGCGCAAAGGACAGCAGGCGTGGGCGCTCGCGTCGCGGGCTTGCGGGCAGCAGCACTTCAAGCCAGGTGCTCTGCGCGCCGGCGAGCACGGCCTCGCACACATCCGCCACCGGCCAGTGCGCGGGGCCGCTGTGGCCTTGTTGCACTACCGTGTTTGCTGCGTCGAGCAGAACCCAGTGGGTAGCCGGGTCGCGTGGCCAGTGTTCATCGATGCGGATGCGCAGGCGTGTCGTCATGGGATGCGGTACCACAGGAGTTCGGGCCAGGGTTTCTGGCGATCGAGAAGGGCTTCGAGACGGGTGACGGAGATGCCGTAACTGGCGTGTATCGTGACCAGGAAGTGGCGGCTGCTGACACTGGCGAGCTGCGCCGCAGGCGGTGTTGTGCCTTGCGGCAGCCGCGCGTTGAAGTCGGCCAGGTCGCGGAACCATGCGCGCTCACGTTCGGCAACCAGCACTCGGGCAGAATCGATGCCGAGGCCCGGGACCAGGCTGGACAGAACCTCGGCCGCAGCCGTGTTCACATTCACGGGCGCCGGTGCCGGCACCGCGGTGACATAGGGTCTGAGCCGCGCCAGCAGCGCGTGATCGATGCCCGGAATGGAAGCCACTTCGTCGGCAACGACCAGTGCTGAGTGCGGGGCGTGGTCAGTGTCTCCACGCGGGGCTGTTGCGATCCATTCGGTCATTGCGATCACGCTTGCGCGCGCTGACTCGGGGGACGTGCCGAGCAGCTCCATCAGGCGCTGCAGTCGCGCGCCTGCCGCACTGCTGCGCAGGCCAGCGGGCGCGAGGTCGTTCAGATTGAAGCGCCCCGAGAGGTCGATGATCTCGCCTGCAATCGTCCCGTCTGCAGCGTCTTCGCCGAGTTGCGTCGGCGGAATCCTGATGGTCCAGTTTTCGCCACCGTGATCCACATTGCTTTCCAGCATGTCCAGGGCGAGGACCTGGCGTGCCCAGTCCACTGCGGCGCGGGCAAGCTGGCGTGACTGTGCCTGATCGCGGCGGCCGGTGACCGCTTCGAGGCCGCGCCCGAAATCGGCCAGCGCGGCGGCGGCCAGCATCGCGGCAAAGGTGACCGTGAGCAGGGCGAGCACGACGGCGGCGCCGCGCTGACGTTCAGCGCAGCGCGAACAGACGGGTGATCGTGCCGGCATCGGACAGGTCCAGTTCGAGTTCGATCGCGGCCGGCAAGGTGTCGCCCTTGCCGCCTGCGAGCGGCCAGTGCGCGCTTCGTGTTTGCGTGCTGCCCACGTCGGTGGTCAGGAAGTACCAGCGCACGGCTTGGACATCCTGTAGCAGGGGGTAGGTCTCGGGCGCGCCAAGGGCTTCACGGTCGGGCCAGATCAGCCATTCGAGCTGTGCGTTGCTGAAGCGGAATCCTACCCGGCGCGCACCTTCTCCCTCGCCGCCGAGCGCGATCAGCCGCAGCTCGCTGTCGGCCCCGTTTGCACTGCGCAGCAGCGCCAGTGCCGGCGATGCCGTGCTGGTAGCGGGGAGTGCAGGCGCGGCGACCTGAAGAATCTCGAGTTCAATCAGGTGTATCGCACGCGCGATGCTGCGCCAGCGCTCAACCTCGCTGCTGACCCGTGCCTGTGTGTCGATCATCTGCGCAGTGGCGCGCCAGGTCAGCATGCCGAGCACCGAGAACAGGGCGAGGGCGACCAGCAGTTCGATCAGGGTCATGCCGCGCGCGGCTTTGCGCAGGGGTGTGCTCATTGCGGCACCCGGGTGGTGTAGCCGGTGGCGCGGGCCAGGACATGGCCGCTTTCCGTGTCCATGACCTCGACGTCGATGCGGCGAAACGAGCGGTTCGATGCAGAGGCGATGCGCTCTCGCCACTGAAACTCCAGCGGCCCCTGGCGCGTCCGCCCGTGGTGCACACCGGTGGCAGGGAAGCTCGCGCTGGCACGATATGCTGCGAGCCGGTCGTGGGCCACCCAGTCGGCGAGGGTGCGATCGCGCAGCTCGGCGCTTGCCAGTGCCGTGCTGCCCATGGCGCGCAGCGCCGACACAAGGGCAATGGCGACAATGGCGAGGGCGACCAGGGTTTCGAGCAGCGTGAAGCCCCGTGCCGGGCGGGCTATCCGGTGTGTGGCAGCAGTCATCGCATCGCCTCGCCACGACGAATCCGCGTCACCTGGCCATTTGGCTGTCCGCGCAACAGTTCGCTGCCGTGTCCGGTGAGCACGACGAGATCGAAGCGCGGCGCGCGGGACCCGAAAATCAGGCGCCGGCGTTCCTGATCCGCGGGCTGGGTGTTCAGTGCGGGCACGCGCTGATGTACCTGCAGCGCGCCGAGACTGAGTGGATCGGGCAGCGTGCGCGGGGCGAAGAGCGGATCGCCGTCCACGACACGCCAGCGGCCATCCGCGTCTAGCTGTGCGAAGCGGTAGCCGTCGCTCAGAAACTCCACCGCGAGTGGGCGACCCTGGACCGCAGCGCGTTCGGCTCCGGCTTCGAGCACGCTGCGCAGGCGTTCGACGGCAAGATCCGCGTCGTTGGCGCGGAAGCCGTCGATTGCAAGGCTGGCGCCGCCGGTAATGATGCCGGCAATCGCGAGCACCACCATCAGTTCGACGAGCGAGAAGCCGCGTGCGAGGCGGCGGGTGTGGGTCAGAACTGCCACGACCCGATGTCTGCGTCGAATCCTTCGCCGCCGGTCTTGCCATCGGCACCGAAGCTCATGACGTCGACGTCGCCATTGATGCCCGGGTTGAGGTACTGGTAGTCACCGCCCCAGGGGTCGGCCGGCAGGCGCTCGAGATAGGGCTTCCAGTTGTCGGGGATCGGCGTCGTGTCCGGCTTCCTGACCAGGGCCGAGAGCCCCTGCGACGCCGTGGGGTAACGCCGGTTGTCAAGACGGTACAGTTTGAGCGCCTGCATGATGGAGGCGAGGTCCTGGCGGGCGGCAACCACGCGCGCTTCATCCGGCCGGCTCATGACGCGGGGCACGACGAGTGCGGCGAGCACACCGAGGATCACGATCACCACCATGACCTCGATCAGGGTGAAGCCGCGCTGGCGCAGTGTCTGCGGGCCGTTTGCGCGGCAGGACGGGGGGAGGGCTATCTTCATGGTCTTCACTTCATCAGGGTGTTGATTTCGATGATCGGCTGCATCACCGCCAGCACGATCACCAGCACGACGCCGCCCATTGCCAGCAGCAGTGCGGGTTCTAGCAGGCTCGCGAGCACGGCGCCGCGGCTTTCGAGTTCCTGTTGCTGAAGGCGGGCGGCACGCGCCAGCAGTTCGTCGAGCCGGCCGGTGGTCTCACCGCTGGCGATCATGTGCACCAGCAGCGGTGGAAAGGCGCGCGTGGCACCGAGCGCCCGCGCCAGGCTCTGTCCCTCGCGCACGCGGGCGGCCGCAGCCTCGACTGCATCGCGGATCGGCAGGCGCGCGATCACGCGGCCCCCGGCTTCGAGCGCGGTCAGCAGGGGCACGCCGCTGCCGGCGAGGATGGACAGCGTGCTGGCAAAGCGTGCCGCGTCCAGCGTGCGCAGGTGGCGGCCGATGACGGGAAGGGCGAGCAGGCGGGTTTCCCAGCGTCTGCGTACGGCGGTGTTGCGCAAGGCGAGATGGGCGCAGAGGCCGGCGCCGGCGAGCGCGAGCATCAGCAGCCAGCCCCAGTCGCGCAGAAGGTCAGAGACGGCGATCAGGCCGCGCGTCAGCGGCGGCAGCGCCTGTTTGGTCTGTGCGAATACGCCGACGACCTGGGGCACCACATGGGTCATCAGGCCGATCACCACCAGCAGGGCAACGGCGGCGACGATCAACGGATAGAGCAGGGCCTGCATCGTCTTCTGCTGCAGTTGCCCGTGCTGCTCCAGATAGTCGGCAAGCTGGTTCATGACCTCGGCAAGTTCGCCCGACTTCTCTCCGGCCGCAACCGAGGCGCGGTAGATCGCGGGGAAGGCGGCGGGGTAGCGGTCCAGCGCCGCTCGCAGGCTGTAGCCGGACAGGATCTCTGAGCGCAGGCCTGCAAGCAGCTGACGGGGACCTTCATCCTCGGCCTGCTCGATCAGCGCGGCGAGCGCCTGTTCCACGGTGAGGCCTGCGGCGAGCAGGGTGGCCCACTGACGGGTGAGCAGCGCGAGCGCAGCGTCCTTGAGCCGGCGCGGCCGCCGGCCACTGCCGGGTGTGGCAGACACGGTGACCACATCGAGCGGGAACAGCCCGCGTTCGCGCAGCAGGGTGCGCGCGGCACGGCCGCTCTCGGCCTCGATCACCCCCTGGGTGGATTGGCCGCTGGTATCGAGTGCGCTGTAGCGGAAGGCTGTCATCCGGGCCTCAGTCGCGGGTGGCGCGCAGCAGTTCTTCGACCGTGGTCGTGCCGTCGGCGAGCAGTCGAAGGCCGTCCTCGCGCAGTCCGCGGGCGCCACCCTTGCGCGCATGGGCGCGCAAGGCAGCTTCGCCGGCGTCGTCATGGATCAGGCGGGCAGCCTCGGCGTCCACCGTCAGCAACTCGTAGATGCCACTGCGGCGCTGATAGCCGGTATGCCCGCACTCGGCGCAGCCGCTGGCCTGCCACAGCGTCTCCGGGCAGTCGGCACCGATCAGGGTACGTTCGCTGTCGCTGGCAGACTGCGGACTGCGGCAGGTCGGGCACAGGCGCCGCACCAGTCGCTGCGCGAGCACGCCGCGGATGCTGGAAGCGAGCAGGAAAGGCTCGATGCCCATGTCGACCAGACGGGTGATGGCCGACGCCGCGTCGTTGGTGTGCAGCGTGGCGAGCACGAGGTGGCCGGTGAGGCTGGCCTGAACGGCGATGCGCGCGGTTTCGACGTCGCGGATTTCGCCGATCAGGATCACGTCCGGGTCCTGGCGAAGGATGGCGCGGAGGGCCCGCGCAAAGTCGAGTTCGATGCGTGGATTGACCTGGATCTGGGCGACGCCGGGGAGGTCGTATTCGACCGGATCCTCGACAGTGACGATGTTCTGGCGATCGCAGTCCATGGTCTGCAGTGCGGCGTACAGCGTGGTGCTCTTGCCCGAGCCGGTGGGGCCGGTGACGAGCAGGATGCCGTGGGGCTGCGTGAGCAGGTCCGCGAAGCGGGCGCGGATGTCGTCTGCCATGCCGATGCGTTCGAGCCCAATCAGCGCGTTGCCCTTGTCCAGCAGACGCAGCACCAGGCGTTCGCCGTGTGTGGTGGGCAGCGTGGAGACGCGCACGTCCACCTGGCGGCCTGCAAGGCGCAGCGTGATGCGGCCGTCCTGTGGCAGACGCTTCTCGGCGATGTCGAGGCTGGCCATGATCTTGATGCGCGAGGCCATCGCCGCATGCAGGCCACGGTGCGGGCGCGCGATGTCACGCAGCACGCCGTCTCGGCGCAGGCGCACCACCGAATGATGCTCGTAGGGTTCGATATGCACGTCCGAAGCCGCTTCGCGCACCGCTTGGGTCAGCAGCGCATTGATCATGCGGATCACCGGCGCATCGTCCTGCGATTCGAGCAGGTCTTCGACCGCGGGCAACTCAGTCATCAGCTGCGCAAGATCGACCTCGAGCCCGACGTCGGCAACGATCTCGGCGGCGCTGCCGTCTCCGGCGCTGTAGGTTTCCGCCAGATGCGTGTCGAAGCTCGCCTTTGGCACCGTCGCGAGCTGCAGCGGCAGGCCGAGGTGGCGGCGCACCTCGGCCACTGCGGCGAGGCTGGCGTCCTCGCGCAGCAGCACGTCGGCGTGTTCGGTGCCGATCGCGGTGACAAGCACGCCGTGGCGACGGGCAAAGGCGTAGGGCAGGTTGGGCGCCATGTTCATCGCCTAGTCGATGCGACGGACTTCGGCTTCCTCGACCGGTGCCGGCGCGGTGCGCGGAACAGCCGGGGCGGGGCTGTCGAAGGCGGGCAGCTCCGGCGTGCCGGGTTCGCCACGCAGCAGATCGCGCTTGCTGGCGGAGGCGCGTTGTTCGCCGATCACGTAGTCGTAGCGCGAGCGGGTGATGCCGGCGTAGTCCTCGCGCTCGCGCAGGATGACCGGACGCAGGAACACGACCAGGTTGGTCTTGGTGCGCTTGCGCGTGTCGTAGCGGAACAGGGCGCCGGCCACCGGCACGTCGCCCAGCAGCGGAATCTTCTCCTCTCCGCCGCTGTAGCTGTCCTCTACCAGCCCGCCGAGCGCGATGATGGCGCCGTCGTCGATCATGACCATGGACTCGATCGAACGTTTGGTGGTGGTGGGGCCGTTGCCGGTGTCGGTGCTGGCGACCACGGCCGAGGCTTCCTGGTAGATCGCCAGGCGGATCGAGCCCCCTTCCGAGATCTGCGGCTTGACCTTGAGCGTGAGACCGACGTCCTTGCGCTCGATGGTCTGGAACGGGTTGCTGACGGTGCTGCCTGAGCCGGTGTTGGTGTATTGGCCGGTGACGAAGGGCACGTTGCGGCCGACGACGATCTTGGCCTCCTCGTTGTCGAGGGTGACGATGTTGGGCGTGGACAGGATGTTGGCGCTCACTTCGTTTTCGAGGAAGCGGGCAAGCATGCCGAGGCGGATGATCTCGCCAACACCGGGAATGGTCACCTTGCCGTTGCCTACGGCGAGTGTCAGGCCGTTGCCGGGCGTGGCCATGGTGCCACTTGCTGCGCCGGTGATGAGTTGCATCAGGTTGTTGCCGCCGCTGCTGAACGAGGTGCCGCCGACAATGGCTGCGCTGCCGCTGTTGTCGCCCGCCGCCCACTGGATGCCGAACTCCGCGGCGCGCTCGGTCGAGATCTCGGCGATCAGCGCTTCGATGTACACCTGTGCGCGGCGACGGTCGAGCTGGTCGATCACCACTCTCAGATTGCGGTAGATGGCCTCAGGGGCGTTGATGATCAGCGCGTTGTTGACCGGGTCTGCCTGGACTGCGCCGCCCGTGCCGGTGTCACTTCGCGTGCGCTTGTTCGTCGAACTGCTGCGGGAGGCCGACGCGGCGATGCCCATCGCGTCGCCGCCCGCTGCTGCGCTGGCGCTGCTCGCACCCGTGCTGCTCAGCATGGCACTGCCCTGCGTATCGGTGACGCCGCTGCCGCTCAGCGTGGCATTGAGCGTGTCGGCGACCTGGACTGCGTCGGCGTTCTTCAGGTAGACGACATGGATGTTTCCTGCGGCGCCGGGGCGGTCGAGGCTCGCCACGAGCTGGCGCACTGCGGAGATGCGGCTGGGCGTGTCGGCGCGCACCAGCAGGCTGTTGCTGTTGGGTTCGGCGAGGATCTGCACTGCGCCGGCGCCGGCGCCGGTGCCGCTGGCCGCTGCGCCGCGTTCGGCGAGGAGACGTGACAGCAGGGGCGCGAGGTCGACGGCCGCAGCGTGCCGCAGTTCGATCACGCCGAGGTCGCCCTGCACGACGTCGAGCGATTCGATGACGCTGGCGATGCGGGCAATGTTGCCGGCGTAATCGGTGACCACGAGTACGTTGTTCGCGGGAAACGCGCTCACCGAATTGTTCGGCGCAACCAGCGGGCGAATGACCGACACCATCTGCGCTGCCGACTCATGGCGGAGTGCGAATACCTGTGTCACCAGGCGATCGCCCCCGGCTGCTGCGACGTCTCTGCCCACCGGTACGGCATGCAGCTTGGCATCGGCCTCGGGGACGATCTTGGTCACCCCCTTGTCCTCGACGGCGGTATAGCCCTGCAGGCGTAGCGCCGAGAGCAGGATCTGATACGCAAGCTCGCGTGCCACCGGCGTGTTGGTGACGATGTTGATCTTGCCTTTTACCCGGGGATCAACGAGGAAGTTCGTACCGGAGAGCTTGCCGATGGCCTGAATGACCGCATCGATGTCGGCGTTCTGGAAGTTGAGCGACACCGGGTCGTCGGCCGCGAACAATGGCAAGGGCAGAAAGGCGGCAAGCAGGACGAGACGACGCAGGCGGGAGACAAGCAGCATGGTGGTTTGGGTTCAATCCGTTGAGATGGCATCGGTGCGGGTGTCGCTGGTGGCGACCGGCGAGGTCGTGCTGTCCGCCCCTGTCATGTGCAACGCCACGGTGCGTCCGTCCGCAGCGAGTTCGATCCGGTCAGGCAGGATTCGCACCAGGCGCAGCCCGTCTGCCAGCGTTTCGTCCTGCAGGAGTGCAAGTGTTTCTCCGTCTGGTCTGCGCAGCAGGGCGAAGCCCGGTCGCTGGCCGAAGCCGGTCGCGAGGCCGATCAGCTGGTAGTCGGTGTGCACTTGCGTGTGGGGCGCGGGTTCGCTTTCGCCGCTGCCGAGCGCACGCACGATGTCGCGCGCCGCGCTTCTGGGGTCTGCAGTGTGCGACGGCAGTGCGCTGACCGGATCGGGTGCGGTGAGTTGCCAGAAGACCGTCGCGCACGTCCACGCCGCGACACTCAGCGCAAGGCCCCAGGCCAGCACAGGCAGCCAGGCCTCAAGGCGACGGACGATGGCGGGCAGGGAGATCATTGCGATGCATGGGGCTGCCGGGCTTGCAGCAGGGTGGAGCAAGCACATGAAGGCATGGGTTGAAAATGGGTTGAGAATGGGGGGGCGCCGGGCTGGGGTTCAGGAGCGCAGGAATACCCGGTGCTGCATCCCCTTCTTCGGGAATGCAGCACCGGGCTCGGCCCTTGGCCCTGCGGAGGCAAGGGAGCGGGCTGGGACGATCAGGTGCCGATCACGCCACCGTCGTTCTTGGTGATGATGATCGTGGCCGAACGCGGGCGTGCGCTGCCGCCCTCCGGCCAGTTGCTGTTGCCGCCTTCACCCGGATGCTGGATGTTGATGAACATGGTCTTGCTGTCCGGGGTGAAGGTGACGCCGGTGATCTCGCACTCCTTCGGGCCGGTGAAGAAGCGGCGGATCTCCTTGGTCGTGGGGTCGGCACACAGCATCTGGTTGTTGCCCTGGCCAGCGTACTCGCCGCTGTTGCTGTAGTTGCCGTCGGTCTGGATCCACAGGCGGCCGGCGTCGTCGAAGGCAAGGCCGTCCGGGCTGTTGAAGGTGTTATCGACGGTGACGTTGTCCGAGCCCGACTTGAGGTTGCTGCGATCGGGGTAGACGTTCGGATTGCCGGCCAGTACGAAGATGTCCCACTCGAAGGTCAGTGCGGCTGCGTCGCCACCGGTTTCGCGCCAGCGCACGATCTGGCCGTAGCGGTTGGCGGTACGGGGGTTGGCGTCGTCGGTGACGGAGCGGCCCGAGTTGTTGGTCAGGGTTGCATAGACTTCGCCGGTGCTCGGATGAACGGTGACCCATTCCGGGCGATCCATCTTGGTGGCGCCGACAGCGTCTGCAGCAAGCCGGGTATGAATCAGCACTTCGGCCTGGCTGGCAAAGCGTGCATCGGCGGCGAGGGTGGCATTGGCCGTCTTGTCGAGCAGGATCCACTCGCCATTGCCCATGAAGTCGCCCGTGGTCGAGCCATCGTTGAAGCGGGCAACATAGAGCTTGCCCGAGTCCAGCAGGTTGGCGTTGGCACGGTCGTTGCCCTTGGTGTAGACACCATCGGATACGAACTTGTAGATGTAGTCGTTGGCCTGGTCGTCACCCATGTACACCACGACATGATTGTCGGGGGTCAGGGTGTAGGCAGCATTCTCATGCTTGATGCGACCGAGTGCGGTGCGCTTCTTCGGTGTCGAATGACGGTCGAAGGGGTCGATCTCCACGATCCAGCCGAAACGGTTCGATTCGTTGGGCTCCTTCGCGTAGTCGAAACGGTCGATGTATTGCTCCCAGCCGTAGCCGGTGGTCTGACCGCTGACGCCATAGCGCTTCTGCGCAGTCGTGCGCGTGTCGCTGCCGCTGCGGGTGCCGAAGTACTGGTTGAAGTTTTCTTCACAGGTCAGGTAGGTGCCCCACGGCGTGTAACCGTTGCCGCAGTTGTTCAGCGTGCCGCGAACCAGGGTGCCCGACGCATCGGCGCTGGTCTTCATCAGCGCGTCGCCTGCAGCAGGTCCGGTGATCAGCATCGGCGTGTCGCCGGTGATGCGACGGTTGTACTGGGAGTCGATGACGATCTCCCACTTGCCGCTCCTGAGCTTGATGTGAATGACCGATACGCCGTGGGCGTGGATGGCCTTGTAGGCATCGTCAGCGCTGTTCGAAACGCCATCGGCAAACAGGTGGCGAGTGTTCACGTATTCGTGGTTCATCACCAGCAGGCCTTCCTTGCTGCCGTTGAGCGCAAAGTAGTGAATGCCGTCGTGGTTGTCGCCGACCTGACGAGCCTGGGCTGCGGCATCGTCGCTGGCGTCGCTGGCCCAGGTCGAACCTGGACCGGTGGAAAAGAGCGGCGTGCCCCACGGCGCGAACACGGTTGCCGTGTAACCCGGGGCGACGGCGACGCTGTCGTCGGTCGACGTCGGGATGGCGGTGAAGCCGAGGAGCGGGCCTGCCGGCGGCTTGGGATTGACCTCGATGATGCAGCCGCTCAGACCGCCTGACATGAAGGCAGCGGCCGACAGGCCGAGACCGGTCTTGAAGAAGCCACGGCGGCTGACGGCGCGATTCACGACCGACTGGAAGTGTTCGTTGCTGGAGGTATTGGTCGGCAGGTCTTCGGAATCGAGCGGCGTTGACTGAGACATTCATGTTCTCCGGGGGGATAAGAGACCCGGATTCTGGGCACGACATATTGCAATGGCGTGAAACGGAGCGCGGCGACCTCATCCGTGCCCCAATTAGTGTGTCTGGCGCCTGGTGACGCCGTGTCTGCGCGACGGTCCCGGCGCCCGGGGGCAGGGCCGGGTCTGCTCCACATTCGTGCGATTACGCGTGTGCCAACGGGCACCGGGCAGGACGCTTGGCTTAGAATGCCGCTTTGCCTGCGCTTTTCATGACCGACTTCGCCCATCTCTTTTCGTCCGATGGCCCGCTGGTGCAGGCGATTCCCGGCTATCGTCCGCGCCCGCAGCAGGTCGAGATGGCGCAGAAGATCGGTGAAGCCATTCGCGGCAACCGTGTGCTGGTGGCTGAGGCGGGGACGGGGACGGGCAAGACCTTCGCCTATCTCGTGCCAGCACTGATGTCGGGTGGCAAGGTGATCGTGTCCACCGGCACGAAGACGCTGCAGGATCAGCTCTTCAATCGCGACCTCCCGACGGTGCGGGCCGCGCTCAAGGTGCCGGTGTCGATTGCGCTGCTCAAGGGGCGCGCCAATTACGTGTGCCATTACCACCTCGAGCGTAACGAGCGCGACGGGCGCTTCCAGACGCCGCAGGACGCGGCCGACCTGCGCGCCATCTCGCGCTTTGCCCGCGTCACCCAGAGCGGCGACAAGGCCGAATGCACCGATGTGCGCGAAGACTCCGCAGCGTGGATCGCGGCGACCTCCACCCGCGACAACTGCCTCGGACAGGACTGCCCGCAGGTGAAGGAGTGCTTCGTCATGCAGGCGCGCCGCACAGCGATGGAAGCCGATGTAGTGGTGGTGAACCATCACCTCTTCTTTGCCGACGTGATGCTGCGCGACGAAGGCATGGGCGAATTGTTGCCTGCCTGCAATGCCGTGATCTTCGACGAGGCGCATCAGCTGCCGGAGACGGCCAGCCTGTTCTTTGGCGAAACGGTGTCGACTTCACAGGTGCTGGAGCTGGCGCGCGATACGCGCTCGGAGACCGTCTCCGGCGCGCGCGACTGCATCGCCCTGATCGACGAGACCCGGGCGCTCGAGAAAGCGGCACGTGACCTGCGATTGGTGTTCGGCACCGAGAGCACCCGCATGTCCGCGGCACAGGCGGCGGAGAAAGAGGACTTTACCGCGCAGGTGGACGCACTTGCAGCCGCGCTCGACAAGATGGAGGTCGTGCTCGATACACAGGCCGAACGTTCGGAGGGGCTCGCGAACTGCTTGCGCCGGGCGCAGGAAATGAGCGAGCGGCTGCGGCGCTGGCTCAGCCCTGAAGAGAAGGATCTGATCCGCTGGGTGGAGATCTTTGCCCAGTCGCTGGCGCTCAATGCCACGCCGCTGCATGTGTCCGACGTCTTCAAGCGTCAGCTCGAGGCGCAGCCGCGGGCCTGGGTGTTTACCTCGGCCACGCTCGCCGTCGGCAAGGCTGACTTCGGTCATTACAACCGCGAGCTCGGGCTGGCGTGGATGGACCCGCCGCCGATGACCGCGGTCTGGGGCAGCCCCTTCGACTACGCTACTCAGGCGCTCCTGTATGCGCCGCAAGGCATGCCCGACCCCAACTCGCCCGACTACATCGAGGCGGTTGCCCGTACCGCGCTGCCGCTGATCCGCGCCGCGCGCGGGCGCGCTTTCGTGCTGTGCACCTCCCTGCGTGCGATGCGCCGGGTGCACGAGCTGATCGCGGACGGGCTGCAGCAGGCCAATGATCCGCTGCCCTTGCTGCTGCAGGG